>NZ_JAMTDV010000050.1 GCF_023806565.1 Accumulibacter sp. | reverse complement strand
AGGAAGCGGTGCGTCATGGTTCTTGCTGTCCGATCCGCCGGAGCCCACAGTGAACACAGCTTTCCGCGCGACCGCCGCCGCGCTCCCTCCCGCAAGCAACCCTCAGCGCACCGCTGGCCTGGCAGCACAGGTGTGGTCATGATCAGCCTGGTCCTGCAACTGGTCGTGATGCTCTTCCTCATTCTCGCAGCTGCCGAGCTATTTACCAATGCACTGGAACACCTCGGCGAAAAACTGAGAATATCGGAGGGAGTCACTGGATCGCTTTTCGCCGCGGTCGGTACGGCGCTTCCGGAAACGACGGTCCCGCTGCTGGCACTGTTTGCGGGTACCAGCGACGTCGGCGTCAACGAGGAAATCGGGGTCGGCGCCATCCTCGGCGCTCCCCTCATGTTGTCTACCCTGTCTACCTGTCTGATGGCCTTGTCGGTCGCTGCGCGTCGCGGGCTCGGCGGTCTCGTTGCCCCCGAACATACCGGTTTCGTGCGCGACCTCGATTTCTTTCTGTTTGCTTTCGCTCTCGCTGCGGTGGCGATGTTCGTTCCGCCGGACGCCCGTTACCTGCGAGCCGCCATCGGCTTCACGCTGGTGCTCACGTACTTCGTGTACGTCCTGATTACGCTGCGTGCGTCGAGCGATCTGGTCGAGAATGGCCACGGTACGGAGGCCGAGGAGAGGATGTTCCTCTCCCGGCTGGGGTTTCCGACCAATCTATTCACCATCCTCGTGCAACTGGCGGCTGGTGTTACCCTCATCCTGTTTGGCGCCAAGGGCTTCATTCATGGCGTCGATGGCGTCGCGCGCCTACTGGGCATCTCGACGCTGCTGCTCTCCTTGCTGATCATCCCGATTGCCACCGAACTCCCCGAGAAGGTCAACAGCATCCTCTGGATACGTCGGGACAAGGACACCCTGGCGTTCGGCAACATCACCGGCGCGATGGTCTTTCAGGGGACCTTGCTGCCCGCCATCGGCATCATGCTGACTCCTTGGCAACCACGTGTCGAAGTCTTCACCGGGGTGCTGGCAACCCTGATCGCCGTCGGCTGGCTGCGCGTCTGGGCGCGCGGCAAGGGTTTGCCCGTCTGGAGCCTGCTGCTCAACGGCGTTCTGTACGTAGCTTATTTGGCAATCATGCTGGAAAGGTGACGCGCATCGCGGAGAGGGCAAGGCGCGACCCTACGCTTGGGGCCAGCAAGGTCTTCTCACGCCTGGCGAGCAGCACGAATGCGCTGCCGCCACGATTCCTGTCGACTGTCAGGCAGGAGCCGCGCGCGTTTCCTGCGGACTCCTCCGGTTTTCGGCAAGTAGACAAGACCATTTCAAGAAACATCTCCAATCACTAGTAATGAGAATTATTCTCATGTATACTGGCTCTGTGTGTGTCGGTGTACGGGGAACGGAAGGCGGGGCAGACTCTTGCCGGCGGTCATTCTTCGCATGCATGTGAATCAGTCTGTGTTTCTGGAAAGGGATCGAATCGTATGAAACAGATGGAATCGATGACCCTGTTCGACCTTCCGATCGGTCAGGAAGCCACGGTCAGCAATGGCTTCCTCGCTGCCGGCGGCGAAACTGGGGATCGGGCACTCGCATTGAGGCTCTTCGAGATCGGGTTTGTCGATGGAGAGCGGGTGCGCGTCGTCGCGCGTGGATTTCCGGGGGGTGATCCGGTTGCGGTGCGTGTGGGCAGCACGATGTTTGCCCTGCGCCGATTCGAGGCCGAGCGGGTGCTGGTGGCGCCGGCACGTACGGAAGGAGAATGCACATGAATGGCGCGAATGGTGCGTTGAGACTGGCCCTGCTGGGCAACCCGAACTGCGGCAAGACGGCCTTGTTCAACCTGCTGACCGGAAGCCGGCAGAAGGTTGCCAATTATCCCGGAGTGACCGTCGACCGCAAGGAAGGCTGGCTCACGACGGCGTCAGGCAAGGAATTTCGCGTACTCGATCTGCCGGGCGCGTACAGTCTCAACGCCATCAGCATCGACGAGGCGATCACCCGCGACGTTGTGCTGGGGACGCTCGCTGGCGAAAAGCGTCCCGATCTGATCGTCTGTGTGAGCGACGCCACCAACCTCAAGCTCAATCTGCGACTCGTTCTCGAGGTCAGGCGTTTGGGGTTGCCAATGGTTCTTGCGCTCAACATGACCGATCTGGCGGTCAAGCGCGGGATCGAAATCGACGTGCCGGCACTGGCGCGCGAGCTGGGTATGCCGGTGGTCAGAACCGTTGCCGTCAAGCGAGGCGGGGCGAGCGATCTGATCGCCCGGCTAGACGCCATGGTGGCGGAGGATCTGTCACATTCCGTTGCCTGGCTGCCGCCGGATGTCGCCGACGTCGCTGCCACGCAGCGTGAGGTGCGGCGCATCCTCGCCGCCACCGTACGCGAACCGGCGCTCGACACGCGCCTGGACGAGCGCATCGATCGCGTCGTGCTGCATCCGGTCTGGGGAATGCTCGTTCTGGCCCTGACCCTGTTCCTGATGTTCCAGGCGGTGTTCAGTTGGGCGAGCGTGCCGATGGATCTGATCAAGAGCAGTGTCCAGGCGCTCGGCGAATTCCTCACCGAGCGCATGCCCGACACGATTCTGCGCAGCCTGCTGGTCGATGGCATCGTCGCCGGTGTCGGCAGTGTGCTGGTGTTTCTGCCGCAGATTCTGATCCTCTTTCTCTTCATTCTCGCACTGGAGGATTCGGGTTACCTACCGCGTGCCGCCTTCCTGCTCGACCGCCTGATGGGTACCGTCGGTCTCTCGGGGCGATCGTTCATTCCGCTGCTCTCAAGTTTCGCCTGCGCCGTTCCCGGCATCATGGCGACGCGCACCATCGCCAACTGGCGTGACCGGCTGGCAACGATCATGATTGCCCCGTTGATGACCTGCTCCGCGCGATTGCCGGTATACGCGCTGATCATTGGCGCGTTCATCCCGGAGGACACCGTGGCCGGCGTATTCAATCTGCAGGGGCTCGTGCTGTTCATCCTCTACGTGGCCGGGGTGCTGAGCGCCATGGCCGTGGCGGGCGTGCTCAAGCTGACGGTCGCGAAGGGGATGCAGCATCCGCTGATGCTCGAATTGCCGTCCTACCGCTGGCCACATGCCCGCAATCTGTTGCTGGGTCTGTTCGAGCGCGCCCGCATCTTCATCATGCGGGTCGGCAACATCATTCTTTCGCTGATGGTGGTGCTGTGGTTCCTGTCTTCCTTTCCGGCTCCGCCGGCGGATGCCAGCGGCCCGGCGATTCAGTACAGTTATGCCGGAATGCTCGGCCACGCGCTCGAGGTCATTTTCGCGCCGATCGGCTTCAACTGGCAGATATCGATCGCGCTGGTCCCCGGCATGGCGGCGAGAGAGGTCGCGGTGGGCGCCCTCGGTACGGTCTATGCGCTCTCGGCCACCGGTGAGGACGTGGCGGAGCAACTGGCGCCGATGCTGTCGGCAAGCTGGTCGTTGCCGACCGCTTTCTCGCTGCTCGCCTGGTACGTCTTCTCGCCGCAGTGCCTGTCGACTCTGGCAGTGGTCAAGCGCGAGACCAATTCCTGGCGATATCCACTGCTGATGGCCGGCTATCTGTTCGCCCTGGCGTATGTCGCGGCTTTTATCACCTATCGCCTTGCCCTCATCCTCTCGGGAGCCGGTGATGCTTGAAGAACTCGTTGTCTATGGCGCGGTCGTCTGCGCCGCCAGCTATGCCACGTGGCGGCTGATGCCTGGCGTGCTGCGCGACGCACTTGTGGAATGCAGTGCAGGACTGGCACGGCGTGTCGGACTTGCCCATGGCGATGCCGGCGCCTCGCCTCGATCCATCCGCGAGAAGAGCAAGGGTGGCTGTGGCGGGTGCACAGGTTGCGTACAAACCAATCCGTCCCGGCGCGTGGCGTCAATCACCAAGAAGAAAGGCAATTGACATGCCCCTTTCAGGAACAAGGCACATGCGATTTGACGACAGACTGGGGAGACGTTGTGCCCTGCTCAGAGGTATGCTGTGCTCGCTGTTGTTGGCGATGCCTCGGGTTCATGCTGCGGCAGTGGAGGAGCCGGCGCCCGCCGATGAGGAACTGCAAGCTGCAGCAGATGAGACCGGCGAGCACACGGACGCAGCCGACGAGAGAGCCGAGGAAGCCGCGGATGCCGGAGGCAGTGCCCCGCCGGATTGGCAGGGAACGACGCTCAGCGGCGACTGGGGCGGCGCGCGCCAGAAGTTGTATGATAGTGGAATTCAAACCGACCTGCTTTACACCGCCGATTTCCTGCACAACTACACCGGCGGCCTGAAGACCGGGGGCACCTATGTCGGTCACGTCGACCTGATCGTGCAGATCGACGGTCAGAAACTGATCGGCTGGGAGGGCGGCTCGGCTTATCTGCAGGTGATCAGCAATGGTGGCGGGCGGTTCAACCGCAATTATGTTGGCAGCCTGATGGGCGTGGACAACTTCGAGGCGCCGGTGAATCGTACCGGCATCT
>NZ_JAMTDV010000049.1 GCF_023806565.1 Accumulibacter sp. | reverse complement strand
CGACCTGCGGAGAATCCGGGGCCATCGGCGACGATGGCCCTTTTCTTTGGTCGCCAAACACGAGCAACGCGATCGGTCACCGAACCCACACTGGCCGTCCGACTGGCATCGTCGATGGCGTGACGATGTGCACGCGCTGCTGGAGGCGTGGTCCGGCTCACGCGGACGCGACCACCGCTGTCGCTTGCAGGTCATTTGCTCACCGCCGACGCGATCCTGTTTGCCCTCAGGCAACACCAGAATTGCGCGCAAGCCTAGGGCAACGATGCATTTGCCGGAGCGGCGAGCTGGTAATGGACATTGCGCTGATTGCTCATCAGGCGCAACGCCCAGGTAGCCAGCGAATCTCCCCACGGGGTGAAGCGGGGCAACTCCAGCAGACCATCGCCAGCGCGCGCGACGCCTGGCGCCGTGCTCACCGCCGCACGAAAGCCAAGACGACGCAGGATCGCGACGTGAGTCTGGTCATAGTCCCGCACCGGCTTGCCGTTGGGATAGGCAAAGACGTCTACCGGAGTGTCGATGATCTCCTCAAGGCGCTGACGTCCGCTGCTGATTTCGCGTTCGGCGTCCGCAGGCGCCAAGGTCGTCAGGATGGGATGATGCGCGGTATGCGCACCGATCTCCATGCCGGCACGCTGCAATTGCCGCACCTGCTCGGACCGCATCATCAAGCCGTTGGGCAAATCGCGCACGCCGGCCAGGCGCTGCAAGCGAACGATCGCCTCGTCGCGCTCGGCCAGTGCCAGGTACTTGATGCGGGAAAGCAGCTCGCCAATCACCGATCTTCGCTCCACCGCGCCGGACAGGGAGCGACGACCGATGCCGAAAGACTCCAGATCGAGCTCGTCCGCAGCACAGGCCCGGATGATCTCGATCACGGAGTCGTTCCACATGCGACCACCGTCGAGAAATCCCGTGGAAATGAAGAAGCTCGCCGGCACGCCATAGCGCTGCAGAATTGGCAACGCCACTTCGACGTTGTCCGCATATCCGTCATCAAAAGTCACGACCAGCGCCCGCGGGGGCAATTCCTCGTTGGCCAGACGGGAAGCGGCTTCGCCCAGGGTCATCACGCGAAAACTGCGCGCGACGAAACGCATGAGCAATGCAAAGCGCGTCGCGTCGGGCTCGCTCGGCAAAATGGTGTCCGCCCGTGCGTGAACGCGATGGAAGATCAGTATGGAAAGGCGGGGGCTTGTGACCCGGTGCAACAGCCCGCAAGCCGTCCGGCTGGCCTTTGCCAGCAGCGCTTCCAGGGTGCTTTCCTGGTCGGCGGCGGGTCTCAACGGATCGTCTCCGGCTTGCGCAGAGTGACCAGGATCCAGCCGCGCAAGATGCGCAGCGCTTCGAAGCGGCTGATCAATTTTTCGTAGCAGACGCCCAGGAAGAACAACGCTCCATTGAACATCAGATAGTTCGGGTATTGGCTCAAATATTCGAACGACTCGACCCGCAAACCGGCAGACGCCGCCAGACGTTCGACGTCGGTGCGCGTGTTGGTGCGGTACGCGGTGGGAAAGGTATCCTCTTCCATCCTTCCCTCGACCTGCCGGACGATGCGTGCATGAAAGCGGTTGGGCACGAGGCGCGCAACGAGCGTCCCGTAGTCCCACATGTTGGCGGTCAGGAAAATCACTGCCCCGCCCGGACGCAGGATGCGCATGAACTCCTTGTATACCGAGTCGGGATCGGTCAGGTGCTCGAAAACGCTGCGCGACATGATCAGGTCAACGCTGGCGTCCGGCAGGGGAATGTCGGACAGGTCGGCATTGTAGGTGTCGATTCCCGCAGGCACATCGGTGAAATCGACCAGTTCGACGCCGATCAGACGCTGGGCCCGCCCCAGATATTTTTTCAGGACCGGCACGGTTCGTCCACAACCTGCGTCGAGCAGCACCGCGTCAGACGTCAGCAGGTGGTCGACACGCTGCTCATAGATCTGATAGGGATGTGGCGAATTTGCGTAGTATTTTCTCAAGAGCGTTTCGGAAAGGGTGCTCATAGGGCTCTACTTCGGTGTGGGGGAGATGGAGCCTGCGCTTGCCGGCAGTACTGCGCCAGCTGCAGCGCCGGCCTTCTGCTGTTCACGCAGCGTGGCGTCGACGAGAACGGCAAACGAAATGATGTAATAGCTGAGATCGAAATGCGCCAGGCTGAGGAAGGCGCCACCGACAGCAAAGCCGGCAAGGCTGACCTGAACCATTCGCATCAGCAACGGCGCCCAGTTTGCATATTCGGGCAGCGTCTGCGCCTGCCTGCCAACCCGCCGCGCCTGTCGCCACGCGGAAATGCCCAACAGCAGGTAAAGAGCCAGTCCGGGAAAGCCGTGCTCCCCCAACATCTGGAAATAGATGCTGTGGGCAACGAATACCTGGCCGCCCGTGTAGACTCCGACACCCTCGGCTGGTGCGTAGATGGCGAATACCTGTGGCGTGTCGATGACGAAACCGCCACCCACCAGCGGCCGATCGACGGCCAATGCCCAAAGGGTCTTCCAGGTGTAGATACGCGACATTGCCGAAGTATCTTCCTGGTAGGTTTCGATGGTTTTCATGCGCCCGCTCCAGGAATCGGGCATGAAAAGAATCGCCGCGGCAACTCCACCCGCCAGCAGGAGAGTCGACAAGATCGGCCGTTTGCCCTTCAATCCGAGCAAGGTCGCCATGGCGAACAGGGCCAGCAGAGCACCACGCGACTGACTGCCCAGAATCGAAAAGATGACCGCAACCATCGAGGACAGCAATCCAAGACGAACGATGCGCCGAGTGGAGACTTGATAGAGGTAGTAGAAAAATGGCATGAGGATTACCAGCGCCAAACCGAAAGCGTTGTTTTCCTGTGCAAACCCTCCGGGAGGACCGAAGACCCGTCCGCCACCACCAGTCATGAGCGTCCACACGCCCCCCTTGATCCCATACACACCAATGGACACAACAACCAGCCAGACCAGCCACTCGATCTGTTGACGACCGCGAATCAGCATCATGGTGATGAACAACATCACGTGGATCTTGAAAACGAACAGCCAGCGTTCAAAAACGACTTCCGCAGTGTTGATGGCAAAAAAGCTGGTAAACGACATCCACAGCACCAGAGCAATGTACACCACGGTCGTACTGCTGATTGGAAAGGGACGCCGCTCGCGTGACAACAGGAACGACACCAGCGTGGCAATCGCCACTATCTGGCCAAAGGGCAGCGCCCGGGCAAATCCAAAGGCAGCTCGGTGCGGAATCATCATCGCCAGCCAGGCCCAGACATAGACACCAACACGCGGGCTGCGCAGAATGAATGGCAACGAGCCAAGAATGACTACCGTAATCAGAATGTCGCGCATGACTGGCTCCGTGCCAAATCCGCGATGCTGCACGGGAGAAAAGCGACTTCGTTCAACGACGCGCAGACGCTGGAAACATGGCTGCTCCCACCCGAAAAGTGGCGATCGGCGCCAATCGCCGCACGCAGGCAGCCTGCTCGGCGGGCACTGTCGCCCGCCGAAACGAATTGCCGCTGCCGGCTACCCATGCTCGCATCCCAGGCCTGCACCGAGAGCGGGAACTCGACTGACCACATAGCGGAACTTTCCGGAGGTCTCGCAGGCGATGTCCGCCACCTTCTCGACGCGAACGTCAACCGCGTCCCCCAGCCTCGCCTTGAAATCCCTGATGATCCGCTCCTCGGCGGCGCCGTCAAAGGCCGCCCCGGCGACTACCTGGACGATCGTCTGGTCGATCGACGTCTGTTCGATCCGGAAACGCTCGACCCCAGGCAGGTCACGAAGCGTGTAGATCAGCGCCAGCCCGTGCATGACCGTTCCGTCCCGCGCCACCACGAAATCGGTGGTGCGCCCCTGCACCTCTTCGAGTACCGGCAGGCCGCGGCCGCAAGAGCAGGTCCTGTCGCTGAGCGTGCCGATGTCGCCGGTTCGGTAACGGACGAAAGGAAAATCAGCGGTCGCCAGGTGGGTGACAACGATCTCTCCCGGCTGCCCGCAGGCCGTGGGCCTGCCACTGGCGTCGACGGTTTCGACGACGATGTCCTCGGCGCTGATGTGCATGCTGCCGGCAGGACACTGATGAGCGATGAATCCGGCATCGCGGGCACCGTAACCATTGGCGACCGGACAGCCGAACACTTCGCCGATCACGCTCCGCTGCTCGTCGTAGAGTTTCTCGGAAGTGACGAAGGCGACGCGGATTCCCAGATCGTCGAGGGCGACACCACTGTGGCGCGCATGCCGTGCGATCAGCGAAAGGCTGGACGGATAACCGAAGAGCATCGCCGGGCGAGCCACGCGGATGGTCTCGACGAAGCGATCGAGATTCGCCGGCGACATTTCGAAGGCCGGCAGCAGGCGACTTCTCAACAGCCAGTCGCGCAGTCGTCGAACGTAGTCTTGCGTCCCGAGTTCGATCGGGCTGCCCCAGACCACCAATTCACGGTCGCCGATGTCGACGCCCCACCAGCGTGTGGCACGCCACTTGGCCGCCACGTCGTGGCTCTTGCGGCCCTTTCCCATGTAGAAAATCAGCGGCTCCCCGGAAGATCCGCCGGTATTGTAGCGGGTCAGCGGCCCGTGGCCAGCCGCCTTGAAACGCTCCCCGTTGGCCCGTATTTCCGCCTTGCCGAGCAAAGGCAGTGCGGACAGGTCTTCCGGTGTGCGAACCGACCGCGGATCGAAGCCAAGGCGCCCGAAGAGGTCCCGGTAATAGGGAACGCGCTGACCGATGTCGACCAGAAAATCCCGCAGACGTCGAGCCTGCTCGCCTGCGATCTGTTCGCTGGTCCACCACTGGCTTTCTTCCAGTCTTCTGCACAATCGTACGGAATCATGTCCCTTGATGCGCTCGTGCAGCGGGAACAGAAAATGCGAACAGATTGCCGTATAAAAACTCAAGATTCTCTCCTTGATGCAGCGACGTGACGATAGGCGTCAAGCCACTGTGCGCGTACCTGCTGCCAGGCATATTTCTGCGCTTGCCGCAGACCGGCCTGTCGGAGCCGTTCTGCCAACGATCCGTCCTGCAACACCCGAAGCACCTGCCGTGCCATCGCTTCGTGGTCGCCAATCGGCACCAGCAGACCCGAAACGCCGTTCTCGACCATGTCGGGAATCCCTCCCGCGGCGGTGCTGACAACCGGTACACCGCTCGCGAAAGCCTCGAGGATTGAGATCGGCATGTTGTCAACCTTGCTCGGATTGATCAGACAGTCGGCTGCCGCGTACAGTGTCGGAATTTTCACGTTGTCGATACGGCCCGAAAAGTGGACGCAATCTTCAACGGCAAGCTCGCCGACCAGGGAGCGCAGGTACGGTAGTTCAGGGCCGCTGCCAGCCACCGTCAGTCGCGCCCGCCGAAAGACCGAGCGAACACCCACAAACGCACGGATCGCGGTTGGAATGTCGTAAATCTCCTCCAGATTTCGGGTAACTACCAAATGGGGTGCATCACCGAACATCCGCGGAGTCATCGGCGTGAAACGCGACGTATCGACGATGTTCGGGATCACTTCGACGCTCAGTCCGTACTTCGCAAAGACCCTTTGCAGGAAACCGGAAGGGGTGACGCGGAGGGACGCGCGCGCCAGCAGACGAAGAACGTACGATGGTGCGCGAGCAAAGAAGGAATCTGCATTGCCGCCATGGTAATTTATGATGACTGGAATTTGTCTGATGCGCGCTATTACCATCGCCGGCGTCACAAGCAAGTGCCAAGCCCAACCGGAGTTGGCCAAGACGTGCATCACGCGCGCGCGGCCAGCCGCCCGCCATAGATGCAACAGGTACGGAAGCAGACGAAAGCCCGCACGTACAACTGGCAGTCTCCCAATAAAAGCGGGTCTATAGGGAGCATTCGTGGGCACCAGTTCCACTTGCATCCCCTCGGCGCGCAAGAGGCGCACAAGCTGCTCGCACTGATTCGCCATCCCGCCCGAGGGGGGCGGCAACGGGCCAACCACACACAATGGTTGCCGGAATACGTCGCAGCCAAATCCTTCCATTTCATGAACCACGGTCAACACCGATAAACAGGCCGTGCTTGACCTCCACATGAATACACGACGAGCGTCAAGGGGACAGCAAGTCAAGGAGTTTCATCAGCGTAATTGGAGACGCCTTGCGAATCGAGGTAACGATCGATGCGTGAGAGATGGGCATCCCAACTGTAAACCGCCAGTATTCGCCGACGTGCGGAAGCCCCTACCGATTCCGCCCGTTTTGGTTCCGACAACAACGAATCAATTTCCACGACATACTCCGAAACCGCTCCTGCGGTAAGGAAGTCCCATCCAGGTACGGCGTCGATGGCCGCTGCACACTGTTTTGACGCGACCACGGGCAAGCCCATGGCCATCGCCTCGAGAACCTTGTTTTGCACCCCTCGCGCTACCCGCAAAGGAGCCACAACGATTGCAGGGTGTCGCAAATAGGGGCGAACATCGGCGACCGTCCCCGTTACCACGACATGCTCTCCCGCCAGATCCTGAACCGCCTTCGTAGGATTTCGTCCCACCACGTAAAAGCGCAGGCCGGGCCATTTCCGCCGCAACACGGGGAATATCTCTGTGGCAAACCAGCATACCGCGTCAACGTTCGGCCAATAGTCCATGGCACCCGTAAAGACCAGCGGTTGTTCTGCTTCATCGAATGGAGACGGCAAATCGTGTTGTGGAGAAAAGTAATCGGCATCCACACCATTACACATACCCTCGATCTTCTCGGAACACTCGGGAACCAAACTGCGAAACAGAGCAGCCTCCTGATCGGTCACGAAAAAACAATGATCGGCTTCGAGCGCCACCGAGCGTTCGAAAGCCAGCAACCGCTTGCCCTCCCGGCGATACAACCAGGACATCGGCCAACGGTGATCGGGGGCATACTGCGTCCACTTTGCCGAGTCGACATCCACAAAATCAACAATCCTGCGCAAGTTGGGAACGCCCTGTACGAACTTCGCCATCACCGAGGAAAAAACGACCACCGCATCGACCCGCTGTTCTCGCAGAGTATTATCGACCCAATCCTGCAAGCCCACACTGCTATAGTACGGAATGGTGAGTGCGCTGTTGCTGGCGAGCGCGCGTACGCTTAGAAGTTTGGCAACACGTGGATTGATCCGGGCAACGTGCATATCGGCACAGTACGGAGGCAAAGCATCGACATGACGTTCATCCTCCGGGTCATCGATGAACGTTCCGAGAAATACCCGGTGCCTGCTGGCCAAATGCTTGAGCAAATGATAGGAGCGAACCTTATCACCCTTGTTCGGTGGGTAAGGCAAGCGGTGTACCAGATACAGAACATTGCTCATACCATCCCTCCAACCACAATGCAAAGCAAGAACCGGCCAACGCTCGGGTCAATCACGCCACACTGGCAAATGCCGGGCAATCAATCTTGCAGAGCCAATGCCACACGTGGGCGTCAGGATTGATGGCATCCCGGAAGCTCCGCGTCTGCCTCGACGACAGTTTGTCCCGCACTTTCACCAGCCGCTTCTCCATACGCAGATCGCCCGGATCCACTTTCACCGATCCCTTCTTCGACCTGTCGCCGCTTCCTTCTGCCCCCAATCGAAGCGGCTTCGCTTTGCCGTGCAAGCCTTGTGCGCCAGGGCTCCATTGATTGCCAGCACCACACCGCAAACAATCGTACCGCTGACGGAAACAACCGGGACACGGTTCCACAGGCACCTGTCCGCCTATCTGCCCCGGTCACTGATGGATTCTGCCTTGAGTAATCGGCGCACAAGTCCTGAGAAACATCTGTTCAAGTACCACCGTCTGACCATTCCCAGCTTCTGTACCATAACATAGTTATACCAGAGACCAAGCGCGGACCAGAGGCGCAGCCTTTGCAGTAGTGCCGGATCGAAAGGCGGTCCCGTGACGCTGTATCCTTTCAAGAAAGCATTCCGCAGGCCCGCTTCCGCCCAGGCCAACCGCGCGAAAGCTGGCGTCCACAGGCGCAACGCCAAATCATTGAGAAACATCGCGAGATCCATCTCCACTGCATTCTCATAAGCAATTGCCACATCTATCCCGACAACCACATCCGAATCTGTCAGGAGGAAGTTGTCAGTCTTACAATCGCCGTGCAGCCAGCTCAGGCTTGTCATGCCCGAGGCAGTGCCGAAATTCTCGGAGCGGAGCAACAATACGCCCTCAAGAAAGTATCGGTTGTCGACCGGGGCCTTGTGCATCGCATCCAGCTCACTCGCTTGGTCGGAGAGTCTTGCCAGTCCGTGGCGAATTGGTCCAGCAGCGTGAAAACTTCCCAGCCACCCGCCGATCCGCTCGATAGAGTGCAATAGCCGGGTTCGCGAGGAGCAACTCCGCATCAGTTCGGTCATGGACTGGCCATCTATCCAGGACATGGCATATGCCGCCAACTTTCGTTCGAAGAATTCGGGTACCGGAACACGAAAGCACGTCGGCACCGACGCCAGAGCCGAGTGCACGGAAGCCAGCGCAAGATACTGCATTTCTGCCGTTTTTTCATCGGGCAGATTGGTACCGGGCAGATAACAGCACTTGATCGCCAAACGATCGGCCGAACCGCCGGCAGCCGTGCCGAGAAACACGGCGGAATTATCTCTTGAGGCGACCTGTCGATGAACAACGACTTGCCTCGCCACGCCCCCGGCAGCCAAGGCATCCTGAAGTCGCTCGCAGGAAAATCTGTCCATTCATACGTCCCACAGGATTTTGTAGAAAACCTTTACAACTTGACGATTCTCAGACAAGCGTTGGTGCGCCAATAGTGCCTTCGACTGATCATCAAAAACATTTCCTTCATCTTCTACGACCACAAATCCGATGCCAATAGAACGCAAACGCGAATTCTCGAAACTGTTCGGCAAGTCGCCTGGTCTCGATTTCCTGGAGGATGGTGTCGCCGGGGCAATGGTTTCCCGACGAAACCGCTCCGTCGCGGGGCGAGATGGTGGCCCCGGCGTCCCGTTCGGCAATCGCCACGTGGCAGCCGGGGTTGTCGTAGGCGCCATCGGCCGAGACCTGCGAGATACCCACCCGCGATTGGATCGAGCAGCCCGGGCAGGATTTTTCTCTCGTCCCAGGCAGAGGGGCACCGGTTTGCTGCATCGCTCGGGCGACGACAGTGCCCACGGCCCCAGGACGCTCGCATCCTCGAAGCAGATCGTCAGCTTGCCCTGACAGAGCAGGGCCCGGTCGTGATTCGACCAGTTCGTCACCCGACAGAGCCGCTTGACGACCCCCTCGCCATGATCGACGTCCCCGACCGTCCAGTTCCGCCACGCCGGAAATGATGCCAACATGCCACACCGACGTCTCTCGGATGTCTTGGTCTTGGCACCGCCTGATCCTCCGTCACGCATGCTCCGTAATGACGACCATGGCTTCCGAAATCAAGGCCGCCAATCGCAGCCTTCTCACTTCTCGGAGGCCAGCGCCGCGCAGCAGTGAAGCCAAATCGTCTTCAGTCAGCGGGTAGTTTGCGGGAGGCTGGTTGCCGATGAGTTTCTTAACGGAGCGTCGAAATCGCTGGTAGGGCGAACTAAGAGACTGGGTTAACACCACAGTACCCTTCGTCAGTTGAGCTACGGACTTCAGGAATGCAATTTGCTCGTCAAGCGGGAAATGCATCAAGACACGCGCGCACAGGGCGGCATCGTATCGCTTTGGTTCAGCCTTAGCCAGTTCATGTACGTCAGCCACTCGCGTGGTAAATCGATCGCCGAAAGAATGGAGTTTGCGTTTTGCGACATCCAGCATGGCCGCCGATATATCCACACCCTCGACCGAAAATCCGCTCTCAAGAAGCGCAGAAGCCAGGCGACCTGTGCCACACGGAAGATCCAGAATCCTGGCAGTCTTCGGCACATCACGAAAGGCCGCCCTGATGACACTTTTTTCAAGGGAATTAAAAACCCTGCCGCTAATCGAACTGAACCTCTCCCTGTCATAGCGTTCCGCAATAGCCACTTCCTGGTAATGTGTTACCGGATCCCAATCCATATTTGACCTCTCCGCAAGAATTAGAAGCAAGAGTCCTCAATTAAATCAATGAAAACGAGTCATCCTACCACAGCAACTTTCCCCAGACCGGCATTTTTTGGCAAAAGGTCCGATTCTTGCATTCTGTGCAATACAATACGAGGATATCACCTACATCCGGCTTGGCTGCTGCAACGACTCTCTCAGACGCCGCTGTCCGTGGCCCTCGTACCGCTTACCAGGGAAAATGAATAGAGCAGGAACAATACGAGAAATCCCGGAAATTCATGATGCTCCGAGATCAAAAATCCGGGTTACGGCCGTAACTGGCCAACGCCTGACGGTACACCTTACGATATTGTGCCGCGCTACCTGCCCAAGTGCGCTCGCGCTCGACAAAGCGCCTTGCCTGCAGGCAAATCTGTGGCCAAGATTCTCGCTTGGCCAGCACATCGTCGATCGCCGCCGCCAGAGCGGAGACATCGCCGGCCCGAAACAGGAAGCCTGTCTCACCATGCCGAATCAACTCGCGGTGCCCACCAACGTCGGAGGCGACCAGCATGCGTCCCTGCGCCATGGCCTCCAGTGGCTTGAGCGGTGTCACCAGTTCGGTCAGCCGGATTGGCAGCCGCGGATAAACCAGCACGTCGATCAGCTCGTAGTAGCGTTGCACTTCGCTGTGCGGCACACGGCCGGTAAAGATCACCTGTCTGTCCAAGCCAGCCGCCGCCGTTTGTGCGCGGAGCTGGGCCTCCTGCGCGCCGCCCCCGACCAGCAGTACGCGTAGCCAGGGATATCGAGGCAACATCTGGCGAGCCGCCTCGATCAACAGACTGAGTCCCTCGTAACCGTAGAAAGACCCCGCAAAGCCGATCACGGTCGCCCCTTCGAGCCCAAGCGAACGGCGCAAATCGGCATCCGGCTCGCCGCCGAAGCGAAACAGGCCGACGTCCACAGCATTGGGGATCACGGTAATCCGTTCCGCTGGAATGCCGCGAGCGGCAATGTCGCGGCGCAGCCCCTCGCAAATGGTTGTCACCTGGTCTACACGGCCAAGCGCCAGACTTTCCAGCAGACGTGACGCGCGGTAGCGCAGACTGCCTTCTACCGTCGTACCGTGATCAACCGCTGCATCCTCCCAAAAAGCTCGTACCTCGTAGACGACCGGTAAATTTGACCGCCGTCCAACCCAAAGACTAGGCAAGACATTGAGTACCGGGGAATGCGCATGGATCACGTCCGGCCGCGTTGCTGCGATGACCTGCATCAGTCGGGTAGCAGTCAGGCGCATCTGACTGAGGAGGCCAGAACCCTTGCCGCCTGGAGTGCGATGGAAATCCCAGCCGTCCACACGCTCTTCCAGCGGGCCGCCGGAACCGTGCTTCGGAGTGGTTAACTGGATCGTCTGCCAACCCATGGCGCGCTGTTCGCGAAGAAGAGCCAAAGTGCGGAAAGTATAGCCGCTGTGAAGCGGGAGTGAATGGTCAAGAACATGCAATATGCGTATGCTCACGTGGTTATCTCCGTAACTCCGGGAGCGTCGAATCGCTCCCGAGAGTCGCCCAGGATGTTGCTCAGAAACGCCTCGAACATCAACACCGTCCACAGCAGCGCGCTGTAGTCGCGGGCTCCCGATTGATGTGCATCGACGAGGTGCCGGAGATAGGCGGCATTGAACCAGCCGGTCGCCGCCAGGCGCGAGCCAAGAACGGTTTGGCGGACGCGTTCACGGAGCGGGCCGCGAAACCAGCGGGCGAGCGGCACCGCGAATCCCATTTTCGGGCGGTACAGGATGTCTTGCGGCAGGCGGGCCTGCATCACCTTCTTCAGAAGAAACTTGCCTTCCCGGCCACGAACCTTCAGCGACGAGGGCAAGGTCGCCATCCATTCGATCAGCTCATGATCCATCAGCGGCTCCCGTACCTCGAGCGAGTGCGCCATGCTCGCGCGGTCGACCTTGGTGTTGATGTCGCCAACCAGATAAGTCTTGAGGTCCAGGTACTGGATCAATGCCAGAGGGTCGTCCGTACCCGCCCGCGCAGCGTGCCGGCGAAAGACCTCCTCGGCCGTATAACCACCGGTCTCCCTGCGGAAGCGATCGGTGAAAAACTGCGTACGTATCGGACCACGGAGAATCGACATGGCGTGAAAATATCCCTCCACCGAGGTTCGCGCCATGCCTTCGAAGGTCGTCTTGGCGCGGAATATCCTGGGTGCCCAGTCGGCTTTCGGGTAGACCCGACCGAGCAGACCAAACAGCGGACGACGTACGCCATGCGGGATCGTCCCCCGCAGACGCTCCTCCATCAGGTGCTGACGGTAGCGACGATAGCCGCCGAAAGTCTCGTCGCCACCATCGCCGGAAAGCGCGACGGTCACATGCTTTCTCGCCAGCTGACAGACGCGATAGGTGGGAATTGCCGAGCTGTCGGCGTAGGGTTCGTCATACAGTCTGGCCAGCGTGTCGACCAGATCGAAGTCGTCGCTCCCGACCAGGTCGCAGTGGTGATTGGTGTGGTAACGATCGGCGACCGTTTGCGCAAATGCGGCCTCGTTGAACGCCGGATCTTCGAAAGCAATCGAACAGGTATTGACGGGATCGTTCGACAGCCCGGCCATCAGCGCCACCACCGCACTCGAATCGACCCCGCCGGAAAGGAAGGCACCGAGTGGCACTTCGGCGATCATCCGCAGGCGAATCGATTCGGCGAGCTTGGCAGCGAGCTGTTCGCAAGCCTCTTCGAGCGAGCAACGCTGCTCGAGGGTGAAGCGCACGTCCCAATACTCCCTGGGATCGGCCATCGGCCACCCGCGACGCAAGGTCAGCGTGTGCGCCGGCGGCAACTTTCGTGCCTCTTGAAAAATGGTCCTCGGCTCGGCGACGTAACCGAGCGCGAAATATTCCTCGACCGCCAGCGGGTCCATCTCGCGCGACAGGCCGCCGTGCGCCAGCAGCGACTTCAGTTCGGACCCGAAAAGGAAGGTGCCGTCGGGCAGCAGCGCGTAGTAGAGCGGTTTGACGGCGAGTCGGTCACGCGCCAGAAACAGGGTTTGCGCATTGCGATCCCACAGGGCGAACGCGAACATGCCGCGAAAACGACGAACGCAATCTTCACCCCAGGCTTCCCATGCGTGCACGATGACTTCGGTGTCGCTACGCGTATGGAACACGTGTCCGAGAGCCGCGAGTTCGGGAATCAATTCCTGATAGTTGTAGATCTCGCCATTGAACACCACGCAAACGCTCTGGTCCTCGTTGTAGAGTGGCTGCTGGCCGGTCGAGAGATCGATGATCGAGAGTCTGCGGTGACCGAGGCCAATCCCCGGCTCGACGTGCAGGCCACCCTCGTCCGGGCCGCGATGGTGTTGTGCCTCGTTCATCCGCGTGAGCACGGCACGATCGACATCACGCCTGCCTTGGGTATCGAAAATTCCGGTAATCCCACACATAGTTTCTGTCTGTCCTCTCGTCGCCACTACGAACCGGTGTCATTGGTCCCGGCGCATTATCCCGTTCGATACCAGACACGGCTGCCTGTCTAGGCAACCATCCGGCCTCGATCACAGAAATCCTCGTACACCGCCTGGTAACTCGCCAACATCTTTTGCAGGCTAAAATCCTGCACAGCCATTTCTCGCGCCGAAGCTCCATGGGCGCGGAGCATGGATCGATCCACAAGATATTGACTCAGCAATCGGGCCAGCGCATCGACATCACCCGACGCAAACAAACGTCCATTGACCCGATCTGACACAAGATCGACGTTTCCCCCAACTGCTGTCGCAACAAGCGGAAGACCGCTGGCCATGGCTTCAAGGAGTGTATTCGAGATACCCTCGGCCAGAGAAGGCAGGACAAACACATCGAAGGAGTGCAAGAGTTCGGGAATATTGTCGAGATTGCCCGGAAACCACGTAAGCCTCGCAATTCCCAGGGTATCCGCAAGTGCAACCAAGGAGGCCCTTTGCGGACCATCACCAGTGATCACCAGCCTTGCTCGCGAGGCCGCCTCGCCGTCACCATTTACCAGACTGGCAAATGCCCGCACAAGCGTCGCCTGATCCTTGACCGGTTGCAAGCGGCCGACAGTACCAATGACGAATGAATCCGCATCAGCAAATCCCGGCGGAAGCAGGCTCCGCGAACACGCCGATTTTCGAGAGAACCGCACCGTATCGACGCCATTGATGATTTTCGTGATGCGCGCTTCGGCGATTCCCACGCGCTGGACAAGATAGTTCTTCAGGTCGCTGGAGACCGCAATGTAACGGTCCACGAGTGGTGAGTGCAAACGACGCAGCATGATGGGTCTGAGTTTTCTCCCATCAAGGTCGCTGACATCCCAACCGTGCTCCCCGTGAATGCAGGCTCCAACACCGGCGAGTCTGGCCGGCAACAGGGCATCGAGCCCTGACATGCCACGCGAATGGACAATCGCTGGCCGCAACTGGCGACAGAGGCGATACAGGGTTCGCCTGAGCGACCAGATGCCCGTCTGTGAGCGATGTAAGGCGATGACCTGGGTGTCGGGGCGGGTCAATCGAAGTCGAAAATCCGAGAAATCCTCGACACAGGCCACTGTGTGCCGAAAGCGTGATTCAGGCAGGTTATTGATCAGATTGACCAATCCATTCTCCAGCCCGCCTGTGACGAAATGGTGTATTACATGCAGAATCAGAGGCCTGGTCTCCTGCGTCATAGGATCCCCAGACATGTAAACAAGAACGCGTGATCGGTAAACGCCCAGGAAATCCCTCCGCGACGCACATCAAAACGATCAACCGTGCCAATGTTCACGCCGCCATAGGCAGCAAGACAGCCTGAATAGCCAGCCTGCTTGACGAGGTCGAGACGATCCGGGGTCATGTGCTGACGTCCGCCGTAAGGATAGGCAAATATGCAGGTCTGAAGAGCCAACTCCCGACGCAGATCGGCCTGTGACCGTACGAGCTGGTCCCAGACCACTGCAGTCGGTTCGGAGGCACAGTCTATGTGGGTGACTGTGTGCGAGCCAATGGTGAAGCCCTCTGCCTTCATTTTTCTCAAATGATCCCACTGCATTACGGGGATGAACGGGTTGCCGCGCTGAACGTCATGGGGAAAACGCTGATCGTCGGTGCTGACGATTCCGGTCGACACGAAGAATGCGGCCGGAATTTGGTGGCGCAAAAGGCTCGGCACGGCGTGAACATAGTTGTCCAGGTAGCCATCGTCGAAAGTGACACAGACCGCGGGCCTTCTGGATCGTGGAATGCTCTTCCCATCCAGGACGTTCTCGATCGAAAGCACGTTGCAGTGCTTGCGCAGCAGTGCCATTTGCCGATCGAACTGCTCGATGCCAACCGTAAGATTGTCGCGTACGCTGTCGCTAACCCGATGATAGACCAGCACGGAAATCCTGGGCTGCATCAACTTCCATCCTAGAGCGCGCCAGGCCCAGTGAGCGCCCCGATGGACTACTGCCCTGGCCAGCTGCATGGGGTAGGAAGGGCCGCTGGGCTGTACACCCGCAAGCTTCCGGCGCAAGGCCGCCACCTGCGCCAGGGTGGGCTTGCGAAACGTCCTGCCGCCGGCGCGCTGCGGCGCAGTGGGTAGCCCTCCCCCCACGACTTCGCAGACAACATCGCGCATCAATTCGACCCCCACCTCGTCAAGCTCCAGCTGCAGTCCGCGCAACGTCGAAAACCTCTCGCGCTTTACCTCTGTCTGTGCCGCCACCGCGCCGGTGTCGAGTTTCTCGTCAACCCAGTGCACGGTACAACCAACGGACTGCTCGTCATTCCATAACTCCCAGAACGCTGGGGGCATGCCACGGTAATCCGGAACCTTGCCTTTGTGCAGATTCAGCGTTCCCACTGTCGGAATGGCGAAAAGCTGTCGCCGGAGAATCGGGGCAGAAAGCGAAAGCCCGACATAAGGTGCAAACGCTCTTACAGCATCGATCGTCTCGCTGGCATGGATGTCAGGGACCTCGAGAATATGAACGTTTGCTCGTGCGGCAAACGCCGATGTGGAGAATTCGGCTCCCGGCCCACTGGAATCCCCTGGAGTGGCAGCCCTGGAAAAGAAGCGACGCCACATGTCACCCAGCTGATAAGGAATCCAGCGCCAGCCGTTGCGACGAAGATTTCGCCACTGATTGCGCAACAGCTGGCGAGGGGTCTTATTCGGCGCATGGACTACAATCAGCCACGAGAGATCATCGATCGCACGATCGATCTCGACGACTCCTTTGCGCACGGCAAAAGCCAGGTCGCCCGTAAATACCACGATTGCTCGCCGGTTGCTCATCGCCGCTCTCGACACCTTTTCCAATAGCTGACGTCAATAAACCACGGTTTCGAAGGACATACGCCGCCCTACCGCTTCTCGGTGGTAGTGCTACCCCGTCGGACTGCCTTGCGCATCATTGTCGACTGCCAACCGGAAATCCCGACTGGTAACCCAAAAGCACGTGTGGTACCCATGGTCCGCGCGCGCGCCCGAACGTTGAACGCTTCCGGATCGCAAGCAGTCGGGCTGAAGTCGCACGCCCCTCCCACCGTCATGCGATCAGAGTGGCGCAGTCTTGAGCCAAGGTTGGTTCCTACCCTCACCGAGCGTCGCGCGTCTGCCGCAGAACCGCCTCGATCGCCGGTACTGCGGCGCGGGAAACATTTTCGAGAAGTGCCTCAGCTTCGCCAGGACGGTTCAACAGCGTGTAGATAATCACGACGGCCGAATCATCACCGTCGCCGAGCAGACGCGACCACACCGTGTAAGCCTTGACGATGATGTCATTGGCAGTCCAACGCCCGTTGACCCAGTACCACTGCCAGACCAGCAAGCGCTCGCCAGTGATTGCACGCAGCTCGGCCGTACGAACCGTGAACGCCTCCTGGAGGAACGCAATCTCGCGCGTGCCGTGCGTGACCGGCGCCCAGACCGGATCGCTGTTCGTCACCAGGACGTTCGTCGAGCTGACCATCTTGTGCTGCTGATCCTGGTTACGGTAGTACGCAAGGAACAGCCCTGCGCTCTGCCGGTCCTTTTCGAAGGTGACTTGCGTGCTCGCTGCGTAGTTCTCGAACCTTGGTCGCCAGTCGATCGAGCCAGCCGGCTCAGACTGCCAACCGGGGATCGGAGCCAACGGCGCGAGTTGCTTCACCGGCGGAGCAACGTCATGGTCGACGCGCCATTGAGCGAGTGGCCAGATGGACGCCACCAGAACGGCAGCCACGGCGGCCAACCACACCGCCGAATCCGGTCTGCTGTCGCCCGGCTGCTGCAGCAATTCCGTCTGGACCGCAGGCGGAGCATCCTCGCGCCAACGCGCACCGATCCAGAACATGGCCATGATCACCACGCCGAAGAACAACCAGCCGTAGATCAAGTGGTCGACTCCGACCGCCAGCCTGTTGCCCGACAGATGACCGAGCATCACGATCATGTAGGCACGCCCCCAATTGGCGAGGATTGGGACCAGAATCGAAATGCCGACAAAAATCAGTCGTCGCCGCAGAGAGTGATAAGTGAGATACGCAAACAATGTGCCGACGGTGAGCGAAGCGATGAGATAGCGAACCCCGCTGCATGCCTCGACCACCGACCAGTTCCCAGAGGGTATGACGAGGTTCTGTCCTTCGCTGAATACCGGTATGCCCGAAAGTCGCAAACCAAGCACCGTAAACTTTGCTGTCCATTCCATCAGCTTCGGCTGGGTGAAATCGCCGAAGGGCACGGCGAAAAAAAGAAACAGCAGTGGAAAGGCCATGCTGCGCGCGACACTTCGGCCAAGCACCGCAACGACGGCAAAAACCAGCGTGAAAATCAGCGCAAACTGAGGAACCACGTTGGCCGTCGCCATTTCACCCAGCAACCAGGCGAAGCCGGCAACCGCCAGCAGGACCAGCGCCGGATAGTTGTGCCGCGGCGCCAGCAGCGCGATTCGCTCACGCATTCGCCAGATCAGCCAAATGGTGATCGGCGGCACCACGAAGCCGTGCGCATACGTATCGCTGCGCGCCCAGATGCTTGCCATTCCCAGAGCCGTTTCACGATACAGCACGAAGATCGCGAGCAGCGTCAGGATCAGCGCGGGAAGGGCAGCCCGCCATCCGGGGTGTGCCGCCGGAAAAGTCGGGCCGGGTACGGCCGAATTCCTGTTTTTGCTTGCGGCAGACGTAATGGAGAGATTCGCTGTCATTGCTTTCCGCTCATCGCCAGAAACACGGTTAGTCGCCGTTCCGCTCACCCGAGGTTGCGCACAATGAACGGACCAAGCCAATTGGCTAGACCGATCGGCATCCGCCGCCAAGTGTCGATGAGGAGCCGGTACTTGGCATTGGCAGGGTTGTTCTGCGGGATCGAGTCACGGCGATACAGACAGTACTCGTACGCCAGCGGCTGCGGTTCGAAACCCCAGTTCTTCTTGAACGAATACGAGCCGGTGCCCTGCTTGCTTCGCCCATAGTCGAAGACGTGCAAGCCACGCTCGCAGGAGCGCCGCATCAGTTCCCAGTACTTGAAATCGTTCGCTGCCAAATCGCGGGCCGCTGGCTTGTCACCGGCGTAATAGGGCAGCACTTCGTCACGGAAATAGAAACTCAGCACGCTGCTCAGAGGACGCCCGCCAGCATCGACGACGGTCAACACCTCGCAATCTTCGGCGAACACTTCGTGCAGCGCGTCGAAGTAGCGTTTGGGCATCGCCGGGGTACCATGACGATGAACGTTGTCGGCATATAAGGCAAAAAAGCGACCGGCGTCTTGATCGATTTCGCTGCGCAGGCCGTTCTTGATTCCCTTGCGCACCATTGCGCGCTGTTTGCGTGGAATCGCCAGCAGGTTGGCTTCGACGTCGGGTGCGATTTCCTTGCGGAAGCGGACGTAAAGATCCTGCCGGGGCCACTCCGGATGTCTTGGGCAAATGTTCCTGAATTCCAGATGGGCAACGCCGAGTTGTCTGGCGAGCGCCTGTGCTTCCCGTTCCAGAGCGGCAGCTGCGGCGGCATCGCTGGCAGCGATACCGCCGTACACGGCAAAAGGCAAGGAGACTAGCGAGTTGCCAAAGAGCAGGCTCTTCACCTGCGCCAGCGGCAATACACCCTCGAACACACCGGCGCGTTCGGCAAAGAGAAAATGCGTGCGATGACCGAAAACCTCGGACAGGATGCGCTGCCAGGCGGCGCGATGGAAAAAGGTCGCCTCTGGGCACCGCTCCACGAAAGCGTCCCAGCGTCCTGCGGCGGGCAGGTCATCAGGACTCAAGCGTTTGACGCAAATCGGTGCGGCCGGCGAGGCAGACCGGGCAACGCTCTCGATGGTACTGCCATTCATTGCTTTGCCCCTGTCCCGGCAAGCGGGGTGGCGAGAAACACTTCGTCGACCCGCCCCCATTTGAAATCACCGATCAGTCGCCTGAGCTTTTCCTCGGTACGGTGAAGATTGACATAGTGACGAAAGCGCGTCTTGGCATCGATCCCGGCAATCCGTGGCTGGCCAGCATCGATTTCCCAGGGATGGAAGTAAAAGATCACCGGCTGCCGATCGAGCTCATTGACTTTGCGCAACAACCAGCGCGAACAGGCATAGGGCAGGAGGCGGAAGTAGCCACCGCCGCTCGCCGGCCAGTTCCGCTCGAACACGCGCGCCGTCGTCACTGGCAATTCGAGGAGACCGACGCGCACCTGATGCGCAAAACGCGGCGCATCGGGCATCCCATAGTGATCATGGCGAATCGGGTAGATACTGGAACTGTAGCGATAACCAGCGCGTTCCAGGCAGTCGAAGGCCCACAAATTGCCGTGGCCGATCGAAAAACTCGGTGCGCGATAACCCTTAACTTCGTGACCGGAGAGATCTTCCAGCAGCTTCTTGGCCAAGACAACGTCCGCGGAGAAATCGGCTTCGTTGAGATCGCTGGCGCGCTGGTGACCGTAGCCGTGGCTTGCCAACTCGTGACCGCCATCAACGATGCGGCGGATAAGCAAAGGATAGCGCTCGGCGATCCAGCCCAGTGTGAAAAAAGTCGCCTTGATCTGTTCCTGATCGAGCATCAGCAGAATCTGCTCGATGTTTCTTTCGATCCGACACTCGCGCTGGTCCCACTGGTCGCGAGGGATGTAAGGAGCAAGCGCCGAAACCTGGAAGTAGTCTTCCACGTCGATGGTCAACGCGTTGGTGATCGGCCGGCCTGACATCTCGCTGCACTCGGCGGTTCTAGCTGTGCTGCCGGGCATGCCGGGTAATCAGCCACTGGCATAGATCGGCGGCGATCCGCTCTGCTGCCCGACCGTCCCAGAACTCCGGGACGCGACCACTCTTGCCCGCACCGGACAGAATTTCATCGACACCCCGGCGGATCGCATCGGAATTCGCACCGACGAGCGTATTGGTACCCTGCTCGACCGTGATCGGACGTTCGGTGTTCTCGCGCATCGTCAGGCACGGCACACCCAGTGCCGTGGTTTCCTCCTGCAGGCCACCCGAGTCGGAGAGCACCAGCTTCGCGCCCATCAACAGGCCAAGCATTTCCAGATAACCTTGCGGCGGCAGCAGGACGACGCGCTCGCTGTCCAGCAATTCGCCGAGGCCGAAACGCATGACATTGGCGCGGGTGCGCGGATGCAGGGCAAAGACCAGCGGCAGCCGCTCGGAGACCTCCCGCAGGACGGTCAGCAGCGGCTGCAGGCTTTCCTTCTGATCGACATTCGAAGGACGATGCAGCGTGACGACTCCGTAGCCCTGCGCCTGGTCGACGATCGCCGGATCAAAGCCGGCAAGCTGCAGGGTCTTTGCAGCAGGACGAGCCAGCTCGCGATTCGCCAGCAATGAGTCGATCATGACGTTGCCAACGAAACGGATGCGCTCATCGGCAATGCCTTCGCGCGCGAGATTGGCATGTGCACTGCGCTCGGTGGTGTACAGGCGGTCGGCAATCTGATCGGTCAGGACGCGATTGATTTCCTCCGGCATGGCGCGGTCGTAGCTCCGCAGACCGGCCTCCACATGCACCACGGGCACCCCTCTCTTGGCACAAACCAGGCTGCAGGCCAGAGTCGAATTGACATCGCCGACGACCAGTACGCAGGACGGTTTGTGCGCGTCGAGCACGGGCTCGAAGCGCCGCATCACTTCGGCGGTCTGCACCGCGTGCGTAGCCGAACCGACTTCCAGGTTGACGTCGGGGTGCGGCAGCCGCAGATCGACGAACAGACGGTCATTCATGTCCTGATCGTAGTGCTGCCCGGTGTGCAGCAGCAGGGTCGGCAGCGGCGGCCGGTGACTGCGAAAGGCGCGCAGGATCGGCGCCATCTTCATGAAATTCGGCCGTGCGCCGACGACGCAGATTATCGGACCCAGGCTGGTAGGCCACTGCTCGTTATGCAAAGTTCTTTTTCCTCAATGTTTTGCCCGGACCGCATCAACCAGTTGCTGCAACAGCGAGAGAAGCGCCGCATTGTTGCGTTCCAGACGGAACATGCTGCGTTCGATGCGGATCAGGCGCTGCTCCGTTTGTCCGTTCTTCAGGTCGGAAATGACTCGGGTCGCCTGTTCGGCAGTGCTGGCGTCGATGCCCAGCCGCGACAGATCGATATCCAGAATTGCACTGTCGGTAAGCGGCTGTTGCGCTCCCGCCGACGCGCCGTCAATCGCCGCGTTTGTCGGCAACAGCGCGCCCGACTGGGTTTCCGCCCTGATCTCCCTGGCGACTTCCTCGACATCGGCCCGTGTGAACTCGCTCCTGTTGCTCAGGAAGCCCGACAGGAGCAAACGATCGCAGTGCGCGTTGATCCGTCTGGGCACACCGCCGCTGGCTTCGAAAATCGCCTCGAAAGCCCCGGCAGCAAAGCATGGCGAGCCTTTCGAGCCGGCGCATTTCAGGCGGTGCTCTATATACGCCTGCGTTTCCTCCTGATCCATCGGGCCGATGTGGCAAGCGGCGATCACGCGTTGACGCAATTGCTGCATCTGCGGGCTTTGCATGATCTTGCGAAACTCCGGTTGCCCGATCAGGAAACTCTGCAGCAGAGCCTGGGTGCCGAACTGGAAATTCGACAGCATGCGCAGTTCCTCGACCGCGCGCGGCGTCAGGTTCTGGGCCTCGTCAACAATGAGCAGGCAACGCTTCCCCTGGCGGGTGACATCGACGAGAAAGGCTTCGAGGGCAAGCAGCAGCTCTGACTTGCTCACATTCCTGATGCCGACGCCAAATGCGGCAGCGACCATGCGCAGAATGTCCTCGGCGTCGAGTTGCGTGGTGACCAGTTGCGCCGCCACCACCTTGTCGGCGTCCAGTTCGTTGAGCAGGCCACGCACGATTGTCGTCTTGCCGGCACCGACTTCTCCGGTGACGACGATGAAACCCTCATTCTGATTCAGACCATATTCGAGGTAGGCCATGGCCCGGCGATGCTGCTTGCTGGCAAAATAGAACGACGGGTCCGGGTTCAATTGAAAAGGCTTGCTGGTCAAGCCGTAAAAGGACTCGTACATGAAAACCGTTCAGATTCAGAAACTGTAGGAAAGCGCACCGGTCAGCGCATTTTCGGTATAGCTGGATCCGAGCCCCGGACTGGAAATCGCCCCGCCATCAGAGACCACCCGTCGCGCGCCGATGTTGGCCTGCGCCTTCGGCGAGAGGCTTGTCGTGAACAGCAGATAGGCGCCTTGCGTCTTGGTATCCAGCTGCCCGACGCTCTGGCTGATGCTACGCATCTGGTTCAGCGACAACGAGAGCGACGACAAGCCCGTCAACTTATGCCCCCAGGCGATGCCGAATCCGCGTTGCGTGGTCTGGTTGGCCAGCGAATAATCATTGGTCACGCCGTTAACCACCCCGAGCGGCTGTTGCTTGGTCTCGTTCGCATTCAGGGTCAGGGTATTGCGCACCCCGAGCAAGGCAAAGGAAAACTGCTGCATTTGCTGCAGATTCGGGCGATTGGTCAGGTAGCCGTTGACTACCGTGGCATCGGCCGCGACCCCTCTGCCTTGCAGGACCTGCAACACCTGCGAACGGATCGCATCCGGCGAGGCTCCGGGATTGTTTGCCGCGATAATCGCGTAAAAGGCATCGTAGTTGATTCCCTGCCCGGTATTCCCCACCCCATACGGCTGGAACACGACGTTCCTGCTGGCCGTGTAGGTAAACAGCGCACGCGCCATTTGGTGACGGACAGTGACGTCGTATCCATTGCCGAAGAAGCGTTTGCCATCGCTGGCCGAGATTTCGGTCCGCGGGTCGGGGGTCCACATGACGGTGCCACCGTAGATGGCATGCGTCTCGTTCTGCAGGCTGACATAGTTGTTCGACTCCTGCCCGGCAAAGGCAGATACTCGAAATTGCGGTTCGAAGCGGTACGACAAGCTGGCCTGATACTTGGAATCCTCGTAGTCCCGGCCTACCGTGTAGTTGTTTCGCAGGCTGCTTGCATCGAGTGCCCAACCCAGCGCTCCCCAGCGTGTGGTGCCATTGAGCCGGCCCGTCCACTCGCTCGACGTCAGATCACCCTGGTTGGACTGTACCCCGGAAGCGGTCGTGTTGGTGATCGCCGCCCGATAGCGCACAAGGTATTCGGTCGAAGACAAGAGCGTGCCCTTGATGTAGGGCGAGATCGAGTAGTTCGACGTTTCCGTCTGGTTTCTGTTGACGTTGGCAGTGCTCGGCGACACCGCGCCGAACGCCGACAGATACTGCTGCGAGATGGTTCCAGTGGCGTCGATGAACATCCAGTTCTCGATCGCCTCGAGCTTGCCCACCGCGTTCAAGGCGTTCTGGTGGTTGTTGGATGCCGAAGTCTGCCCGGTCAGTCGCTCGATATTCGCGTAGTTCGGTGAGTAGAGCTGTTCGGTAAACGTATAGTTCAGACGGAGACTGGCGCGGTGCCCCTTGCCGTCGATCGCAATGCCGGGCGTAATGCCAGTCACCAGGTCACTTTTCGTGTTCCTGGCAGTCAGAAAGACGTTGTCGGTCCAGGTTTCGGTCAACGCAATGCTCGGCGTGATCCGCCAGTTGTCTGCGCACACGGGGGCCGCGGTGAAGAACATCGACAAACCGAGCAATGACGCCGAAGCCTGCCGATACCGGCTGTGCCCGGCAGCCGGTCGATCGGACACCGAAACGGGGCTCGCACCTTCCGCGCCGGGTGGGCAGCGCATCCCTTCAGGCACTGTCTGAACCGTAGCCGTAGCCATAGCCGTAACCATAACCATAGCCGTAACCGTAACCGTCCTGCACGGCTGCCCGCGCCTGATTGAGCAGCATCAGTTTGACCGGACAGGATTCGATGGCCGCCAAGGCATGCTTGACGTCACTGCGGACGGTGCTCTCGGCGCGGACGACGACGACCACCTGACCCATGTGACCGGCCAGCGCCCGCGATTCGGTGGTCATGAGCAGCGGCGGCGAATCAAAGATGATGATCCGGTCCGGGTAACGACTCGCCATTTCGTCGAGCAAAGCGACCATTGCCTCGCTGGCCAGAAGTTCGGTCGCGCGCGGGTGCTGCGTGCCGCTCGGCAGGATGCTCAACTTATCCACATTGGTCCGCAGAAGCACTTGCGAGAAGTCGACCGAAGGATCGGTGAGCACGTCGAGCAGGCCACGCGCTGCCGGCAAACCGAGCATCTTGAGCAGCGAAGGTTTGGGCACGTCCGCGTCCACGAGCATCACCGTATTGTCCAGTTCCATGGCAATGCTCATCGCGAGGTTGATCGCCGTAAAGCTCTTGCCTTCACCAGATATTGCGCTGGTAACCATGATCAGGTTGCCACGCTTGATCGGCGAAGCACCCTTGCCCATGGCGTTGGAGATCAGCGGGCGCTTGATCACGCGAAACTGATCGGCAAGCTGGGTGCGTGGCGCGTCGGGGCTGATCAGACCAGTGGTCGCGAGTGCGTTCAGGTCGATCTCGACTCGACGCGAGACTGCAGCCTCGGTCGGATCGGGAACGGCCGGTGGGCGTGCCGCGCTCGTCGCGGGTGCCGTGGCCGTTGCAGCGGCCGCTTGAACGGACGGCGGCGGCTCGCTTTCGACGTTTGCTTGGGGTATCTCGACACCAGCCTTGCGCAGCTGTTCCAGACGCTTTGCCGCTTGTTCAATGAGGCTCATCGGTTTTCCTCAGGCATTACGGACGGAAAGAAGAAACAAAGCCAACAGCCCCGCGCCATAGGCACCGATCAGGGAAAGACAGGCAGCGGCAAAGCGCAGCAGATCCTTCCGCTCCTGGCGTTTCGTCTCGTCATCGGCAAGCAGCGACACCGTTCCGAGAAGGGGCAAACCAAAGGCTTCACGCAAGGAACGCGAGTCGAAGAACACCGGGCGCAACTGGCTGGCCGCAAAGGTGGCAGCAACTCCTGCCGCCAATGCGAGCAGCAGCGTCAGCGGCAGGAACAGGGCGCGGTTCGGGGCCACCGGCTTGGGCGACGTACGCGGCGGATCAATCAGGCGGAAGTCCACACCGGCGGTGTTGTCCATCTCGCTGCCCATACTGGCCGACTCACGCCGCTGCACCAGTTGTTCGTAGTTCTTCTTGTTGATCTCGTAGTCGCGGTTGAGTTGCGCAAACTCTGCCTCGACCTGCGGCATCAGCGACACCTCCGACTTCAAGCGGTCGTAGCGCGCCTGATACTCCGCCACGCGAGTGCGCAGGGCGGCGACGGTGGCTTCGGTTTCCGAGAGATTGATTCTCAACTGCTGGTGCACCGGGTTGGTATTTACCGACGAAGCGGGGTTGGTCAGCGCCGTCTTGCGACGTGCCGCCAGCTCCTGCCGCTTCTGCTCCTCCAGATCCTTGATCAGGCGGCGTGCGCTGATGACGTCCGGATGCTTCTCGGTATAGCGCTGCAGCATGGTATCGAGATTGCGCTGCTGGGCGTCGATGCGCGCGTCGATCTCGGGAACGGAAATGCCCGCGATCGACTCCGGGCCACCGTCCGGAACCAGCGATGGTGGGTCTTCGCCGACGATCTGGCGCTTGAGCGTATCGCGCGACTGCTCGGCCTCGCGCAGCTCGAGTCGGCTCTGCTCGAGAGCTGCGCCAGCGGCAGCCATTTTGGCGAAATGATCCTTGCCATCGGCACTCTGGATTGCCAGGTTGCGCAGCTTGAATTCCTTGAGCCGCGCCTCCGCCTCTTCGAGCTTCTTCTCGTAGCCGGAGATCTCCTTGTCGAGGAACTTGCGGGCGGACTCCGTATCCTTGCGCGCATCGCCGAGATTCGACTCGACGAAGATCGACACCAGCGACTGTACGACGCGTTTGGCCTGCTCCGGCTGGGTATCCCGATAGGTAATCGTATAAATGTTGTCGCGCGAGGTATTGTTGATTTTCAGCGCCGACATCAGGTCCTCCGCCAAGGTGTCACGCTCGGCCTTGGACTTGATCTTGAGATCCAGATCGGCCATCCGGATCAACTTCTCCACATTCGGTCTGGTAATCAGCGTGCGGCTAAGCATCATGACCTGCTGATCGACGTTCGGCTGCGTGACGAGGCCGGACATCAGCGGCCGGAGAATCGATTGGGTGTCGACGAAAATGCGCGCCGACGCCTCGTATTTGTCGGGAATCGCGAGCACCGCGGCCACACTGGCGGCACCAACCACCCAGGCGACGACGATCCCCAGCCAGCGACGCCGCCACATTCCGCGCAGGGCCGTTGTCGCTTGTCGAAGCAGTTCATCCATCGGATTCAGACTCTATCAATAGCGGTTCAGGATTGGCCGGCCGCGTCGCGCGGCGAGGCATGCCAGGTTTGAGCAGAGCCGTCAGAACCAGCTCTGCGGAATGATCAGCACGTCGCCGGGTTTCATGTCGACGTTGGCCGAAACGTCGCCACGTCGGATCAGGTCATTCAGACGAACGCTGTACTGCTGCCTGCCACCCTCGGGGAGAATACGCACGACCGATGCCCCGTTGCCGTCGGCGAAGTCGGTCAGGCCACCCACGGCGATCATTACATCAAGTAGCGTCATGTTTTGCCGATACGGCAGCGCCTGCGGCTTTGACGCCTCGCCGACGACGCGAATCTGCTCGCTCTGGTTACCCACGAAGTTCGTCACCACCACGGTAACCACCGGATCCCGGATGAAGGTTCCCAAGGCCTTTTCCATGTCCCTGGCCAAGCCCGTCGGCGTCTTGCCCATGGCCGGCATGTCCTCGATCAATGGGCCGGCGATCATCCCGTCCGGACGTACCGGAACGGTCATCGAAAGCTCCGGGTTTCGCCAGACGATGATGTTTACGTTGTCGCCCGGCCCGATGAGATAGCGATAGTCTGCCGATGCGGCCACCGTCGGTGCCGGCGGATACGAGGCGCAACCGGGAAGCAACACAGCCGACATGCCCAGCAAAAGCCAACGCAACGAAACGCCAATCAGATCATGCAGGCGTGTAACCATGATGCTCTCCTTATCAATCGCCAGCTTGGCAACGGTTTACCGCAAATTGCACAGACGTCGCACGGACGGTTGGCGCAAAACGCGCGACAGTATAGTGGAATTGCCCGGGCGACACACAAACTACGCCGCCGCGACCGACGCTCGTCCCACTCGCCCCAATCGCCTCCCTTGCCACTTCGCCCCTCGCCGATTCTTGTGCCCGCAGAGAGGGAAGAAAACCCGCCTTCCTCGAAAGCCATGCGGCGACTCCGCGCGTTCGGAGAGACAAGCGAGATCCGTGGCTCGCAGCGATTCCCTAACACTCCTCTTGGCTGTTGGTCTTCGTCAGACGCTGCCGACAGACGAAGCATACGTGCTGCACCGGCTCGGACAAGAGAAATAACGCACATTCCGAAACATTTCTTTAGCCTGCCAGCAGACGATACCGGCTCGTAAGATAGCATATTTATTTAAGTGGCAATTTGCCTGACGACCGCAGCTGTTGGCAATTCCGCGCCGCGGCTGCCGTCCGCACGCTCCAGGTGCCTTGGGTACACGCTTACCGGGCTTGCGGATCCCTCGTATCCGGCGGCGCCGACGACACCGCCGGCGCAATGGCACCTGGCCAGGCGCCTGGGGAGGCTGGTGCCCATCTTGCCCGATTTGTCGGGGCTGCTATGATCTTGCCGGCAGGCCGAAGACGTCGAATGCACCGCTCGCGGCGCCCGGCGCAACGCCCTTTTCTCAACCCGACCCGTGCCAAGAATGAAACTCGCCACCTGGAACGTCAATTCACTCAAGATCCGCCTGCCGCAACTGCTGAACTGGCTCGCTGCGCGGCAACCCGATGTCGTCTGTTTGCAGGAAACCAAGCTGCCGGATCAGGACTTCCCGCGCGAGGCGATCGCGGCGGCCGGTTATCATTTTGCCTGTTCCGGACAGAAGACGTACAACGGTGTTGCCCTGCTGACACGCGAGGCGCCGTCCGATATCGTTTTCGGCAATCCTCTCTTCCCGGACGAGCAAAAGCGGCTGTTGACCGCGACGGTCCAGGGGATCTGCGTGGTCAGCGCCTACGTCCCGAACGGCCAGGCCGTCGGCAGCGACAAGTACGCCTACAAGCTGGCCTGGCTCGATGCACTCGCCCGGTGGCTTGCCGAACGGCTCGCCGCCACGCCACGGCTGGTCCTGGCCGGCGATTTCAACATCGCCCCCGATGACCGGGACGTCCATGACCCGGATGCCTGGGCCGGACAGATTCTGTGCTCGGACCCCGAGCGAGCGGCGTTCCGGCGCCTGCTGGATCTTGGCCTGAAAGACAGCTTTCGCCTCTTCGACCAGCCGGAGAAAAGTTTCTCCTGGTGGGACTACCGGATGCTCGGCTTCCAGAAAAACCGCGGGCTGCGAATCGACCACATCCTGCTCTCCGAACCCCTGGCTGCCCGCTGCAGTGCCGCCTCGATCCACCGCGAAGTCCGCAAACTCGAGCGGCCATCCGACCACGCACCGGTGATCGCAGAACTGGCGTGCTAGCGCGATCCGTCGGGGACAGCGATTGTCACTGCAGACTATTCGCCAGACGAACGTAGTCGTGCACCGACAAATTTTCGGCACGGCTGGTCGGAGCAATCCCCAGTTCCGCCAAGCGGGTCTCATCAAACAGACCGCCGAGGCTGTTGCGCAGCATCTTGCGCCGTTGCGCAAAGGCTGCCGCAACCAGCCCGGCGAACCGCACGGCGTCATGCGCCGACAGATCTGCCGCGGCACGTGGAAGCAGGCGAACGACTGCCGAATGTACCCTGGGCTCGGGACGGAACGCAGTGGGCTGCACGTCCAGCAGACGCTCCATGACGAATCGGTACTGCAGCATCACCGACAGGCGTCCGAACGCGGCACTTCCCGGTTCCGCCACCATGCGTTCGACGACCTCCCTTTGCAGCATGAAGTGCATGTCGCGCACACAGTCGGCAAAGCCGGCGAGGTGGAAGAGGAGTGGCGTCGAAATGTTGTAGGGGAGGTTCCCGACAATGCGCAGGCCGCCGCGGCAATCAACCGCCAGGCGCGCAAAGTCGAATGCCAGCGCGTCGCCGGCGTGCACCGTCAGCCTGTCGGACGGAAATTCGCGCAGCAAGCGGGCGATGAGCTCGCGATCGATCTCGACCACGTGCAAGTGGTCCAGCAGCCGCACGAGTGGGCCGGTCAAGGCGCCGAGTCCCGGACCGATCTCGACCACCCGGTCGTCCGTGTGCAGTGCAAGGAGATCGACGATCCGCGCAACCACCTGCCGATCGACCAGAAAGTTCTGGCCGAAGCGCTTGCGTGCAACGTGGGACGGCATGCAATCAGCCGCGCGCGCCGGCTCTTTTCGCCATTTCGATCGCCTGCTCGACGGCCGCGAACAGGCTGCCCGGATCGGCTTTCCCGGCCCCCGCCAGTGCAAGCGCGGTGCCGTGATCGACCGAAGTGCGGATGATCGGCAGGCCAAGAGTAACGTTGATGCCGTGGCCAAAGCTCGCGTATTTGAGCGCTGTCAAGCCCTGATCGTGGTACATCGCCAGGACGCAGTCACCGCGCG
>NZ_JAMTDV010000048.1 GCF_023806565.1 Accumulibacter sp. | reverse complement strand
CGTCGAGGTTGGGCATGGAGTCTCCTGTCGATGGCTCGGGCGGGGCCGCGCAGGCAGCGATCAGCCCTTGGTCAGCAGGCAATCGGCGTCGCTTTCCGCCTGCGAGTGGTGGGCATAGGTCGGCCAGTCGGGGGAATATTCGTCGGCCTGGTTACCCCAGGTGGTCCAGCCGGCGCGTGAGCCGCGCGCGAACATTTCGAGAAAGGGTCCGGGCGAGCACGCTTCGATCAGTTCGTAGGCCTCATCGGGCTTGCGCGAATGCTCGCGCTTCCGGCTCTTCAGGATATTGACCTGGCGGCGACCGGGAGGCAGCGTGCGAGCGTTCCTGCCGCGCACGCCGAAGAGGATCAGCTCGGTCGTGTTGCGAAAATAGAAGCCGACGCCGCGCCCGTCCGGGCCGCCGTCCTTGCGAATCTTGTGCCACACGATGTTGCTCTTGTATTCGAAGCCCCAGGCCGCGAGGACGCGCAGCCCTTCCGGAAGCAGCGCGTTCGGCACCCACAGATAGAGGTGGGCGGTGTCTTCGACGATGCTGATCACCGGAAGAGCGAGAATGTCGTCCAGCGTCATCGTCGCGTAACGGTTCAGGCGCTTGTGTTCGGGCGCCATCTTTCCGGTGCGGTTCTGGAACTGCCAAGGTGGATCGGCGAGCACCGTGGCGAATTTCCGATCGCCGATCCGTCGCAGCAGGTCGCTGGTCGCCTCGGGAAAATGTTTCGTCATCTCTGTCGATCATCGAGGTAAAGGGAATTGCTGGTGCTGGAGACGAGGGTCGTGCAGCTGCCGCCGGCACCGCCCGTCCCTGTTCAGCGAACCCGCCGGACCTTCGCTCCGAGCTGGCCGAGCTTTTCCTCGATCCGTTCGTAACCGCGGTCGAGATGGTAGATGCGTTCGATCAGCGTCTCTCCCTGCGCGACCAGACCGGCGATGACCAGACTGGCCGAGGCGCGCAGGTCGGTAGCCATGACCGTGGCTCCCTGCAGTTGCTCGACGCCGGTGACCATCGCGTTGCTGGCGTCGATGCGGATGTCGGCACCGAGGCGGATCAGCTCGACCGCGTGCATGAAACGATTCTCGAAGATCGTCTCGCGTATCACCGCCGAGCCTTCGGCGACACAGTTGATCGCCATGAACTGTGCCTGCATGTCGGTCGGAAAAGCCGGGTAGGGCGAGGTGCGCACGCTGACCGCCTTGAGCCGTCGTGGTGCCTTGAGGCGAATCGCGTCGCGCTCGGTGACGATGTCGCAACCGGCGTCGAGCAGCTTGTCGATCACTGCGTCGAGGTAGGCGGCCGAAGTACCAGTCAGACGGACGTCGCCACGTGTCGCGGCGGCGGCGCACAGGTAGGTGCCGGTCTCGATGCGGTCGGCCATGATCGGGTGCGTTGCCCCGTGCAGGCGGTCGACGCCACGGATGCGAATCCTGTCGGTACCCGCGCCGGAGATCTGCGCGCCCATCGCGATCAGGCAGGTGGCGAGGTCGACCACCTCAGGCTCGCGAGCCGCGTTTTCGATGATCGTCTCCCCGTCGGCGAGTACGGCCGCCATCATCAGGTTCTCGGTACCGGTGACGGTCACCATGTCGGTGACGATCCTTGCGCCCCGGAGGCCGCCGGCGCCAGCCGTGGCATGGATGTAGCCGTGCTCGACGCGAATCTCGGCGCCCATCGCCTGCAGACCATGGATGTGCTGTTCGACCGGACGTGCGCCGATCGCGCAGCCTCCCGGCAGTGACACCCTGGCCTCCCCGTGACGCGCCAGCAAGGGGCCGAGCACCAGGATCGAGGCGCGCATCGTTTTGACCATGTCGTACGGCGCGAGCGGATTGTCGAGACCGTGGCTGTCGAGGACGACGCCATCGTCGCCCGTACGCGCGACTTCAACGCCCATCTGCTCGATCAGGCGCAGCATCGTAGACACGTCGCGCAGGCGCGGCAGGTTGGTGAGATGCAGCGGATCCGATGACAGCAGGCTGGCGCAGAGAATCGGCAGCGCCGCATTCTTGGCGCCGGAAATGGCGATTTCCCCAAGGAGCGGTGTGCCGCCCTGGATCAGCAGCTTATCCACGCATCGCTCTCCACTCGTCCGGGGTCTGCGTCTTCATCGACAGGGCATGCAGCTCGCCACTGTCGAAATGTCGGCGCAGCATCTCGTTGACGCGCTGCTGCCGCTGCACGCGGCTCTTGCCGGCAAATTCCGTGCTGACGATCAGCGCTTCGAAATGCTGTCCATCGCCGGTGACCTGCAGATGTTCGCAGGTCAGGGCCTGGGCGATGATTTTCTGGACTTGCTCCGGCTGCATCATGTTCAGGACCTCAGTTTGTAACCGCTTCGGAGCAGCGCCAGCGTCACCGCCGAGACCAGCAGGAAGCTGGTGCCGACGACCGCCAGACTGCTTTCCGGCGGCACGTCCGAGACGCCGAAAAAGCCGAAACGAAAGCCGTCGATCATATAGAAGACGGGATTGAAACGCGACACCTGCTGCCAGAATTCAGGCAGCGAGTGGATCGAATAGAAAACGCCGGAGAGCATCGTCAGCGGCATCACCAGAAAGTTCTGGAAAGCCGCCAACTGGTCGAACTTGTCCGCCCAGATGCCGGCAATCATTCCCAGCGCGCCCATGATCCCGCCACCGAGGACGATGAACAGCAGAACCCAGAGCGGCGCGACGACGGTCGGCAATGCGAACCAGATGGTCACCAGCAGAACTCCCAGGGCCACCATCAATCCGCGCAGCACCGCCGCCAGCACGTAGGCGAGGAAGAATTCGACGTAGGAAATGGGTGGCAAGAGGACGAAGACGACGCTACCCGTCACCTTCGACTGGATCAGGCTGGAAGAGCTGTTGGCAAAGGCGTTCTGCAGCGCCGACATCATGATCAGGCCGGGGATGAGGAACGCGCCGTAAGGAACCCCGTGCACCTGCGCGTGCGCTTCGAGCACGTGCGAAAAGATCATCAGATACAGCATGGCGGTCAATACCGGTGCCGCAACCGTCTGAAAACTGACTTTCCAGAAACGCAGCACTTCCTTGAAGAGCAGGGTGCGGAAACCGACCATCATGGCGCCGCTTCCGTCCCGCTACTCTGCATCACGTCGAGGAAAACGTCCTCGAGGTCGGTCTGCGTCAGACGCAGGTCGTCGATGACGCAGCCCGCCTCGCGCAGCGCCGCCAGCAGCGGCTCGATCTCGCGCTGGCTACCCAGGGGAAAGGTCCAAGTGCCGTCGCTTTCGCTGCCGCGTGCGCGCAGTGCTGAGGGCATTGTGGCCGGGTTCGCGAGGCGCAGGTTCAGCGCTTGTCCGGCGAAACGCGCCAGCAGATTGCTGGTCGAATCCAGCGCCACCACGCGCCCCTGCTTGAGCATCGCGATTCTTCCGCACAACGACTCGGCCTCCTCGAGATAATGCGTGGTCAGGATCACCGTGTGCCCGTTTCGGTTGAGGCGCCGGACAAATTGCCACAACCCCTGCCGCAGTTCGACGTCGACCCCGGCGGTAGGTTCGTCGAGAACGATCACCGGCGGCTTGTGCACCAGCGCCTGGGCAACGAGCACGCGACGCTTCATGCCGCCCGACAAGCGGCGCATGTTGGTGTCGGCCTTGGCGGTCAGGTCGAGGTTGGCGAGGATTTCGTCAATCCATTCCTCGTTGTTGCGGATGCCGAAATAGCCGGACTGGATACGCAGCGTTTCTCGTACGGAAAAGAACGGGTCGAAGACCAACTCCTGCGGTACGACGCCAAGGAGGCGTCGCGCCGCCCGGTAGTCGCCGACCACGTCATGACCCAATACTGCGAGTTTTCCGGCGTCGGGACGAGCGAGGCCGGCGAGGCAGGAGATCAGGGTGGTCTTGCCGGCGCCGTTGGGTCCCAACAGCCCAAAGAACTCGCCCTCGGCGATTTGCAGCGACACTCCGTCGAGCGCTCGCAGCGAGCCAAAGCGCTTCTCGACGCGATCAATCGCTACCGCCACGCGCATTTTTTCGACCGATGAGGAAACCCATCTACCGCTCAGGCGAGCGGCAGCAGTTCAACCACGCCGTAAAGTGTGGCCAGGCTGATCAGATTTGCCGGCGGATGAGCGATGCGCAGGGAGATCCCGCGCTCGCCGGCCGTGCGCAGCCAGGCAAGGAGAACGCTGAGGGCTGACGAATCCACTTCGGCGACTTGCGAAAGATCGACCTCCACAGCAGACGCGTGCGTACGCAGGACTTCCTGTCCCGCCTCGAGCTGCCTGCGCGCATTGGCGATGATCATCGGCGCGATGACGCGCAGGCCGCCATCCCCCTGCTCGATCATTTCTTGCCGGATTCGAGCTGCTTGTTCCGGTTGGCGAGCATCGTGATCAATCCCTCGATACCGTTGTTGCTCACTTCCTGCTTGAAGGTGTCTCGGTAATTGGTCACCAGGCTGACGCCGGCGACGATCACGTCATAGACCTTCCAGCTCTCGCCCTGCTTTTCCAGCGAGTAATCCAGTTGCACCGGCTTGTTTCCCGGCTGCACGATTTCCGTCTTGACGACTGCCTCCGTGTCGCCGGCGGTTACCTTGCTCGGCTTGTATACGACCGTCTGATTCTTGTAAGAGGTCAGCGCGTTCGAATAGGTGCGTACGAGCAGGGTCTTGAATTCCTCGGACAGACGCTTCTTCTGTTCCGGGCTCGCCTTTTTCCAGTCCACTCCCATCGCCAGCGCGGTCATTCGCTGAAAGTTGAAATAGGGCAGGACCTTGGTTTCGACCAGATCGATCGCCTTGCGAGTGTTGCCCCCCTGGATGTCCTTGTCCTGACGAACGACGGTCAATACGTCCTCGGTGACCTGACGGACCATGGCATCCGGTGCCAATTCCTGCGCCAGGGCGGGACTTCCCAGCACGACCAGCAGAGCAAACAGCAGCGAAAGCAGAGACTTCATCGGCACTTCCTAAAAATTGGGAACTTTTTCGCGACGCCGCGGCTGCGCAGCCTAGCGCACGGGCTCATCGTCAGATACTTCGTACGGCACCTCGCCATCGAAAATCTCGCTCCGGCGATGCTGCAGGTAGGCGTCCCGGATGTAGTCATACTTGTCGAAAGCCGCTTCCTCGACGACCTTGTCCGAAGGGAGCAGGCTCGCTCGCCGATCGATGTATTGGGTCGCCACGAGACTGTTGCGCCAGGCGACGTTGTCGAGGCGCCAGACCGGATCGAAATACACATCGACCATCCAGCCTACCGTGTCGCGCGTCGTGCGTGGGCCGATGATCGGCCAGTAGAAGTAGGGCCCGTCACCGACTCCCCACCTGCCGAGGGTCTGGCCAAAGTCCTCGGCATGCTTGGTCAGGCCCATTTCGGCTGCAACGTCGAAAGCACCTCCGATACCGGCCGTGGAATTGATCAGTACCCGGCCAACGTCGGAAATCGCCTGTTCACCCTTGCCCTGCAGCAGATTGTTTACGGCTGTCCAGACGTCCCAGATATTGCCGAAGAAGTTGCCGATGAGGACCTTGACGGGGAGCGGGGCCGCCGTGTCGTAGCCCTGCGCGACCGGCTTGACGACCACATCGAGGCCTTCGTTGACAGCGAACATGGCCCGATTGAATCCCTCGAACGGATCCTTGGGATTCTTCGCGGTGGTCGTGCAGCCGGTGGCCGCAGAAACCACAAGCGCGAAGGCCAGGCAAGATAACGAGTGTGAAAGGGATGGCTTCACTGATTTTCCTTTGTCCTATTTTTCGTTCGGCCCTTCGGACGCCTTGTTGAACATGAACTGGCTGATCAGCTTTTCCAGGACCACTGCCGACTGCGTCTTGGCGATCACGTCGCCATTCTTGAGCATCTTTTCGTCGCCGCCCGGGTCGAGGCCGATATATTGCTCGCCGAGCAAGCCGGCGGTCAGGATCAGGGCAAAGGTATCTTTCGGGAAACGGTAGCGTGCGTCAACGGTGAACGTTACCACTGCCTCGTACGTTTCCGGGTCGAAACGGATCTCGGCCACGCGACCGACGACCACGCCCGCGCTCTTCACCGGTGCGCGCACTTTCAGTCCACCGATGTTAACAAACTTGGCGGTCAGTGAGTAAGTCTCGGAAAAGTTCGCCGCGGAAAGATTGCCGACTTTGAGTGCGAGAAAAAGCACTGCGGCCAAGCCCAGGGCAACGAAAAAACCGACCCAAAGGTCGAGCAATTTGCGACTCATCAAGCCTCCCGGAACATGAACGAGGTCAGCACGAAATCGAGCGCCAGGATCGCCAGGGCCGACTTGACGACGGTACCCTTGATCGAACTCGACACGCCTTCGGCAGTGGGTTGTGCATCGTAACCCTCAAAAACGGCAATCAGGGAAACGGCGATGCCGAAGACAAAACTCTTGACGATGCCGCTCCAGATATCGTAACGAAAATCGACCGAAGCCTGCATTTGCGACCAGAATGCCCCGTCGTCCACGCCGATGAAGACGACCCCGATCAGGTAGCCGCCGAACACTCCGGTGGCGGAAAAAAGCGCTGCCAGCAAAGGCATCGAGATCACGCCACCCCAGAAACGCGGCGCCACGACGCGGGCGATCGGATTGACCGCCATCATGTCCATGGCGGTAAGTTGCTCGGTTGCTTTCATCAAGCCGATTTCGGCCGTGATCGACGAGCCGGCACGCGAGGCGAAGAGCAGCGCGGCTACCACCGGCCCAAGTTCCCGCACCAGCGACAGAGCAACCAGAATTCCCAGTGCATCGGCCGAGCCGTAGCGCTGCAGCGTCTCGTATCCCTGCATGCCGAGCACCATGCCGATGAACAGGCCCGAGACCATGATGATCAGCAGCGACTGGAATCCCGAGAAATAGATTTCGCGGACCGTCAGGTGCAGGCGACGGAAGGACTGCCCCGAGTGACGCAGCAGCACGAGGAAGAAGCGCGAGGCAAAACCCAGTCGCTGCAGCGCGTCGTTGACGCGGTGCCCCAGGCCGGCAATCGCGGTCATGATCGAAGTACGCTGGCTAGGAGAATTCACTTCGGCCCGCTCCGAGCAATTCCCGGGCAAGAGGTTCCGCGGGGTAGTGGAAAGGTACCGGTCCGTCCGCCTCGGCGAATACGAACTGATGGACGAAGGGATGCCGCGAAGCCCGGATCTCGTCCGGTGTGCCAAGCGCGACGACCTTTCCTTCCGACATGAAATAGATGAAGTCGACGATCAGCAAGGACTCCTGGATGTCGTGCGTGACCATGATCGTCGTCGCACCGAGTGCGTCGTTGAGCTGCCGGATCAACTGGCCGATGACGCCCAGTGATATGGGATCGAGACCGGCGAAGGGCTCATCATACATGATCAGCATCGGGTCCAGCGCGATCGCTCGGGCCAATGCTACCCGCCGCGCCATCCCGCCGGAAAGTTCTGCGGGCATCAGGTGATGCGCGCCGCGCAGGCCCACGGCATTGAGCTTGAGCAACACCATGTCGCGTATCAGTTCTTCGGGGAGATCGGTATGTTCGCGCATCTGGTAGGCGACGTTATCGAACACCGAGATGTCGGTGAACAGCGCACCGAACTGGAAGAGCATGCCCATGCGCCGGCGCAGCGCGTAAAGTTCGTCGTCCTTCAGACTTGGCACCGACTGACCATCGACGACGACGTCCCCGCGGGTCGGCCGGAGCTGTCCGCCGATCAGCCGCAGCAGCGTCGTCTTGCCGCAGCCCGAACCGCCCATGATGGCGACGACCTTTCCGCGCGGAATCGCCAGGCTGATCCCGTCGAGGATCGGTCGATCCTCATAGGCAAAATCCAGGTTCCTGATTTCGACCAGATTGTCGGCAGACACAGCAACTTTCCAGGACAAAAAGAGCACGAATTATACCCGACGGGCACCGCGCCTCGACGTGATTTACTTGGCGTTAATATAATTGTGGAATAATGTCCGGGCCGCCTCATTTTCCTGACCAGACCAAGCTTTGCATGCTCGCCAGTTCAGCCACATCGCCGCCCGCGAAGCCTCCCCTGATCGTTGACGGCAAGCTGCCGTCGGGATCCGGTGCGAACGAACGAGGCATCGTGGATGCAGTTGCGCCACGACTGACGCACGACAGCGCCAACCAGGCCTGCGAGCAGCGGACGACGCGCTGTCATGGCGCGCAAGCGTCCGGGCGGGGCCCATAATGTACCTCGACCACTTTGGATTGCGGCAGGCGCCTTTTCGCATCACGCCGCACACCGAGTTCTTTTTTGCCGGTGCCGATCGCGGCGCCATGCTCGATGCGCTGATTTATGCGATCACCCACGACGAAGGCATCGTCAAGGTCAGCGGCGAGGTTGGCAGTGGCAAGACAATGCTTTGCCGGATGCTGCTCGAAAGGCTTCCGGACCACGTCGAGACGGTCTATCTCGCCAACCCGATGCTGTCCCAGGACGAGATTCTCTTCGCGATCGCCGCCGACCTGCATGTTTCTCTCCCGGAAGGAAGCCGTCACTCGCTGTTGCGCTCGCTGCAGGAACGGCTGCTCGAAATCTACGCGGCCGGCCGGCAGGTCGTCGTCCTCATCGACGAAGCGCACGCCATGCCACTGGAAGCGCTCGAGGAAATTCGCCTGCTCTCCAACCTCGAATCCAGTTGCCACAAGCTGCTGCAGATCGTCCTCTTTGGCCAGCCGGAACTCGACCAGCGCCTGCGCGATACGGCCATGCGCCAACTCAAGGAGCGCATCACCCACCATTTCAGACTGCTGCCGCTGCAACGCAACGACATTGCCGTTTACCTGATGTTCCGCCTGCGCGCTGCCGGTTACCGCGGTCCGGATCTATTCAGCGGAGGTGCCATCCGCCTGATCAGCAAGGTTTCGGAGGGGCTTACCCGACGCATCAATATCCTTGCCGACAAGGCGCTGCTTGCCGCTTTTTCCGAGGGTGCGCACCAGATCGCCGGCCGACAGGTACGGGCTGCGATACGCGACGCTCAATTTTCGCGTATCGATCGTCGTCTGCGCGGCGGCTGGCAATGGGTGGCCGTCACCATCGTCTGCGCGATTGCCGGGCTAGCGTACCTCGCTGGCGACTACCCTGCAGCGATTTCTCCTGTAGCCGAAGGCGGTAGCGCAGCGGCTGGCGAGGTGCTGTCACCGGATCCCTCGGCGTCGGCCGTGCCTGGCACCGCAGGTTCGCCGACCACCCGCGGGGCGCTCGGTAGCGAGTCGCGCGGGCCCCTGTGGGAGCGTATCGCGGCAACCCAGGAATGGTTGAAAAAGACCCCGGACAACCACTACTTCATTCAATTACTCGTTACAGATGGCCGCAGCCAGAGAGAAGTGGTGGATTTCATTGCACGTAACGCAAAGACGCTTGATCCACGCCAAGTCCGGGTCTATCGCACGCAAGTGGGCGGCGGCGACCGGCTGGGAGTCATCTATGGCGATTACGCCTCGCGTGACGAGGCGAACGCGGCACTGGCGACGCTTGGCGACCTGATACCGGCCGGCAGGCCTTACGTTCGGGCGGTTGCCAAACTGCGCTCGCTGCGAGACCCGGCCTGAATTCGATGCTGGCTGGTTAGGCAATTAAAATCATGTAGTTGAATCGATCGGCTGACGTGGTATGATAAATTTGCTACTTGACTTGGTCAGGCTCGGGCGTGTCCTTGCGAACTCTGCGACACTTGCGCATTCTTAGCTTCATTCTCACTGTGCCGTTGCTCGACGCCTGTACGCCGAGCACGCTCAGCACTGGGCCGTCGGCCGGGCATCTGCGGGCTGACAGCGTGCTCGCTACACCGGGTACGATCCCCCAGCCCGTGCAGCAAACCGTTTCGCTTCCTCGTCCGCGGGCCGGCGGCAAGACCGAAACCTACAGTGTGGTCGTGAACAACGTGCCGGTGCACGACCTGTTGTTTGCCCTTGCCCGGGACGCGAAGCTCAACGTCGACATTTATCCGGGGCTCAATGGCCTGGTGACGCTCAATGCGATCGATCAGACGCTGCCGCAATTGCTTGCGCGTATCGCCAAGCAGGTCGATATGCGCTTCGAACTCGACGGACCCAACCTCGCGGTAATGCCCGATACGCCTTATCTCAAGAACTACCGGGTCGATTACGTCAACATTGTCCGTGACGTTACCGGCGTCGTTTCCACCAGCACCCAGATATCGACCAGCTCGCTGGCGACCGGCGCAGGTGGCGTCGCCGGCACAGGGAACACGTCGCGTATCCAGATCGAGAACAAGTCCAAGAACAATTTCTGGGAAACCCTCGAGCAGAACCTGAAAGCGCTGCTGCACGAAACCGACAAGATCTTTCCCGAGGGCACGACCGAAACCGTCACCGAACAGGCTGGCTCGCAGACGACGACCGGTACGGGTGCTCCTGCTCCCAAGATCGCCGCGGCGCGCGGTAGCCAGATCGTGCCGTCACTGGCCGCCAGTCCGAATCCGGTTGCCATGCAGAACACCGGCTCGTCGGTCGTCAAACGCATGACCTTCCGCGAAGCGGCGTCGGTGATTGCCAATCCGGAAGGCGGCGTCATCAGCGTTCGGGCGACGGCCCGGCAACATGAGAAGGTGCAGGAGTTTCTCGATCGGGTGATGCATGGCGCGCGTCGGCAGGTGTTGATCGAAGCGACGATCATCGAGGTTACGCTGGGCGACGGTTACCAACAGGGGATCGAGTGGAGTCGACTCACCAGCGGCACCGAGTACAGCGTCAGCAAACCGGCGGTGACCAGCAACGTTCCCAGCGCGGTAACGCCATACGTGATCAAGTACCGCAGCATCAACCCGGCGAATCTGGCGGCCACCGTGGAATTGCTGCGCGACTTCGGCGCCGTCAAGGTCCTTTCCAGTCCCAAACTGGCGGTGCTCAACAACCAGACGGCAACGCTCAAGGTCTCCGAGGATTTCGTATATTTCAACGTCAAGCAGGACGTCGTTCCTGGCAACACCAACACCAACTCCACGGTGACCACGACGACGACGCCGCAATCGGTTTCGATCGGCTTCTTCATGAGCCTGACGCCGCAGATCAGTGACAACGGCAGCGTTACCCTGAGCGTTCGACCATCGATCTCCAGTATCGTCGAGTTGAAGCCCGATCCCAACCCGGCGCTGGCGGCGAGCAACATCAGGAACTTGGTGCCGCAGATACGCATGCGCGAGATCGAGTCCATGTTGCGCGTCGAAAGTGGCGACATCGCCGTTCTTGGCGGGCTGATGGAAGACCGTCTGGACAATCGCGATGGTCGCTTGCCGCTGCTCGGCGACATCCCCTTGATCGGCGAGATCTTCAACACGCGATCGAACTCCTCGGCAAGGTCCGAACTGGTGGTATTGCTGCGCCCGACGGTGCTCAAGGACGCATCGATCGACGGTGATTTCAGCAGCTTCCGGGAATTCCTGCCGGGCAAGAACTTCTTCCGCAGCGATCAGGTCTTCCGACCATTCTCGCTTCCCGAACAGCCGCCGGAGCCGCTGCGGTGAGCCTGTTGATGGACGCCTTGCGGCGCGCGGAGGAGGCCAAGCGGCAGGCTGGCCCGGTGGGCGATTCTGCAGCTTCTCTGCTTGAATTGAGCCTCGACCCTCTGGACACGCCAGCGCCTGCGCCGAGTCGGGCGCCGTCAACGGCCGCTGCGCAGTCGTCGGCTGTCCACGCCGAACCCCCGGCGAACGCCATGCCACCGCCGCCGCGCGACCGACAGGTGGAGCCAGTGGCGGGGGTTGGCGCCGATGGCAGCCAGACCAGCCAACGACGAGCGGCCAAGAACGTCTTCGCAGTGAAACGGGCCGCGGCCTCGCGCCGGTCCCCGTGGCCCTTGTTTTTCGTGGCGGGCGGAGCGCTGCTGGCTATCGGTGGCTATTTCTGGTGGCAGTTGCAAAGTGTCTCGGTTCGCTCGCTGGCCAGTCCGGTCTCGCCAACGGCCGGCCCCACCGTTACCCTGCCGCCGGCAGGCCCTGTGCAGTCAGGTGTTCCGGCGCAGGTGAAAGAAGCTCCACCGCCCGCGGTCGAGCCGCCGCGATCGCTGCCAGTGCCGCCGCCCGCGTCCCCTCCGGAACGCGTTCGCCGCGACCTCGCCGGCATTCCGGCCGGGGAGACCGCGGGAGTCTTCCGGGCGGGCAGCAACCGGGCCCGGCAGGATCAGACCCTGAATCTTGCCTACGAATCCTGGCAGCTCGGCAAGCCGGACGAAGCGCGTCGTGGCTACGAGCAGGTACTGCGCGGCGATCCGCGGAATGCCGATGCCCTTCTCGGGCTGGCCGCGATTGCCGCCAGCCAGGGACAGTTCGATCGCGCCCTCGACTATTATTTGCGGGTGCTGGAGGTCGATCCCACCGATGCCACCGCGCAGGCGGCGCTGATCAGCCTGCGCGGACCGGGGGATTCGGCGTCGTCCGAAAGTCGTCTGAAGACGCTGCTCGCCAGTCAGCCGGATGTGTCCGCGCTGCATTTCGCGTTGGGTAACCTGTACGCTCGGCGGGGCCACTGGAACGACGCGCAGCAGGCCTATTTCCAGGCCTACGTGCTGGACCCCGACAACGCCGACTACATTTTCAACGTCGCTGTCAGCCTCGATCACCTGCGCCAGAACAAGCTGGCCGCACAGTACTACCGGATGGCGCTCGCCGCCGCCGAAACGGGGCGCGGCGCGTTCGACAGAAACGCAGCAGCGAAGCGCATTCTGGAGTTGCAGCCTTGATTTCACAGAGGTGCGACGACCTGGCCCGGTGATGCCGGCGACGTCAACCATGAACGCTCCGACCGATACCCACTCCAGGCCACTTGGCCAGATACTGATCAGCAAGGGCATCCTCAGCGAGGATCAGTTGCGCATTGCCCTGCGCGAGCAGCTGAAATCCAACCAGCCGATTGGCAAGCTGCTGGTTTCGCTCGGCTTCGTGTCGGAGGCGACGCTGCGCGACGCGCTCTCCGAAAGCCTCGGCAAGCAGAGCGTGGACCTGTCGAGCGCGATCATCGATCCTTCGGCATTGAAGCTCGTTCCGCGCGATCTGGCGAAACGCCACCATCTGCTGCCGCTGGATTACGACGCACGAAACCGACGTCTGACGATCGCTGTCGCGGACAGCAACGACATCGTAGCTCTGGACAGGATACGCGGCCTCGCCGGCGACGAAATCGAGATCGAGACGCTGCTTGCCGGCGAAACCGACATCGATCGCGGAATCGACCAGTGCTACGGTCATGAGCTATCGATCGACGGCATTCTGCACGAAATCGAAACCGGGGAAATCGATTTCCGTGGCCTGCAATCGGCAGACGAATACAGTCAGCCGGTCGTCCGTCTGATCGATTCGATCCTCACCGATGCCGTCAAGCGCGACTCTTCCGATATCCATTTCGAGCCGGAGGCCAGCTTTCTGCGCATCCGTTACCGCATCGATGGCATGCTGCGACAGGTAAGGTCACTGCACAAGACCTACTGGCCGGCCATGGCAGTGCGCATCAAGGTGCTATCGGGAATGAACATCGCCGAAACGCGCGCGCCACAGGATGGCCGCATTGCGCTCAACATGCGCGGCCGTCAGGTCGATTTCCGCGTTTCGGTACAGCCGACGATTCACGGCGAGAACATCGTCCTGCGTATTCTCGACCGGCAGAAGGGGATCGTACCGCTTGCCGGACTCGGTCTCGCGGAACGACAACTGCAACAGCTGGAGTTGATGATCGCCCGTCCTGAAGGGATCATCTTCGTGACCGGACCGACCGGCAGCGGCAAGACCACAACCCTGTATTCGGTGCTCAATCACATCAACTCCGAGGGCGTGAACATCATGACTCTCGAGGACCCGGTCGAGTATCCGATGCCCCTGGTGCGGCAGACTTCGGCGGCCGACTCGCTGAAGCTCGATTTCGCCAACGGCATCCGTTCGATGATGCGTCAGGACCCGGATATCATCCTGGTGGGGGAAGTGCGCGATGCCGAAACCGCCGCGATGGCCTTGCGTGCAGCGATGACCGGGCATCAGGTGTATTCGACGCTGCACACCAGTTCGGCGATCGGCGTGATCCCTCGTCTGCTGGACATCGGCATATTGCCGGACATCATGGCCGGCAACATCATCGGCATCGTCGCGCAAAGACTCGTGCGGCGCCTTTGTGTGCACTGCAAGGTCCCCTACCAGGCGGAAGCGCATGAGCTTCGCCTGTTGGGCGGCGAAGACGAAGGATCGCGGCCGGTGATCTACCGTCGGGGAGGCTGTGATCGTTGCGAGTTCCAGGGCTATCGCGGGCGTCTGGCGATCATGGAACTTCTGCGCATCAACGGCGAGATGGACGAACTGATCGCCCGCCGCAGTACGCTCCGCGAAATGCGGCAACTGGCTGACCGGCAGGGCTTCTCCACGCTCGCTGATGATGGCCTGCGGCGCGTGCTCGATGGTTCAACCTCTCTCGACGAAGTCGGCCGCGTCGTCGATCTGACCGACCGGATGTAGCGCCAGTGCCGCTTTATTCGTACAAGGCGGTCAGCCCCGAAGGAAAAACGGTGATTGGCAACACGGAAGCCGTCAATCTCGTCGACCTCGAGATGCGGCTCCGGCGCATGGAACTTGACCTCGTCAGCGGTGACCCGCTTGGCAAGCGGCGGCGCTTCGCTACCGCCGCCGTTCCGCGGCGGGAAATCATTCATTTCTGCTTCCATTTGCAACAACTGCTGCGCGCCGGCGTGCCCATGCTCGAGGGCTTGAGCGACCTGCGCGAGACCCTCGAACACCCAAGCTTCCGTGACGTAGTGGCCAGCCTGATCGAGTCGATCGAAGGCGGCCAAACCCTGTCGCAGGCGATGGAAAGCCATCAGGAGGTTTTCGACACGGTTTTTGTCAGCCTGATCCGCGCTGGCGAAGCGACCGGGAATCTGCCGGAGGTTCTGCACAGCCTCAATGAAACGCTCAAATGGGAAGACGAACTTTCGTCGCAGACAAAGAAGATGATCGCCTACCCCGCGTTCGTCGGAGCGGTCGTTCTCGCTGCCAGTTTCTTCCTGATGATCTACCTGGTTCCGCAACTCAAGATGTTCGTCAGGAACATGGGACAGGAGCTGCCGCTGCAGACCCAGATCCTGTTCCTGGTTTCCGATCTGATGATCGCCTACTGGTATCTGCTGCTGTTGTTGCCGGCGATCGCAGTGTTGGGTCTGAGTCTGTTGCTGCGCGACAATCCGTTGGCGCGCTACCGCTTTGATCGCTGCAAGCTGAAGCTGCCGCTGTTTGGCGACATCCTGAGAAAGATCATTCTTTCCCGATTTGCCAATACCTTCGCCCTGCTCTACGCCTCCGGCATACCCATTCTCGAATCGATCCGGACGACGCAGGACGTGGTCGGCAACCTGGTCATTCGTCGGGGTCTCGAACGCGTCGAACAACTGATCGGTGACGGACAGAACGTCACTGCCGCTTTCCACAGCACCGGCTTCTTTCCACCATTGGTGATCCGCATGTTGCGTGTCGGCGAGAACACCGGCGCACTCGATGACGCGCTGCATAACGTCAGCTACTTCTACAATCGTGACGTCAAGGAGTCGGTGCAAAAGATGCAGCAACTGATCGAACCGCTGTTGACCGTCCTGATGGGAGGAGTGCTGGGCTGGATCATGCTGTCCGTTCTCGGCCCGGTATATGACGTGATCAGCCGGATCAAGACCTGAAATCCGGTGTGGCCGATGTCCGTCCGCTGTTTCCTCTATCTCAACGCGCAGCAGACGACAGCATTCCGCTGGCGTGCCGGCGTTCTCAGCGAAGACGGCGCCTTCGCTGCCGGCGACAGCGGCAGGTTTGTCGAATATCTGGAGGCAAACCCGAAGTGCATTTTCACGATCCTCGCCAATGTTGCCGATGAGGGATTTCAGGTCGAAACGATTCCGCTCCTGCGTGGTGCCGATCGCCGCGCGGTCATCGCACGCAAGCTCGGACAACAGTTCTTCAATGCCATTCTGACTGCTTCCAGTTCGCTCGGACACGAACAATCCCGACGCAAGAACGAGCGTGTCCTGCTCGCCGCGCTCACCGGCAACGAAACCTTTTCCCCCTGGCTGCAGGCGCTGGCCAGTACCGAGGCAGCATTGACCGGCATCTACTCGTTGCCCCTGCTGCAGCCCTTGCTGGTCAGAAGGTTGGCCATCACGGACGAGCGCTGCCTGTTGCTGACGGTTCAGGACCAGAGCATTCGGCAGAGCTATCTCGAAAAGGGCGAGTTGCAGTTCAGCCGCCTCAGCGTGCTGCAGGACGACAGCGCTGGCAGCATGGCTCGAGCCTTTGCCAGCGAAGCACGCAAGCTGCAGCAGTATTTGATCAGTCAGCGCCTGATCGGTCGCCAGCAGCCGATCACTGCGTATCTTCTCGTGCATGCCAGCGCCAGGGAAGCGGTGCGCAGCATTTGCGTAACCCAGGACACCTTGTCGTTCGTCATTCTCGACATCGAGCAGTGCGCGCAGCGGTGCCGGGTCAGGACGCCCCCGCCGGACACGCGTTGCGAATTGCTGTTTCTCCAATTGCTGGCGACCGATCGGCCGCGGACCCAGTTCGCCAGTGACTCACTTCGCCACGCTTACCATCTCCGGCGCGTCCGCTCACTGCTGCATGGGGTAGCCGCAAGCGTGCTGCTGACGTGCCTGCTGTACGCGGGGAACGACTGGTATCAGGCGAAGCAGCTCGACGACGAGGTCGAAGCAGTCAATCGCGAGACCTTCCTGGCGCAGCAGCGCTACGATGCAATCCTCCGAACTTTCCCGCCAATCCCGACCACCAGCGAGAATCTGCGTCTGCTGATCAACCGCTACCTCGAACTTGAAAAAGGAAGTCGCTCGCCCGACCTCTTGTGGCGCGAAATCAGCCAGGCACTGCAAGGGGAACCATCGGTCGAAGTCGACGGAATCGACTGGCGGATGACCTCGCCGACGCCCGGAGAGGCCGTCCCCGGTGAGCTGCAACATAGCGAGCTGCCAAGTTCGGAGGGCGAACTGGCCATCGTGCGCGGCACGCTGCGAGTCGGCGCGAGCAGCAGCAACCGGCGGCAGGTGCTGGCGGCCTTCAACCGGCTGCTCGCCGCCCTGCAGCGCAATCCCTCACTTACTGTCGAGGTACTGCAGCAACCTTTCGACATCGAGTCCGGAAAGCTGGTCCAGGGAGGCGACGTCGGCGCCGAAGACGGTCGACTGCCCTCCTTCAAGCTGCGGATTCGCCGGACGATCGCTACGTGAAACTGAGTCTGACCGATCTTCACCGACTTCGGTCAAGCGTCATGGCGGCCGTCCTGATGTTCGCCGGCGGCGGCGTGCTGCTCTATTTCGCGCATCAGGGCAAGGAGAGCGCCGAGCATGCCAGGCTTGCCGCCACCACGCAGCGCGGCGAAGTGGAGGAAAGGCTGCAGCGGATGCGTAGCGAGGAGATCGAGATCAGGCGGGACTCTCTCCTGTTCTATCAGTTGCAGGAGCGCGGTGTGATCGGCGAGGAGCAGCGTCTCGACTGGGTCGAGCTGCTCGAAGCGATTCGCGACACGCGTCGTCTGCTCGATCTGCGCTACGAAATTGCACCCCAGCGCCTGCTCGAGGCTGGCGCAGCGGGGGATTTTGTGTTTTCGGTCAGCAGCATGAAAGTACAAATGAAACTGCTCCACGAAGAGGATCTCACGCGCTTGCTCGGCGACCTCCGCCGCGAGGCGAAAGCGCTGATTCGGATCAGGGGCTGCAACGTTGAACGGCTGCCTCCCGCTGCCGGCGAGCGTGCCGGTGACTGGGCCAATCTGCAGGCCGATTGCGAGATCGACTGGCTGACGCTGCGCGGAGCGGTCCACAACTAGCGGGGAAAGTCAGCGGATGAACGCCTTCTCGTGTCCTCGCAGGAATGCTGCCGTTCCTGCCCTCGCCATCTGGCTGCTGCTCGAAGCCTGGTCGGCAAGCGCTGCCGACGACGTGCTCGGTCGCCTGTTCTTCACCCCGGAGCGTCGGCAGCAACTCGATCGCCAGCGGGAAAGCAACACGCTCGACAGACAGCAGATCAACGCCGAACCGGGCTTGACCATAGACGGTGTGGTTACCCGCAGCGGCGGGCAGTCCACTGTCTGGATCAACCGCAACCCGCAACACGGAAAGGAAGGCGGGAGCGACCTGCAGGTGACACCGGGGCGGGGAAATCCTGCGCGGGTGGTCGTGCGTGCTGACGGTTCGCCTGCGGTCAGCGCCCGGGTTGGCGATACCATCGACCGCGATACCGGACAAACGCACGATCTGCTCGACGGCGGCCAGTTACGCGTGCAATCTGCACCCAGGTCGTCCAGGTAGGCGATGCGTCGTCCGCCGGCGGTACCCCAGTCTGCCACGCCGGCCGTGACCCCTGCGCCGGCGGGAAATTTCCCGGCATGAGGAGCATCGCAGTCGGGAGCAGCAGGCGGCAGAGCGGAGTTGCGCTGCTCGTCATGGTCGCTTTGCTCAGCCTCTGGGGCCTGTACCTGATGTTCGGTCAATTGAATGCCAGGCAGTTGCAGATGGCGCGTCAGCAGGATGCATCGCTTGCCCTGGCCGAGGCCCGTGACGCACTGATCGGCGACGCGACTGGCCAGCCCCTGCTCGCCGAAGCGGGGTATCTGCGCCTGCCGGACTTGGGCTTCCGCGCCGGAACGCTCACCGAGGGAGAGTCCGCACTCACCTTTGCCGGTGACGGAAAGGACCTGTCGGTGATCGGCAAATTCCCCTGGCAGACGCTACGCACGGCGGCGCTGCGTGATGCGCAGGGGGAGTGCCTGTGGTACGTCGTGTCCGGTCGCTTCAAGAACGACGCCTGGAAAACCGATCCGCTGAATTGGGATACGCAGGGCCAGATCGATGTCGTCAATGAGGCGGGAGTCCCGCTTGCGAACAGCGTCGCAGCACTGCTCGTCGCGCCCGGACCGGCGCTCGACGGGCAGCGGCGTACGCTGGCCGACGCGGCTTACGCGGCATGCGGAGGCAACTACGACGCGCGCAATTATCTCGATCCCTTCGCTGCAGCGAATGCCCTCGCTGGCCAGGTCAATTACTTCGCCGGCAGCACCAACAATCGCGTTGCCGCGAGCAGCGGCAACAAGGCCTTCGTCGTCGCAAGTAGCGATCACTACAACGATCGCTTTCTCTACGTCACCGTCGACGACATCTTCAACATCTTGATCCGACGCAGCGATTTCGTGCTCGCCGTACACGATCTGCTCGCTTCGCCGGCTTTCATGGATCACCTGCGCAGCATCGCCGTGTCGGGCAGCAAGGGAAGCGATAACATTGCCTGCACTTCGGCACCCAATCCCAATTTTTGCAAGAACTGGAAAGAAATGTTGTTCCTTACCCAGCTATCGCAACCGTCGCGGATCACGGTGAATGGCGTGCAAACGTCGCTCGCGTGCAGTCGCGTGCTGATATTCGCGGGCCGGAAGACCGCAGCCCAGCGGCGCCAGACGGTTGCTGAAAAGACCGACCCGAGCAACTATCTGGAGGGCCTCAACCTCGCTTCCTTTCGCGTTCCCACCACCTCGGCCACGGCCTTCGGTGGCAGTTCCGGGGACTTCAGCGCAGGCAGTGCGAGCACCGATCTCGTCAGGTGCCTGCCGTGAACGGTTGGCATGAGCGAATGCCGCGTGCCAAGGGGTTCACCCTCACCGAACTGGCAGTGGTTCTGGTCATCGTCTCGCTGCTGCTCGGCGGTCTCATCGTTCCCCTGTCTGCACAAATGGACATGCGCAATACCGATGACACGCGCAAGTCGCTGGCAGAAGCTCGCGAGGCGCTGCTCGGCTTTGCAGCAAGCAACGGTCGCCTGCCGTGTCCGGCGCCGGCGACGACCGCAACCGGTGTCGCTGGCGCCGGAATCGAGGCGCGAAGTGGTATTGGGGATTGCGTCTCCACCGTTGGTGTCCTGCCTTGGGCGACGCTGGGAGTTCCCGAGACCGACGCATGGGGTCGCCGCTATTCGTACCGGGTGACGGCGGTGTTCGCGCAACACGTGCAGGCGTCCCAGAACGCCGCGTTCCTGCTGTCCTCGCGCGGTGACCTGCAGGTCTGGTCCTCCTTGGCAGGGGGCGGAGGCAAAATCGGCAGCGACGTACCGGCAGTGGTGATTTCGCACGGAAAGAATGGCAATGGCGCTTACACGCCGCAGGGGACGCGGTTGCCTGCAGGCGCCGACGTGGACGAAGCGGCCAACATCTGGACGAATGCCGGGGTGCCCACGATAAACGTAGTCAGCAAGACGCAAACCACCAGCTTCGACGACGAAGTCGTGTGGCTGTCACCGGGCGTCCTTTTCAACCGTATGCTCGGCGCCGGCAGGCTGCCTTGAGGCCGCCACCGCACCGTACGCACAGCACGAATACCCCGTGCCAGCGGGTTTCTTGTCCATCGTGATCGCTTGGCGCAGGGCGGCTCGCCTGCTCGCGACGGTATCCTCACAAGCCGTCTGCCGCAACCGGCGTGCGAACGTGCGGCAGCTGCGTGCGGGTGGCAAGTTCGTCAGTGCCCAGAGGTCAGGTCAGCCTCCGGCCGAGCAACCGTTCCAGTATCCGAAGTGGCGACTGCGACGGGTCGAGCATGGCGTCGACCGGCAAATGAAATGTCTGCTCCAACAAGTACTGTCCGCTCATCGCCGCGTGCGACACCTGATCCGTGTAGACCAGCCAGGTACTGCCGGCCGGGAACTCGTGCCGCTGCTGCTTCGCAGCCGACTGGTACGGCAAATCCGCCTTCATCCGGTCATGCAGGGAAAGCATGTAGTGATCGTACTCGCTGCGGCGGGTCTTGGTGATGCCAAGCGCCTCGAGCGTGCGGCTGACGCCGCGCACGGGTTTGGGGATCGACGGCACATAGCGCCGTGCGACTTCCTCGAAGGGTTCGCCGAGTCGCCACATTCGGCCGCGACCCGCCGGATTGACGTTGCTGAAAAGGCGCAGGATTCGTCGCCCCTGCGTCGGTGACGACGGAAAGCTGTCTACGTGCAGGCGCGTGTCGTCCTTGCGCCAGGAGCTAGGCCGTCCCGCGATCTCGACTGGACGGAAGCTGGTTCGCGCCTGTTGCAGGGACGGCACATAGCGCGGGAACAGATGGCCGACGAGGGTGGCGCTGAGCGCAGCAAATCTTGTCATCATGCTTTCGAGCAAGTTCAGTTCGGCCGCGCTGGTATTGCCGCCACGCAACACGCGGCGGACGGGGTCGAAACTGATGTTCTTGGCATCGCCGGTGCTTGCCGAAGAGCAGATCCGGCTTTCCGCGACCGCCAGCGGGAAGTCCAATTGCGGGAACAGGAGAACCTTTCCCGATTCGATCGCCGCGATTGCCTCTTGCTGCTCGGCCGCCGAGCGAGGTTGATCCCAATTCACCTGCGGCAGGGTAACGATTTCTGTCATGTCGATCGGTGCAGGCAGGGGGCCTGCGGCTGGAAAGGATGGAAGTATTGCTGCTCGGCAGGCAGCAGCAGGAACGATATGCTCCCGCATCGAACAGTCGCCGTCAATCTTCGTGGATGCCGAGCGGCAACTGTCCGACGTCCGGTGGACTCGCCACTCTCTTCCGCAAGTGCTTCAAATGGCTCCCATTTCCCGCAGTCGCCAGATCTCCGCCGGCGCCCAGCCGAGTTCGCCAAGGATCGCGTCGGTATGCTGCCCGAGGGCAGGCACGGCGTCCATCCGCGGCGTGAAACTATCCACTTTTCCGGGTGGCAACAGGGCAGGAATCGGGCCGGCCGGCGTTGTCACTTCGGCCCAGCGCGCACGCGCCGCAAGCTGCGGGTGCTGCCAGACATCGTGCAGCTCGTTCATGCGCGCGTTGGCGATCTGCGCTGCGTCGAGCCTGGCGATCAGTTGCTCGGAGCCGAGGCGGGCGAAGCAGGCGGCGATCAGTGGCTGCAGTTCGTCGCGGGCTGCGCTGCGCAAGGCGTTGGAGCTGTAACGCGGATCTCCGGCGAGATCCGGGCGTTCGAGCACGTCGTTGCAGAAGGCCTGCCACTCGCGCTCGTTCTGCACACCGAGCATGACCATGCGGTCGTCGCCTGCGGCGAATGGGCCGTAGGGGTAGATCGTCGCGTGCGCTGCGCCGGCGCGTGTCGGTGGCGCAGCGCCGGCGAATGCGTAGTACAGAGGGTAACTCATCCACTCGACCATGCTTTCGAACATCGATACCTCGATGTGGCAGCCGCTCCCGCTCCGGCCGCGCTGCAGCAGCGCCGCCAGGATGTGACTGTATGCGTACATGCCGGCGGCGATATCGGCGATCGAGCAACCCGCCTTGGCCGGCGCGTCGGGCGAGCCGGTGACCGAGAGGAAGCCAGACTCGCTCTGGATGAGCAGGTCGTAGGCCTTCTTGTCGCGGTACGGTCCGTCGCTGCCGTAACCGGAAATGTCGCAGACAACCAGCTGCGGGTGCCGCTCGCGCAGGACTTCGTACGACAGACCGAGACGGGCGGTGGCGCCAGGTGCCAGGTTCTGGACCAGCACGTCGGCGCGTTCAAGCAGACTGGTCAGGATGTCCGCTGCCGCCACGTGCTTGAGGTCGAGCGTCAGGCTTTCCTTGCCACGGTTGGTCCACACGAAGTGCGACGCCAGGCCGAGCACGCGTTCATCGTAGGCGCGTGCGAAATCGCCTCCCTGCGGGCGCTCGACCTTGATCACGCGAGCGCCGAGGTCGGCCAGTTGACGGGTGCAGAACGGTGCGGCGATGGCGTGTTCGAGGGTGATGACGGTGATCTCATCGAGTGGACGCATGGCGAGATCCTTCGCAGCTCAGAACGAACGCGGCAAGCCGAGCAGGTGCTCGGCGACGTACGAAAAAATCAGGTTGGTCGAGATTGGCGCCACCTGGTATAGCCGGGTTTCGCGGAACTTGCGTTCGACGTCGTACTCGCAGGCGAACCCGAAGCCACCGTGTGTCTGCAGGCAGACGTTGGCGGCTTGCCACGACGCCTTGGCGGCGAGGTACTTGGCCATGTTGGCCTGCGCACCGCAGGGCTGCTGCGCGTCGAAGAGTGCGCACGCCCGGAAGCGCATCAGGTTGGCCGCCTCGATCTCGATCAGGGCTTCGGCGATCGGGAATTGCACTCCCTGATTCATTCCGATCGGGCGGTCGAAGACGATGCGCTCGCTGGCGTAGCGGCTGGCGCGCTCGATGAACCAGTAACCGTCACCGATGCACTCGGCAGCGATCAGCGCGCGCTCGGCGTTGAGCCCGTCGAGCAGATAACGGAAACCCTCGCCTTCCTCGCCGATCCGATTTTCTTCGGGAATTTCGAGATTGTCGAAGAAGAGTTCGTTGGTTTCGTGATTGACCATGTTCGCGATCGGTTGCACCGACAGGCCGTTGCCGATCGCCTGCCGCAGGTCGACGAGGAAGATCGTCATGCCTTCCGATTTCCTTTTCACCGCAGCGAGCGGCGTCGTGCGCGCCAGCAGGATCATCAGGTCCGAGTGCTGGACGCGCGAGATCCACACCTTCTGGCCATTGACCAGATATCGGCCACCCTTCTTCACGGCAGTGGTCCCGATGCGGGTGGTGTCGGTGCCAGCCGTCGGTTCGGTCACCGCCATCGACTGCAGGCGCAGGCTGCCGGCAGCGATCGCCGGCAGGTATTGCTCCTTCTGTACTCGGCTGCCGTGGCGCAGGAGTGTTCCCATGTTGTACATCTGGCCGTGCACGGCTGCGGAGTTGCCGCCGCTGCGGTTGATCTCCTCAAGGATCACGCTTGCCGCGCTGAGTCCCAGGCCCGAGCCACCGTATTCCTCGGGGATCATCGCTGCCAGCCACCCGGCGTCGAGCAATGCATCGACGAAGGCTTCGGGATACGCGCGCGCAGCGTCGATCCTGCGGAAATATTCGTCGGGAAACTGGCGACACAGATCGCGGACGGCGTCGCGGATTTGCTGGTGTTCGTCGGGGGTATCGAGCACGATTTCCTCGCTGGTGATCCGCCCGCGTCCGGGGAGCCCCGTTTGTGCGGACGGCTTCGCAGGCAGCATTCGGCCGGCGCAGCAAGCGCGGTGGAACCGGCATTTTCCACCGCGCGCTTGTTGAGTGGCCAATCTTACCGGGGGTACGCTTCGCGATCCACCAGTGCCGGAGCGGCCCGGGCGCAGCGGCAGTGGAAATCCGGTATCATCCGATGCGTCCTCCGTGTCCCAGCAAGCAATGGCCATCCTTTCGCCCTACCGCGGCAAACGTATCCTGATCATCGACGACGTCGCGGCAATGCGCACTTCGATCCGCAGCCAGGTGATCAGTCTCGGCATCGATCAGGCAAACGTCGCTGCGGACGTCCGCCGTGCGCTCGAGCTGTTGCAGTCCAGCCGCTTTGACATCATCCTCTGCGACTATTACCTCGGCGGCAGCACCGATGGGCAGCAGTTCCTCGAGTACCTGCGCACTCGCAAGATCATCAGCCGCGCGGCCGTGTTCGTCATGATCACGGCCGAGAAGCGCTACGCGTCGGTCATTACCGCGGCCGAGTGCATGCCGGACGACTATCTGCTGAAACCGTTCACCGCCGAGACGCTCCGCTCGCGCCTCGACCGCCTGCTGGAAAAGAAGCTGCGCCTGGCACGCATCGACCAGTTGCACGACCAGGGACGCTGGTCCGAGATCATTCCTTTGTGCGACCAAATCATCGCAGCTCGCGACAAGTTCCTGGTCGATGCCCTGCGCGTAAAGGGAAACGCGCTGATCATGGCCGGCCGCTTCGAGCAGGCGATCGACTTCTACCGGCAGGCGCTGCAAATGCGCTCGATGCCTTGGGCCAAACTGGGCCTGGCGAGGGCATATCAGGGGAGCGGCGATGGCGAACAGGCCAAACGGACGCTCACCGATCTGGTTGCCGAGACGCCGCGTTTCCTGGCTGCCTACGATGTGCTGGGGCGCCTGCATCGCGACGCCGGGGAGGTTGACGAGGCACTCAACATTCTCGATCGGGCATGCGAATTGTCGCCCAATGCGCTGGCTCGTCATCGCGCGATCGCGGCGTGCGCCGAAGATGTGGCGGATTTTGGTCGTGTCGAGCAGGCGATGAGCACGGTTCTGCAAAAGACGCGCAATACGCCGCTGCGTGACGTCGATGACTACGCCAGACTCGGCAACGCCTGGACCGAACTCGGCGATGCCGGCAAGGCGATCGCACTCATCACGGAAGCCAGAACGAGCTTCAAGGAGGCCGGCGAGACGCCGTTTCTCGCCGCCGTCGAGGCCGTCGCACAACACCAGGCAGGCAACGTCGAACTCGCGCAGCAGGCTTTGGCGCGTGCCATGCAGGGAAGTACGCAGACGATGCCGGAAATGGTCAAGCTTGCCGTCGCCAAGGCCTGCCTGGTACAGGGCAGGAACGACGAAGCCGAGCAGATGCTCAAGGATGTCCTGCAAAACAATCCGGAGCGCCCCCTCCTGCATGCCGGCATCAGCCGGATGATGCAGGCACACGGGGATGCCGCGCGGGCCGAGAGTCTGATCCGCAGCAGCCACGCCGAGGTGATCAAGATCAACGACGATGCGGTGAGGAAGGGGCAGGCCGGAGACTTTGCGACGGCGTCGGCGATGCTAAGGGCGGCGGCGGAACGTCTGCCCGGCAATCTGCAGATCGTCGCCAACGCCGCCTATGCGCTCTTTCTGGACGTTTTCATGAACGGTGTCGACGCCGGCAAGCTGCACGATGCCAGCCGCTTCCAGCAGATGCTGCTCGCCAGCGACAGACGTCATCCGAAATTGCGCGAGATTGCCGAAATTGCCGCCAAGGTGCAGCAGAAATTCAATCTGCCGGTGTCGTCATGAGCTTTTCCGAGATTGCCGCGCTGACCCTGCACGACGTCAAGAACCGTCTGGCGCAACTCGCCGGTCGCGCCGAAGCGGCCGGCGATGTCGAAACAATGCGCGACGCGATTGCGGCTGCAGATGCGCTGACCCGGCTGCTGGTCTACTACCGTGCGGAGATCGGCAGTCTCGGTCTCAACATCGATGCGCACGCACCGGCCGATCTCGCCGCCGAGTTGCTCGATGGCCAGGCGGCAGGCGACACCTGCCGCGTCGAGCTCGACTGTTCGCGGGCGCCGACTCTGTGGTTTTACGACGAAGCGCTGGTGCGCATGGTCCTCGCCAACGCCGTGCAGAATGCCCGGCGGCATGCACGCACACATGTCCGGATCGAGGTTGCGGAAGGCGACGATGGCCTTGAGTTCCTCGTGCGCGACGATGGCCCGGGGTATCCGGACACTGTCCTCGATCACGTAGGCACTGCAACACGCGTATCTAGGAACGGTACGGGCCTGGGTCTACGCCTCGGCCGGCGCGTCGCCGAAATGCACGAGAACGCCGGTCAGCGTGGGCAGATCCGGCTCGCGAACGAAGGCGGCGCGGTGTTCCGCCTGATCCTGCCGCGATAGATCGAGCAATGGAAGCGGCGGACCCAATGCCCGATGCGGCGCGCAGAGTCGCGGATCTCCTGAATGAAATCGGGCACCCGCGGTCCGTCGTCCTCCTACCGGCGAGCGGCAGAACGTCCGCTGAAGCCGCGGCCGGGCTCGGTTGCAGCGTTGCCGAAATCGCCAAATCGATCATTTTTCGCCGTGTCGTCGACGACCGGGCGGTGATGGTCGTTGCCAGTGGTGCCAACCGCGTCGACGAGGACAAGGTTGCTGCGCTGGTCGGGCCGCTGCGCAAGGCCAACGCCGCCTTCGTCAAGGAGCACACCGGTTATTCGATCGGCGGCGTCTGTCCGATCGGGCATTGCAAGGACACCATCGTCCTGGTCGACCGGGACCTGTTGCGCTTCGACAGCATCTGGGCCGCTGCCGGCCATCCACATGCGGTGTTCAACCTGTCGCCGAGCGAATTGCTGGCGATGACCGGTGCGCCGGTGGTCGATGTCGCAGCACCTGCGGCCTGACGACGCTGTTCAGCATCGCCGGGGCGACGCGTGTCCGGGCAGCGCCGTTCGGTCGACGACAATGCCGCCTGTTCGAGTCGATCTCGGCGATCGATCCGGTTGCCACGTGAAGTGGCAGGATCGTGGGCGTCAGCCTCGTCTTGTCGCTAGCGGAGTCTCGCTGGCTGCCAGCACCGTCGATCATTCTTACCCGGAAGCGCTTTGATGCCTTCGACCCCTTTGCCGGACAGGCCGACCGCCGCACCCCACGGCGATGGCGACAACGCTCTTGCCCGCTGACGGCAATGGCTCAATTACTACGCACACCTGCTGGGATCGCGCAACCGGGGGCTTGCTCTGCTTGGCGGCTTGTTGGCGATTACCTGGGTGAGCGCCGGCATTTACCGGGTGCAGCCCGACGAGCAGGGCGTCGTCCTGCGTTTTGGCAAGTGGGCGGATACCACCGGCCCTGGGCTGCATTACCACCTGCCATATCCGATTGAGTCGGTAATGTTGCCCAAGGTTACCCAGGCAAACCTGCTGCAGTTGGGAAATGGGCGGAAAAGCGGCGCGAAAGAGACCGACGACCCGCACATTGCCAGATGCTGACCGGCGACGAGAACATCGTGGAAGCCGAATGCGCCGTTTTCTGGCGGATAAAGGATCCAGGACAGTTTCTCTTCCGGATCGACAAGCCCGAGGCAGCAGTCAAGGTCGCCGCCGAAAGCGCGCTGCGCGAAGTCATTGGTCGCACTCCGATCCAGGCTGCGATGTCCGACAAACGCCAGCAGATCGCCGATCAGACGCGAGAACTGTTGCAGACCCTGCTCGATCACGCCAACTCGGGTATTTTGATCACCCGGGTGCAGTTGCAACGAGTGGATCCGCCGGCTGCCGTAATCGACGCTTTCAACGACGTGCAGCGTGCCCGCGCCGACCAGGAGCGAGCCCGCAACGAGGCCGAGGCCTACGCGAACGACATCATCCCGCGCGCCCGCGGAGATGCGGTACGCATCGCGCAGGATGCCGAGGCCTAGAAGTCACAGGCGGTGAACCTGGCCGATGGCGATGCCAAAGGCTTCCTGTCGGTTTACCAGAGCTATTCCCAGGCCAGGGACGTGACGGCGTGGCGGCTCTACCTCGAAAGCATCGACGAGGTCCTGAAGAAAAGCTCCAGGTTGATCATCGACACCTCGGGCAAGGGAGTTTCCGGCGTCGTGCCTTACCTGCCGCTGAACGACAAGGAGGAGTCGGCAAGCAGGGAGGCGAGCAAGTGAATTCACGATGGCGTACCGTGCTGCTGGTCGGCGCATTCTTCCTTCTATGGCTGCTGTCGGAAACACTTTTCGTGGTGAGCGAGGTGCAACAGGCACTGATCGTGCGTTTCGGTGCGCCGATCGACGCAGTGACGGAACCTGGACTGCAGATCAAGCTGCCACTGGCCGATTCGGCGATCTATTACGATACCTGGCTCCTGACCGTCGAACCGCCGACTGAACAAGTCATCCTCGGCGATCAGAAGCGTCTTGAGGTGCAGACTTACACCCGTTTTCGCATCGCCAATCCGCTGCGCTTTTATCAGGCGCTCCGGACACTCGAACAGGCCACGCCGCAACTGGCGCAACTCGTCCGTTCGTCGTTGCGGCGCGAACTCGGCCAGGTGACGCTGCGCTCGCTGCTCTCGGACGAACGACCGCGCATCGTCGAGCAGATTCGCAACGAGGTCGCCGAGAAGGCAAGGGCGTTCGGCGTCGAGGTGGTCGAGATCCGTTTCCACCGTGCCGACTTGCCGCTCGAAACCAGCCAGGCGATCTATGACCGGATGAAATCGGAACGTCAGCGCGAAGCCAAGGAGTTGCGCGCGCAGGGTTTCGAGTGGGCACAACAGATCCAGTCGAAGGCCGATCGCGAGCGGACGGTGATCCTTTCGGAGGCACAGCGCGAGGCCAAGATTGCTCACGGTCAGGCCGATGCCGAGGCAAACCGGCTTCTCGCAGATGCCTTCGGCCGCGACCCTCAGTTCTATCGGTTTTACCGCTCGCTGCAGACCTACCGTCAGTCGTTGGCCGACAGCGGGCCGACCGTCGTGCTGTCGCCGGACGCCGAGTTCCTGCGCGACTTCAGGAGCGGCCCCGGCACGCTTCCGAAACGTTGATCATGGAGGCTTCCGACGGCCTGTTCCACTACTTCGGGCTGACCCTCGAAGTATTCCTCATCGACCTCCTGCTGAGCGGCGATAACGCCGTCGTGATTGCCCTCGCCTGCCGCTCGCTTCCTCCGCTGCAGATGCGCCGGGCCATGCTGATCGGCACCGGCGGTGCCATCGCGCTACGCCTTCTGCTGACCAGCGTCGCCAGCCTGCTGCTGACCATCCCGCTGCTGAAGCTGGTCGGCGGCGCCGCACTGGCCGCCATCGCGATCAAGCTGATCGTCGAAGAGGATGCGGCAGTCTCGCCGGAGGTTGCGGGCGTCGCCAGTCCTGGTCGCTTGTCATCGGCGATCGGCACGGTAATCCTCGCCGACGCGGTGATGAGTCTCGATAACGTCGTCGGCCTCGCCGCCGCCACTCGTGGAGAGATCGCCTTTCTTGCCCTTGGCCTGCTCCTGAGCATCCCGCTACTGATGTTCGGCAGCCTGTTCGTCACCACTCTGCTGCAGCGTTACCCGCTGCTGATTCAGGGCAGAGGCGCACTGCTCGGCTGGCTGGCCGGCGATCTCGCCGTTACCGACCCGCTGATCAGCCCGTTGCTCAGCCAGCAAGCACCTGCCCTGACCGTACTGGTGCCCTGGCTGGTGGCTGTTTTCGTTGTTGCCGAGAGTCGCATCATCGAGCAGTCACGGGCAACGGCTGCAGCGCTGCGACCGCGGCGCAGGCAGCCGGCAGTCCCGTCTCCCGTCGCCGTGCCGCCGGCGACCGGGCTGGCGAGCGTGCGCACCGTCAGTGAGATCGCTGCAAGCGGCGCCGCCGACGAAACTGCCGATCAGTCGCCCGACGTAGCCTGGCCGCGCGCTGCGGTTGAGCCCGCGGCGCCTGCAGGGGGTGCCCGGAGCGACGCTACGCCCGCCCGCCGCCAGCACTCGTCGCCGCGGTTTCGCTGGCTTGCCGCAATTTCGCTGGTTGCCACCGGTTGGGTAGCATTTGCCTACGTCCGTGCGCACTGGATGCCTCAACCCACCGAACTCCAGCGCTACGTTTGCCGTGGTTCCGACACCATCGTTTACTACCGTCACGGTGCCAACCAGGTGCGCATGAGTTCCGCCGGCGGTACGGTCGATGGCCTGATGCACTACGAGGAAATTGACTGGGGCGACGCCGAGAAGGCGGCCAGCACGCTAGGCATCGCGCCGCCGACCGCGATTCGGTACGGAGACACCAAGTCCGTACGACTCAATGGCGGTTCCTTTGCCGGTGTCGAGTGCTTCGTGCAGGCGGCGGCCAGCGTCCTTGACGCAGGGCGATCTCGGGAAATACCTGATGTCCGGTCAAACGCTGTCACCCGCTGATGCAGTCGGCCGCGCTTGCCTTCAGGTCCGCTCGCTGGTGTGCGCTGGCTGAGAGCACGAGCGGACCTTTCCGATACGGCCCAGCGCCTATCCGCAAGCGGTCGGCCCGAAAAGCTCGTCGAGGCTGCGTGCGTCGAGCACGCGATCCAGC
>NZ_JAMTDV010000047.1 GCF_023806565.1 Accumulibacter sp. | reverse complement strand
GTTAAATCCTATAGATAAATCTCTGGCAACTGATTTCGACAGATCTCTGGCCAGACGACTCCTGTTACAGGAATAGTTGACATCAAAGCAATCATTGTAACATTATGGGCAGACTCGGCGGTTCTGCGTGCCCTCCCTTGAGGGAGAGTTGGCGTATCGCTGCCGCGGATTCGTCCGAGCCTCGACGCGCACGCGGAATCCGGAGAGGATTGCGCCGCTCCTGGCCGGCATCAATGACGCCTCCGCCACACCCAGCCCGCCGGTGGTGGGGGTGAAAGCAACCAAACTTTAAGAGGATCATCCATGTCGAGACATGAACGCATCGCTGGCAAAATGGAACTTCCGACCACAGCCGAGCAACCCAACGTCTTTCCCTTGAGCTGGCATGCCAAGACCAGGAAGCTCGAGGACATTTGGGACTCATCTCTGCGGGAAGCCTGGGATCCGAAGAAGCTCCCTTGGCACACGCTCGATCTGTCGAAATATTCTTGGGAACAGCGGGAAGCGATTGCCTATTGGTGGACCATCCTTTCGGTTTTTGACGCGTCGGCGCCGCCGGTGTTTGCCGCAGCGCTCATCAAGACCTACGAGGCGCACGAGGAGGAAGCCGTTCGCCGCTGCTTCTTCTCGGTGACGCGTGACGAACAGAATCATGAGCAACTCTGCGGACAGGCCATCACCAGGCTGCTCGAGCACCCCGACGTACTCAGCTACGTGCCCAAGACCGAGATCGGCCGGAAGGCCCAGAAGAACGCGCACTGGCTGTACTACAACGGCTCGCGTTACTGGGAGGGGTACAAGTCGGCGGTACCCAAGTACAGCCTGGCCGTGCTCTTCAGTTCCTTCCTCATGGGCGAGATCGCGGCTGCCACAATTTTTCACCAGATGGCGGCAAACTGTGTGGAACCCGTGTTCAAGGAAGCTTTCCGCAATGTCGGACGCGACGAGGGACGGCACATGGCGATCTGCATGTCGCTGATGGAGCGCGACTATCCGAAACTCGACCTGGCGGACCGGCCAATGATTACCAAGCAGATCCGTGCCGGCTTCCTGTTCCTCTCGGGCGTCCTCTTCGAGCCGCCGGAGGATTTCTGGGACATTCCGTCCGATTTCATCGCCAACCAGCGCGAAGCGGAAGCCATTGCCCGCGCTGCAGGCTTCCACATTCCCGACTACGAGGCGAAGAAGGAGAACTGGCGGAACGCGATGCTCAATCTGAAGGGCGTCCTCGACAAGTTCGACATCCCCTTCCCGGCGATCCCCGAAGTCGGAATCACCGGCGAGGAGATTCGCGATGTCGACATGGAGGATATTATCCCGGTATTCTAGGAGGGCTTTTTGCCTGAACCATGGCGGCCCGCCGTCGCGGGCCGTCGTTCGTTCCACTTACGGAGCACGTGATTTGCCATGAAACATATTCGCCTGCACCCGTCGGGGCACATCGTCGAATGTCAGGATGGCAGCGCCGTACTCGAAGCGCTCGAGGCGGCCGGCTATGCCCTGCCCAACAATTGCCGCGCGGGTGCCTGCGGCGAATGCAAGGTCAAGGTGCTCAGCGGCACCTTCGACCAGGGCTTCGTTCTCGACATGGCTCTTTCCCAGCAGGAGCGCCACGACGGTTACGGGCTGATGTGCATGGCCAAGCCGATTTCGGATGAACTGGTCATCGATTGGGGAACCGAAGATGCCCAACCCAAGCTTTTCCCCCCACGCGAGGACCAGGCATTCATCGTCGTCGATCGCCTGATGCGTACCGGGCGCATCCTGGAGTTGCGGCTGCGGCCCCTGGATACTCCCATGCGCTACTGGCCCGGCCAATACGTCATGCTCGGCGCTCCCCAGTCCGGCGTTCCCGCGCGCTCTTACTCGATCGCCAACGCCCCTCGACCGGACGGCGAGATCACGCTGCAGATCACGCGCGCAGACGATGGCTTCACCAGCGCGTGGATTCACGAGAACCTCAAGGTAGGCAGCGCCACCACCCTGTCGGGGCCCTACGGCACGTTCATTGGCGACCCCTCGGTGGACGCACCGGTGCTCTGCATTGCCGCCGGTTCCGGCCTGGCCCCCTTGCTTGCGCTGGCTGACGCGGCCCTGCGCCGGGGCTACAGCCAGCCCGTCACCCTGCTGTTCTCGGCCCGTACCAGCGAAGACCTGTACGACTCCGGCCTCATGGCGTGGTGGCAAGCCAAGCATCCGGCCTTCCGTTATCTGTACACGCTGACACGTGAAAAGCATGACGGGCTCAACGGCCGCGTGCCGCAAGTCCTTCCCACACTGTTCAGCGACCTGTCCGAGTTCTCGATCTTCATCGCCGGCAGCCCGTCATTCGTCGAAAGCTGCATCGCTGCCGTCCGGGCCTTGGGTGCGAAGCCCAAGATGATCCACAGTGAGGGCTATTTCCGACAGCAAAGGCCGGTGGTGGCACCCGCCAGCCACCTCGTCACGCCGCAAACCTCGAACCACTGAGGAATGCGGTTCGAAAAGTGCGGCTTTCGGCAGACGCGACCTTGACCACTATCGCATCGCAAGGAGGATCGCCTATGTAGAAACTGGAATGGATGTTCTTTCGTGATTGGGGACTGAGATCAATTAGACAGGCGAGGGACGCACAAAAATACCGGCGCCTCGCATTCATCAGGAGGAGACGCGAGTCACATGTCCACCGAAATCTATCAGAAGATTCTGCGTAATCCCAGATACGCGGAGTTGGTCGGCCGCCGCAGGCGCCTGGCCTGGCTGCTCGCAGGCAGCACCCTGGGAACATTCTTTTCTTTCATTCTGGTCGTGGCGTTCAAGCCGAGCCTCCTGGCGACGACCATATCGAGCACGAACGTGACGACGATCGCCATTCCGTTGAGCGTGGCCATGATCGTTTTTTTCTGGGTGCTGACCGGAATTTACGTTCGCCGCGCCAGCCGCGATTTCGACGGGCTTAGCGATCAAATCGTGCGGGAGGCCCGCCAATGAGAAAACTGCGGGCAATTTCCATGACGAGCCTCGGCTTGCTTGCCTGGACCGGCCTGGCAGCGGCAGCGACAGGCAACGAAGGACAAACGGCCAACGTTCCGGCAATCGCGATGTTTATCCTGTTCGTCGCCATCACGCTCGGGATCACCTATTGGGCGGCCAAGCGGACGAAAACGGCGAGTGATTACTATGCCGCAGGTGGCGGCATCACCGGCACGCAGAACGGCTTTGCGATTGCTGGCGACCTGCTTTCCGCAGCCACGCTGCTCGGCATCAGCAGCCTGATTTTCGCCAAAGGCTACGACGGTTTCCTCTATTGCCTCTGCCTGATCGTCGCCTTTCCGGTGATTCTCTTCGTCATGGCGGAGCGGCTGCGCAACCTCGGCCGCTACACCTTTGCTGACGTCACCTCTTTCCGCCTGGCGCAGCGTCCCGTGCGCACGACGGCAGCGATCTGCTCGCTCACCGTCGTGATTTGCTACCTGATCGCGCAGATGGTGGGCGCCGGCCAGGTGATCAAGCTGCTGTTCGGGATCGAATACTGGATCGCGGTCGTCGTGGTAGGCGTGCTCATGGTCATTTACGTGACCTTCGGTGGAATGCTGGCGACAACCTGGGTGCAGATCGTCAAGGCCGTACTGCTGATCGCCGGCGGCACCCTGATGGCCATGCTGGCCTTCGCCAAATTCGGCTTCAGTTTCGAGACGATGGCCAGTCAGGCCGCCGCCGTGCGCAAGGGGGTGAACATCCTCGCGCCCGGCGTGATGTTCGCCGATCCGGTTTCCGCCGTTTCGTTGGCACTCGGAATGGTCTTTGGTACCGCCGGTCTGCCGCACATCCTGATGCGTTTCTTTACCGTGCCGAATGCCGTCGAGTCGCGCAAGAGCGCATTCGTGGCCACCGGCCTGATGGGCTTCTTCTTCCTGATGATCGGCCTGATCGGGCTGTCGGCAGTGGTCCTCGTCGGTACCGACCCGCAGTACTTCGAAGGCGGGACAGTCGGCGGCAAATTGATCGGCGGGGGCAACATGCCGGCCATGCATCTGGCGCACGCCGTGGGCGGCAACCTGCTGCTTGGCTTCATGGCGGCGGTGGCGTTTGCCACCATTCTGGCGGTGGTCGCGGGACTCGCCCTCGCCGGCGCCTCGGCAATCTCGCACGACATCTACGCCAACGCAATCAAGCGGGGCACTGCCACCGAGGCCGACGAGGTCAGGGTATCGAAGATTTCGTCTCTCGGCCTTGGGGTGCTCGCGGTCATCCTCGGCATTCTGTTCGAAAAGCACAACCTGGCGTTCCTCTCCGGCCTGACGCTGGGGATTGCCGCTTCCGCCAACTTTCCGGTACTGATCCTCTCGATGTACTGGAAGGGTCTGACCACACGCGGTGCCGTTCTCGGCGCGCTGGTGGGCCTGATCTCTGCCTTGGCCCTGGTGATCTGCTCGAAAGCCGTCTGGGTGACCGTGCTCGGCAATCCGACCGCCTTGTTCCCCTACGAGCAACCCGCGCTCTTCTCGATGCCGCTGGCGTTCTTCGTCGCCTGGCTGGCGTCGGTACTCGACCACAGCCCCGCTGCCGCGGCCGAACGGGCAGCTTTCGAGGAACAGGACGTGCTGGCCGAAACCGGCTTCTACAAGTCCAGCGCCGCATCGGCATGAGCAGCCGGCGACGGGTATCGTCATCGTAGTTGCCCGGGCAACCCGGCGCGAGCTCATGCCGCGAGCGGTCGGCATGAGCTCGTGGGGAGTCGATCGCGGGTGTCCGCGGCGGCGAACTTCTGGCGCCGGTCGGCGAGCCCGGTATAGCCACCGCGGCGGAGGACAGTTCAGATCGCTGGCAACCGATCTTCCTCGGCAAACCGCGCATGCACCATCGGCTGCAGGCGAGGCGAGGTGCCGTCAGCGGTCAACAGAAAGCGATCGAGATGACGCTCGGCAGGCGCCAGCAAGCGGCGGTAGAGATCCTTGCAGAGCAGCCGGGCGCTTTCTCCTGGCCAATCGGCCGGCAATAGTTGCTCGGGAAGCTGCGGGTCGCGCAACAGCAAGCGCCGATAGTCGTGAATCAACATCAGCCGCAGCAGGAAAGCACCCTCTTCATCGGCGAGCAAGGGATCGGAACGCAACTCGGCGAGGACCGGGGTGTAGGTCCTGACGAACTCGGCATAGGCCTGTGCGAGTTCTCGCAGGTCCCAGGCACGAGCGACCAGATCGGCGTTGCCGGCCGTGCCGACGAGGCTCGAATCGGTCGCCACCAGCGGCATCAGGCTGACGGGCAGGCCTGCCAGACCGTCGGCGAGCAATGCGTCGAATACGCTTGCCAGATCCGCGCTGGGGTGAACGAAACAGTCTGCCCCTACGGCACCAAACCCCTGCCAGACCAGGGCACGACGCAGCGCGTCGCGATCCTTGCGCGCGAAAACGCCAAGCACCAGAATCTGTCGCCAACGATGATCCCAGTCCGGCGCGCGCGCGGCATAGATCTGCCGCGCCGCTTCGACGCATCGACGCTCTCCCGAACTCGTCAAACGGTATTCGCTGCGGCGGCCCAACGCCTGGCTGCACAGCCACTCCTCCTTGGTCAGGCGGAATACGGACGTCCTCACCGAACGCTCGTTGACCCCCAGCGGTTCGAGCAGCCGAATCAGGCTGCCCAACCATACCCGGCCGCCACGTGGCAGGACCGCGTCGCCGAACAGCGAAACGATCACGGAGCCGGCATGCACGCGTTTCTGTTGGCTGAACTCCTCGATCCGCCTGCGCATGGCCGTAGACATCAGTGCGCCGCCTCCGAACCGTCCGCGATTGCCAGGCGGAATCTCCCGATGTCCTGGAGCTTGCCAGACGGTGTCGAAGCAACTGCCGGGACCCTACATCCGCCACGGCAACAAGAATCAAGCAATCGCTCACCACCGGCGGCGCCACGATTGTGCGCCCCCGACCCAGAATCCGGCGCTCCCGACCCCCGACAAGCATGGGGAACGACAGCAGGCGCCCGGCTCGCCTGGTGCAAGCAGGGTATGCCAAGCTCTCGATCGACCAGGACAGGCCTTGCTGGGCAGCGCATCGTGATACACTTATTCGTGTTGAGTCGCATATTTTGTACCATTTTTGCCACTGACCGTCGAGCAGGAACCTCCGCAGCAGATACGATCACTCCTGGGAACTGTTGCGCCGCGCCGACACCCAGCGCAAGTACCTCCAGTCCGGATCTTGCCGACGGGCGACGCTGGCGCCCCAGCATGAGGAATCCGGTGCCTGCAGGCGAACAGGGAGTATTGCAGGAGTAGCATCGATCAGCCGCAGCACCGGGAAACGTCGGCAGGCAACGCCACCGAGCACCCACGGAATCGCCCCCAAACAACCGCGACCATCGAGTCCGCCATTTTCTCCGAAAGGAACTTGCATGTCCAAACCCAACGCCGCCGCGCACGATACTTCTGCCGCCACCCTGCTCGCCGAACAGACCGCCGAGGCCATGTACAGCCGCGACGCTGCCCTCAAGCTGATCGGCATACGTCTGCTTTCCGTCCGACCGGGATACTCGCGCATGGCGATGGTCGTCCGGCCGGATATGGTCAATAGTCACCACATGTGCCACGGCGGCTTCCTGTTCACCCTTGCCGACTCTGCTTTCGCCTATGCGTGCAACAGCTACAACCGCAACACGGTCGCGTCCGCCTGCCACATCGACTTCCTCGCCCCGGCCATGGTGGGGGAAGAACTGGAAGCAGAGAGCGAGGAGCGGTCTCTCGCGGGGCGCACCGGCGTGTACGACACGACGATCCGCAATCCCAACGGTCAGGTGATCGCGCTATTCCGCGGCAAGTCCTACCGCATCGCCGGGGAAGTGATTACCGGACTGCAAGCCGAGGACAAGCGCCCACGTACGGCGCCGCCCAGCAGCAGAATCGAGGGCAACCCACAATGAGCAACGCTCGCGACCGGCTGCCGCCACCACATTGACCGGCGGACACAGGACTTCGCATTGCGATCGAGATTCACCAGAGCAAGGACTCTCCGGCGATGACCGCAGGCAATGGGTCAGGCGGGCGTGCCTTGCAGGAGGGGAATCACCCCGGCGACCAGCATGCACGGGAACTGGTAATCCTGGTACACGGATTATGGACACCAACAGCGGTGTTCGCCCTGCACGGCAGATGGCTGGAGCGCCGGGGCTATCGCACGCTACGCTTCGCCTACCGCAGCGTGCGAGCGAGCCTCTCGCAGAATGTGAGCAAGCTGGTAACATGCGTCCACGAGGCGGACGCTGAACGCATTCACTTCGTCGGCCATAGCCTCGGCGGCCTGATCGTTCTGGACTTGCTCGCACACTCCGCCGATCCCCGTCTTGGCCGCGCGGTCCTGCTCGGTACGCCTTGCCGCGGCAGCTACTGCGCGCGCCGACTGTCGGGCGTGCGCGGATTGCCCACGATCCTTGGCCGCTCGACGATGGAATGGCTGTCCCGTGATCCCGACACTGCCACGCCCGGACCATCGACGGTCGAGGTCGGCGTGCTCGCCGGCACGCGCAGCATCGGTCTGGGCCGCATCGTGCCTGATCTGCCAGTGCCCAACGACGGCCTCGTTGCGCTGGAGGAGACGCGGCTTCCCTGGGCAGCCGATTGCATCGACCTGCCGCTGGCGCACTCGGAGATGCTGGCCTCCAAGCGTTGTGCGGCACAGATCGCGCGTTTCCTGGAAACCGGTCGCTTTCTGCACGGCGCAGAAGACTGATCGCATTTCAACGGCAACAGCTAATTTTCCCGTCAGGCCCGCTGCCCAGCGGCGTAGTGCAATGGTCCCCCGGTGAATGGAGCGAAGCCGGTGCCAAAAATCACCCCGGCGTCGGCCAGATCGGCGTCGGCAACGATCCCGTCGCCCACCAGTTGCTGCGTGCGATCGAGCAAGGGCTTCACCAGGCGAGCCGCCAGACCGGCGGGCACCGGCCCAGCCGACCCTTTGACCGGCCGGCCAGCGGCATAGTCGTAGAAGCCGCGGCCGGCCTTCCTGCCCAGACGACCGGCGTCGAAGTGTGCCTGTAGACAACGTGGTGGTTCGCCGGCGGGGCCCGCGAGGCTCTTGCCGGCAGCCATCGCGACGTCGAGTCCGACCATGTCGATCAGTTCGATCGGACCCATCGGCATGCCGAAGGCCAGCATTGCTTCGTCCACCGTCTCTGGCGAAAGACCTTCGTCGACGGCCCGCATCGCTTCCAGCATGTAGGGAGCGAGAACCGCATTGACGAGGAAACCGGGGGCACTCCTGACCGGCAGCGGCAGGCGGTCGATCTGTTTGACGAAAGCCGTAGCGCGTTGCAGCATCTCGGGGTCGCCTCCTTCGGCGGCAACCACTTCGACCAGCGGCATCTTCGCCACCGGGTTGAAAAAGTGAATCCCGATCAGGCGTTCCGGCCTAGCCAGGGCGCTGCGCAAGTCCTCGATGCGCAGGCTCGAGGTGTTGCTGGCCAGAACGGCGTCCGGCCTGATGACGGCCTCGAGTTGGCGCAGCAGCGCGTGCTTGGCATCGATATCCTCGAAAATCGCCTCGATCACGACGTCTGCCAGGCGGGCGCCGTGACCTTCGGGATCGGGGATCAGCCGGTCCATGACGCTGCGCAGTTCGCGCGCATCGCGTATGCGCTGACCCCACGCCGCATAGGCACGTTGCAGCGCCGACGCGATACGCTCCATGTCACGGTCCTGCAGGGTGACCGTAAGTCCGCGCAGCGCGCACCAGGCGGCGATGTCGCCACCCATCACGCCCGCGCCGACGACATGGACGCGCTCGGCGCGGAATCCGCTCAGCTTGCCGAAGCTCTTGAGGCGTTCCTGCAGGAAGAACACCCTCACCAGATTGCGCGCAGTTGGCGAACGCACGATGCCGTCGATCAGCGCCGGCGCAACCAGCGCGTTGCCACGGTGCCTGGCCCAGATTTCGATGATCGCGTAAGGTGCCGGGTAGTGCTCGCGGCGCGCGCGCCGCGCCACCTGCTTCGTCGCGCCACTCGCCACGACGCCGCGCAAGGGTCCGTTGAGCAGGCGCTGCACGAGCGGGAGGCGGCGCCGCGGTTGCCCGGAGCAGACCAGCAGAGCGGCCGCTCTGTCCATCACGCGTGGCGGCACGCAGTCGTCAGCGAGGCCCAACCGTCGGGCCTTCTTCGCATCGATCGTCTTGCCGGTCAGCATCAGGTCCAGCGCCGCCTGCGGGCCGATCCGTTCCGGCAGGCGCAACATGCCGCCCCAGCCCGGGACGATCCCGAGCAGAACTTCGGGCAGACCCATCCGGGTGGTCGGCTCGTCGACCGCCAGCAGATAGCGACAGGCCAACGCCAGTTCGAGGCCGCCGCCGAGGCAGTGACCGCGTACCAGAGCCAGGGTCGGATAGGCAACCGCCGCCAGCCGATTGAACAACTGCCAGCCGCGTGCCACCAGTGCGATACCCTTTTCCGGCGTGTCAAGCTGGGTGAACTCCTGAATGTCCGCGCCCGCGATGAAGCCGGCGGATTTCCCCGAACGAAAGATCAGAGCCTTGGGGGGGCTGCGATCGAAATCGTCGAGAACTCGTGCGAGTTCGTCCATCACCGCGCTGGAAAGGGAGTTTGTCGACTCCCCAGCCTTGTCGAGCGTCGCCCAGGCGAGACCTTCGCCGTCGGTCTCGATTTGCCAGTGTTGATAGCTGTTCATGGCTTGGCTGCTCCTTTTCGTTCGCGCTCGATCGTTTCCACCAGCATCGCCCCTCCCTGACCACCGCCGATGCAGATTGCGGCAATGCCGCGCCTTGCCCCGCTGGCGCGCAGTGCTCGCAGCAGATGCAGCACGATGCGGGCGCCGGACGCGCCCACCGGGTGACCGAGAGCAATGGCGCCACCATCGACATTGAGCCGATCCGGCGAGACTTCGCCGAGGGCAGCCGGGAGGTCGAGACGTTCGCGGCAGTACTCGCCCGACTCCCATGCCGCCAGGCAGGCGAGCACCTGCGCGGCAAAGGCTTCGTTGATTTCCCAGAGGTCGATGTCCTGCAGAGCGAGCTGATGACGCTGCAGGATCGGTGTCGCGGCATGTACCGGACCGAGGCCCATCTCGGCAGGATCGAGTCCCGCCCACTGGCTGTCGGTGATCAGACCGAGCGGCTCCAGCCGCCACCGCTCGACGGCCCGCTCCGACGCCAGCAGCAGCCACGCGGCTCCGTCGGTGATCTGAGAGCTGTTGCCGGGGGTGACGCGGCCATACTTGCGGTCAAAGAACGGTTTCAGCCTGGCCAGATCGGCCAGGTTCGAATCGGCACGAACGCCATCGTCTTCCGCGTAAACCCTGCCCTGCGCATCGACCAGCGGAACGATCTCGTCGAACCTTCCGGCACGGGCCGCCAGCGCGCGCTGGTGGCTGTGAACGCTGTACTCGTCCATCTGCTGCCGCGAGATACCAAAACGCCACGCCAGGTTTTCGGCAGTCTGTCCCATCAGGAGGCCGGTCATCGGATCGGTCAGTCCTTTGAGGATCCCGATCACCGGCGACAGCGCCTGCGCCGGACGCAGGCGGGCGAACATCCCGATCTTCTGACGCAGCGTTCTCGCCTGCATCATTTGGGCGAACCAGCGCACCATCGCTTCGTTGTACAGCAAAGGCGCACGCGACAGCGCGTCTACACCCCCGGCCAGCACCAGTTGCGAGCGTCCATTCTGAATGTTGGCGATCGCTGAGTCGATCGCCTGCATGCCGCTGGCGCAGTTGCGCATCACCGTCCACGCCGGCACCCGCTGGCCGCAGCCAAGACGCAGGGAGACAACGCGCGCAATGTTCACCTCGTCCGGAGACGGACTGGCACAGCCGAGAATCACCTCGTCGAGTTCGCTGGCCGCGAAAGGCTGGCGAATCAGCAGCGAGCGTCCGGCCTGAACCGCGAGGTCACTCGCCGCGAACAACCCGGGCGCGTTGCGCCCCTTCAGGAAAGGCGTTCTCGCGCCATCCACGACGTACACCGGCTGGAAATTCACCTGCTCTCCTTGGTTGATTGTGGCTCCTCACGCAGCAGCAGGCAGCGAAGACCCGCTGCCCACCGCCATCGGAACGCCGTCCTGCGGAAGCGTTACGCAGCCGCCTTGTGACGCACGGGCTGCTCTCGGGCAAGCCCGAGGTCGTGTGGAAAATCGTCGACGCGAATGACAATGTCGCGCAGTTCGTTGCGCCGTTTGAGCACCGCATACTCGGTCGCCGTCACGATGCCGGCGGCAAAGGCGGCGTGCGCGATATCCCGGACGTTGGCCGCGGGATTGTCGGTGAGCGCGCCGCTCTTTTCGGCTGCGCGGATCTTGGCTTCGATCGGCTCGGCTTCAATGGTTGCGGCGAGAGCCAGTTCGAGAGCGCCGACTGCTTCGCTCTCGGTCCGAGGCAAGTACGCTTCCCCGGTCAACCGGTCGCGGGAAGCCGACGGTTCGATCAGCAGCTTCGCCGCCCGGTGGCCGATACGGTCCGAAGGCACGTCGTAGGGATGCCCCAGCGGAAAGACGAGGCGATACAGCATGCGTGCGATCCAGCGTATCGGGAAGTTGGCAATCACCCCGTCGAACGCCATTTGCGCCTTGTACATCGCGTCCCAGATGGCCCAGTGCATGAGTGGGGCGTCGGCCTGCTGCCGTCCTTCCGACTCGTAGCGCTTGAGCGTTGCCGAGCACAGGTAGAGCATCGAGAGAATGTCTCCGAGCCGCGCAGAGAGCTTCTCGCGACGCTTCAGCTCGCCCCCGAGCACCAGCATCGAGACGTCGGCAAGAAAGGCGAAAGCCGACGAGAAGCGCGTCAGTTGTTGGTAATAGCGCCTGGTTTCGGGCGCGACGTCGGCTGGCACGGCGACAAAGTGCGAGCCGGTCAGGCCCTTGCCGAGCGCACCGAAAGCATGCCGGATGGTGAACAGCAGATGGCCGAAGAAGGCCTTGTCGAAGTCGCGCAGCCCCTGCTCGGCATCCGGGTTGAAGGCCGATTTCATCTCCTTCAGCACATATGGATGACAGCGGATCGCACCCTGGCCGAACAGTATCATGCTGCGCGTCAGAATGTTGGCGCCCTCGACCGTGATGCCGATTGGCAGTTGCTGATAGGCACGACCGAGGAAATTGGACGGACCGAGACAGATGCCCTTGCCGCCCACGATGTCCATGCCGTCATTGACGACCTGGCGAGCACGCTCGGTGACATGGTACTTGGCGATCGCCGAGACCACGGACGGCCTTTCGCCAAAGTCTATGGCAGCAGCGGTCATCGTGCGCACGGCGTTCATCATGTAGGTGTAGGCGCCGATGCGGGTGAGCGGCTCCTCCACTCCCTCGAAACGCCCGATCGCCATCTTGAACTGGCTGCGAACGCGTGCGTAGGCACCGACAGTGCGTGCGGTCAGTTGCGCCATGCCGGCATTCGACGACGGCAGCGAGATCGAACGACCGGCCGCCAGACACTCCATCAGCATCCGCCACCCCTGACCGACCATCGCCGGGCCGCCGATCACGTAGTCGAGCGGCATGAAGACGTCCTTGCCGCGCGTCGGGCCGTTCATGAACATGGCGTTCAAGGGAAAGTGGCGGCGACCGATTTCCGCCCCGGGGGTATCGCGCGGCACCAGGGCACAGGTGATCCCGATGTATTTTCTGCCGCCGAGCAGGCGATCCGGGTCATACAGGTGGAAAGCGAGGCCGAGAATGGTGCACACCGGACCGAGCGTGATGTAGCGCTTGTCCCAGGTGACGCGCATGCCGAGTACTTCCTTGCCCTGCCACATGCCCTTGCAGACGATACCGGCGTCCGGGATGGCGCCGGCGTCCGAACCGGCCCATGGGCTGGTCAACGCGAAGGCGGGAATCTCAAGCCCCTTCGCCAGGCGTGGCAGGTAGTGGTTCTTCTGCGCTTCCGTACCGTAGTGCAGCAGCAGCTCGGCCGGACCGAGCGAGTTCGGCACCATCACCGATACCGACAGCGCCGAGCAACGGGTAGATAGCTTGGTAACGATCTGCGAATGCGCGTAGGCGGAAAATTCGAGGCCACCGTACTTCCTCGGAATGATCATGCCGAGGAAGCCCTTGTCCTTGATGAACTGCCAGGCCTGCGGCGAAAGATCGTGGAGTTCGCTGGTCACCTGCCAGTCATCGACCAGCGCGCAGGCCTGCTCGACCTCGTTGTCCATGAACGACTGCTCTTCGCGAGTGAGCTTCGGAACCGGATAGGCCAGCAGCTTGCTCCAGTCCGGATTGCCCTGGAACAACTCGCCGTCCCACCATACCGTGCCGGCCTCCAGCGCCACTCGCTCGGTTTCCGACATCTGTGGCAGGATCCGCTTGTAGGTGGTAAAAATTGGCCGGCTTACCAGTGCCCGCCGCAACGGGCGGACGCTGAACAGCACGGCGACACTCACCAGGCTTATCCCGATGACCGTCGAAACGATCGTTGCAATCATTGCTGCTTCTCCTATCGTTGGTGTCTGGTTCTAGACTTCGGTTGGCAGACCGCCTGCGGAAGCGGCTCTTGTTATTGGAGATTCCTCAAAGCGCGGCAGGGGGGCACGCAGGCCGCCGAGCAGGAACGGCATCAGTCGCTGCGCCAGGCGTCTGGCCAGGGCCGTATCACCGAGTTCCTCGGCCGCCGCTTCGCCCGCCAGATCACCGACTTCGCAGCCGGTGACCACCTGCAGGACATCGGTACCGGCGATCGCGTAGGACATTGCGCCCAGCATGAAATGCAGACGCCAGACGATCTCGGCTTGCGGGACATCCGGCAACGCGCGAAACAGCGCCAGCTTGTAGCGATCGATTACTTCAGCATACTCGCCGGCGAAGAATGTGCGGATGAACTCGGCCGGCTCGGTCAGAGTCCTGCCGAGCAGGCGGAGAAAGGTCATGCCGCCGAGCGACGGCTCCTCGCCCATCCGCAGCAGGGTGCCGAAGAATGCTTCGAGAATCTGCGACGGCTTGAGTGGTGCTCCGCCAGCCGCTTCCTCGAGGCGGTCGAGCGCCTGCAGACGTTGCTGATTGAGCCACGCCAGGCGACGCCGGAATACCTCGCGCAAGAGCGCCTCTTTCGACCCGAAATGGTAATTCACCGCCGCGAGGTTGACCTCCGCCGCACCGGTGATGCTGCGCATCGACGTTGCTTCATAGCCGTGCTGCATGAACAGCCGCTCGGCGACGTCGAGGATGCGTTCGCGGGTGTCGTTGCTTGCTTTCGAGTCCGGCATGGGATCAGAGGTCCAGGAAAAGCGCAGCGCGGTTCATCGTGACTTCTGTCGGGAGATTGGATCAAACGTTCGTTTTGATTGTAGGGCCTGGCACGGGAGAACGCAAGGCATTTTTCGTGGCATTCTTTCGTGGATGTCGTTTGGCTCGGGTCTTCGCTCTCGACTTTGGGCTTGAGACGACGGGCGACAACAGCGCATACTCCGCGCGTCAGCAATCCGATCGACCAGCCCGCCCCATGCGCCGTACCCCGTTTCCCCTGCATTCTGTCGATCGCCCGCCGGCATCCGACAGCCATCTGTGGCAGACCCTGAAGAAGCTGCTCCCCTACCTCTGGCAGTACAAGTGGCGTGTGCTTCTCGCCTTGTCCTGCCTGTTCGGCGCCAAGATGGCCAACGTGGCGGTACCGCTGGTGTTCAAGGAAATGATCGACGACCTCAGCCGCGGCCAGCAGGCGCTCGTCTTGCCCGCCTTGTTGCTCGTGCTCTACGGGACGCTGCGCTTTTCGACTTCGCTGTTCACGGAAATGCGCGAAATCCTTTTCGCACGGGTAAGCCAACGCGCCGTGCGCCGCATTTCGCTCGAGGTGTTTCGACACCTGCACGAACTGTCTCTGCGCTTCCATCTCGAACGGCAGACCGGCGGCGTTTCGCGCGACATCGAACGCGGCAGCCGATCGATTTCCAGCCTGATCAGCTATACGCTTTACTCCATCCTGCCGACGCTGGTCGAGATCAGCCTCGTTCTCGGCATACTGCTGGTTCGCTACGAAGCCGCTTTCGTCGCCATTACGCTTGTTTCGTTGATCGCCTACGTGGCATTCACGGTGAAGGTCAGCAACTGGCGGATCGCCATCCGGCGCAAGGTCAACGAAACCGACTCCGCCGCCAACACCCGCGCCGTCGACAGTCTGCTCAACTACGAGACCGTCAAGTACTTCAACAACGAGGAATACGAGGCGCAGCGCTACGACCAGCAGATGCAGCAATGGGAAGACGCTGCCACGCGCAGCCAGGTATCACTTTCGTGGCTCAACCTGGGTCAGCAACTGATCATCGCCCTAGGAGTCACGGCGATGATGTGGCGGGCAGCCAGCGGTGTCGTGAACGGCAGCATGACCATCGGCGACCTGGTATTGGTCAACGCTTTCCTGATTCAGCTCTACATGCCGCTCAACTTCCTCGGCGTCGTCTACCGTGAGATTCGACAGTGCCTGACCGACATCGAGAGAATGTTCGGTCTGCTGGCGGTGCACCGGGAAGTCGCCGATGCGGCCGACGCCATCGCGCTGCCCGCCGGCCCGGTGCAAATTTGTTTCGGCGCAGTCGATTTTTCGTACGAGCCGAACCGGCAGATTCTGCACGCGGTGGACTTCGCCATACCGGCTGGACGAACGGTTGCCGTCGTCGGCGAGTCCGGCTCGGGAAAATCCACGCTGGCGCGCCTGCTCTACCGCTTCTACGACGTCAGTGGCGGACAAATCCGGATCAACGGCAACGATCTGCGCCGGATCACCCAGGCCAGTCTGCGTGCAGCGATTGGCATCGTGCCGCAGGATACCGTATTGTTCAACGACACCATCTACTCCAACATCCAGTACGGTCGGCCGCAGGCCACTCGCAGCGAGGTGGTCGCTGCGGCCGCGGCGGCGCAGCTCTCGGCGTTCATCGAACTGCTACCCGAGGGCTACGAGACGCGCGTCGGCGAACGGGGGCTGAAGCTCTCGGGGGGAGAGAAACAACGGGTAGCCATTGCGCGGGCATTGCTCAAGAATCCGCCGGTGTTGATCTTTGACGAAGCCACCTCGGCACTCGACTCGAAAACCGAGAAGGCCATTCAGGCCAGTCTTGACAGCGCCGCCCGCGGCCGCACGACGCTGGTCATCGCCCACCGTCTGTCGACCGTCATGAATGCCGATCAGATACTGGTCATGGACGGCGGACGTATCATCGAACGCGGAATGCACCAGCAATTGCTCGATAGCGGTGGCGTTTACGCCCAGATGTGGGCTCTGCAGCAACAGGAGGAGGCGACGGCCGCTTGCGCCCGTTCGTAGCTCACCATACGCCCGGTCAGGGCGAAAAAAAGCCAGGCAGAGCCTGGCCTTTTCACCGGTCCGGCCAGAGTTTGCGTGCGCTACTTGGCGACTGCCTCGGCGTCGACTCCGGGCCTGTCCAGCAACTCGACGAACGCCATCGGCGCATTGTCGCCGTCCCGGAAGCCACACTTCAGGATCCGCAGATAGCCGCCATTGCGCGCCGCATACCGCGGCCCGAGTTCGTCGAACACCTTGACTACCATGTCGCGATCGCGCAGCCGGTCGAACGCCAGCCGCCGGTTGGCGAGGCTGGGCTTCTTGCCGAGCGTAATGATCGGTTCCACCACCCGGCGAAGCTCCTTGGCCTTCGGCAGCGTCGTCTTGATGGCTTCCTCGCGCAGCAAGGATACGGTGATGTTGCGCAACATCGCCAGACGATGGGCGCTGGTACGATTCAGTTTGCGAAGACCCAAACGGTGACGCATATCAATTCCTTCCTGTTCTTGGCCAGCGGTCTATTTTTCCAGCCCGGCCGGCGGCCAGTTCTCCAGCTTCATGCCCAAGGTGAGCCCGCGTGCTGCCAGTACTTCCTTGATTTCATTGAGCGATTTCCGCCCGAGATTGGGCGTCTTGAGCAGTTCGTTCTCGGTGCGCTGGATCAGATCACCAATGTAATAGATGTTTTCCGCCTTCAGGCAGTTGGCAGAGCGCACAGTCAGTTCGAGGTCATCGACCGGGCGCAGCAATAGCGGATCGACCTGAACTGCCTTCTGATACTCCACGGGCAACGCCGTTCCCGCCAGGTCGGCGAATACCGATAGCTGTTCCATCAGGATGCGCGCGGCGGTGCGAATTGCTTCCTCCGGCTCGATGGCGCCGTTCGTCTCGATGTCCATGATCAGCTTGTCCAAATCGGTACGCTGCTCTACCCGAGCAGCCTCGACGGCGTAGCTGACCCGGCGAACCGGGCTGAACGAGGCGTCCAGAACCAGTTTGCCAATGTTCTTGCTGCTGTCGCCCATATCGCGGAGGTTACCGGCGACGTAGCCACGCGACCTCTCGACCTTCATCTCCATGGCCAACTTGCCGCCAGCCGACAGGTGCGCGATCACGTGCTCGGGATTGATGATTTCGACATCGTGCGAGACCTCGATGTCGGCCGCGCGAACGACACCCTTGCCTTCCTTGCGAAGCTGCAGGAGCACTTCTTCCCGGTTGTGCAGCTTGAAAACAACACCCTTGAGATTGAGAAGGATATCGACCACATCCTCCTGAACACCGTCAATCGTCGAGTACTCGTGCAGCACCCCATCGATGCTCACCTCGGTTGGCGCGTAACCTGGCATCGACGAAAGCAGAATTCGACGCAGTGCATTTCCCAGAGTGTGCCCGTAGCCGCGCTCGAACGGCTCCATCACCACCCGTGCATGTACCGGCGACAAGCTCTGCACATCGATGATGCGCGGTTTGAATAGTCCACTGCTTTGCATGTGCTGTCCCTTTGCCTGATTCCGTCAAGCCTCGCTGCTACTATTTCGAGTAAAGCTCGATGACGAGACTCTCGTTGATCGTCGGCGGCAATTCGCTACGCTCCGGATGTGCCTTGTAGGTACCCTTGGCGGCCTTGGCATCCACCTCGACCCATTCGGGAAAACCACGCGCTTCGGCAGCGGCGAGCGCGGCCTTGACCCGGAGATGCGCCTTTGCTTTCTCGCAGACCTCGACCACGTCACCCGGACGCACCTGATACGAAGGAATGTTGACACGGCGGCCGTTCACCAACACGCCATTGTGTCTGACGACCTGACGCGACTCGGCACGCGAACCGGCAAACCCCATGCGATAGCAGACGCTGTCGAGACGAGACTCCAGCAGTTGCAACAGAACTTCGCCGGTGACACCCTTGCGCCGGTCCGCTTCCTTGTACACCTTGCGGAACTGCCCTTCGAGAACCCCATAGATGCGCCGGATTTTCTGCTTCTCGCGCAGATGGACGCCGTAGTCGGACAGGCGCTGCCCCGATTTCTGTCCGTGCTGACCGGGTGCGTACGAGCGACGCTCGATCGCACACTTGTCGGTGAAGCATTTTTCCCCCTTGAGGAACAGCTTTTCACCCTCACGGCGGCACTGGCGGCACTTCGGATCGAGATTACGAGCCACTTTTTCCTTCTCCTTAAATCCGACGCTTCTTCGGCGGCCGACAGCCGTTGTGCGGGATCGGCGTCACATCGGTAATCGCGGTGATTTTCATTCCCAACGCATTCAGCGCGCGCACCGACGATTCACGCCCGGGACCCGGCCCCTTGATGCGCACCTCCAGATTTTTCACCCCACATTCGACTGCCACGCGACCGGCGGCCTCGGCTGCGACCTGGGCGGCAAATGGCGTGCTCTTGCGTGAGCCCTTGAAGCCGGCACCGCCCGAAGTAGCCCAGGAAAGCGCATTTCCCTGGCGATCGGTGATCGTGATGATCGTGTTGTTGAACGACGCGTGGATGTGAGCAACACCCTCGGCCACATTCTTTCTGATCTTGACTTTCTTGCGAACAACCTTTGCAGCGGTCTTGGCCATAGTCGGGTCCTAGTTCCTAATCATTTCTTGCCGGCGATCGGTTTCCGCGGTCCCTTGCGGGTGCGCGCGTTGGTACGCGTTCGCTGGCCACGGGACGGCAGACCCTTGCGATGGCGAAGGCCGCGATAGCAGCCCAAGTCCATCAAGCGCTTGATGCTCATCGTGACTTCACGACGCAGATCGCCCTCGACGCTGAACCTGCCGATCTCATCGCGCAAGCGCTCCAGCTCCGCCTCGGTGAGATCCTTCATTTTTGTTGAACGTGGAACCCCAGCGGCATCACAAATCTTCTGTGCGCGTGGACGTCCAATACCATAGATCGCCGTCAGCGCGATTTCGGCATGCTGGTGGTTCGGGAGGTTTACGCCTGCGATGCGGGCCATCGATTCACCCCAAATAATCGAAATTTCGTTGTATCTTCAACCGACTGGCGAATCACCGTAGTGACTCGCAGCGATCAACCCTGCCGCTGTTTGTGGCGTCGATCCGTACAGATCACACGCACGATGCCGTGCCGCCGAATGATCTTGCATTTGCGGCAGACGCGTTTCACAGATGCCAGCACTTTCATGATTCACTCCTGATTGCTCGGCAAGAGGCGCAGCCAGCCACTTGTCGAGTTGTTGCATAGAGACTCTTCACTTGGCGCGGAAGACGATACGCGCGCGACTCAGATCGTAAGGAGTGAGTTGCACCGTCACCTTGTCCCCCGGCAGGATGCGAATGTAGTGCATCCGCATCTTCCCCGAAATGAAACCCAGCACGACATGTCCGTTCTCGAGTTTCACCCTGAAAGTGGCATTGGGCAGGTTCTCGATAACCTCCCCCTGCATTTCGATCAAGTCTTCCTTTGCCATCCTCTATTTCGCCGGCAAACCGGAACCCTTGAAGTTTGCCTTCTTCAAGAGGCTCTCGTACTGATGTGACATCGCGTAGGCCTGGACCTGAGTCATGAAATCCATTGTCACCACCACGATGATCAACAGCGAAGTCCCACCGAAATAAAACGGAACGTTCCACTTCAGAATCAGGAACTCCGGCAACAGGCAGACGATGGTGATATAGCCAGCGCCAACCAAAGTGAGTCGCATCAATATCCTGTCGATGTAACGCGCGGTCTGATCGCCCGGCCGGATGCCGGGTACGAAAGCTCCGCTGCGCTTCAGATTGTCAGCCGTCTCTCTTGAGTTGAATACCAGAGCAGTGTAAAAGAAACAGAAAAAAATGATCGCCGTGGCGTACAGCATGACGTAAATCGGCTGCCCCGGAGAGATCGCCCCGGCGATGTCCTTGAGCCAGCGCATCGACTCGTTCGAACCGAACCAACCGGCAATGGTCGCCGGAAAAAGGATGATCGACGAGGCAAAGATCGGTGGGATCACCCCCGCCATATTGAGCTTCAGCGGCAGATGCGAACTCTGCCCGCCGTAAATCTTGTTGCCGACCTGGCGCTTCGCGTAGTTGACCAGGATCTTCCGCTGCCCACGCTCGACAAAAACGACGAAGGCGGTCACCAGCACGACCAGGACGCTGATCAGGATCGCCGTCAGGGGATGCATCGCTCCGGTACGAACCAGTTCGAGCAGGCCACCTATTGCATTTGGCAGTCCCGCCGCGATGCCGGCAAAAATGATGATCGAAATGCCATTGCCAAGCCCACGCTCGGTCACCTGCTCGCCAAGCCACATCAGGAACATGGTTCCAGTCACCAGGGTGACCACCGTCACCAATCGGAACAGCATCCCCGGGTCAACCACCAGTCCGGGCTGCGACTCCACAGCGACCGCAATGCCGATACCCTGAAACAGTGCCAGAAAGACCGTTCCGTAACGCGTGTACTGCGTTATCTTGCGCCGACCGGCCTCGCCCTCCTTTTTCAATGCCTCGAGCTGCGGGCTGGCATGCGTCATCAGCTGCATGATGATCGACGCCGAAATGTATGGCATGATCCCCAGAGCAAAGATCGTGAAGCGCGACAATGCCCCTCCGGAGAACATGTTGAACATGCCGAGAATGCCGCCCTGCTGCTTGTTGAAAAGCTCGCTCAGGGTCTGCGCGTCGATACCGGGGACAGGAATGTGCGCGCCAATCCGATACACGACCAAGGCACCGAGCAGAAACCAGAGCCGGCGCTTCAGATCGCCGAACTTGCCACCCTTGCTGACCGTGCTGGCACTAGTTACCAAGAAAAATTACTCCTGCCTGCCCATTACTCAACAATGCTGCCGCCTGCGGCTTCGATTGCCGCGCGCGCGCGCGTCGTCGCCCCCACACCCTTCAAGGTGACCTTTCGGCTGATCTCGCCCGAAAGCACCACCTTCGCCGACAGCGCATTCTGTGCGACGAGGTTGGCCTGCATCAGCGTCGCCAAGTCGATCTCGTCAACCGGCAAACGGTCAATGGCCGAAAGGCGAACTTCCACATTGCGATCGTTGGTCATCGACTTGAACCCACGCTTCGGCAGGCGACGCTGCAGTGGCATCTGGCCACCCTCGAAACCGACCTTGTGGAATCCGCCGGCACGCGATTTTTGGCCTTTGTGGCCACGGCCGCAGGTCTTGCCGAACCCGGAGCCGATGCCGCGACCGACGCGCTTGCGCTCGGTCCGGGCACCGTTGGCGGGCCCAATCGAATTCAGTTCCATCTCAGCTCTCACATTTCAAAAGGTATGACACCTTGTTGATCATCCCGCGAACCGCCGGCGTGTCCTCCAGGATCGAACTGCTGTGCAGCCGGCGCAGTCCGAGACCGCGAACAGTGGCGCGATGCGACTCCTTGGTACCGATCAGGCTCCTGACCAGCGTCACTTTCACTTTTTTCTCGGCCATGTCTTACCCCAGGATCTCGGCAATCGACTTGCCGCGCTTGGCGGCAACTTCCGCAGGAGTGGTCATCGCCCGCAGACCATTGATCGTCGCGCGGACAATGTTGTATGGGTTGGTCGAACCGTGCGCCTTGGCAACGACATTGCTCATCCCGACCACGTCGAATACCGCCCGCATTGCCCCCCCAGCGATGATGCCGGTACCTTCCGGAGCCGGCTGCATCATGACTCTCGAGGCTCCGTGATGGCCAACGACGGTGTGCTGCAGGGTGCCGTTCTTGAGACTCACCTTGATCAGATTGCGGCGAGCTTCTTCCATGGCCTTCTGGACCGCCACCGGGACTTCGCGGGACTTGCCCTTGCCCATTCCGACACGTCCATCGCCGTCACCGACCACGGTAAGTGCCGCGAAACCGAGAATCCGACCACCTTTCACAACCTTGGTGACTCGGTTGATCGAGATCATCTTCTCGCGCATGCCATCATCCGGCTTTTCAGCCTGTTGAGGTTTCCTGCCTTGCGGTTTAGCCATTGCTTACTCCAATCCCTTACGCTGCGATCAGAACTTGAGACCGGCTTCACGCGCCGCGTCCGCCAGCGCCTTGATCCGCCCGTGATACCGAAAACCCGCGCGATCAAACGCAACCTGTTCGATTCCAGCCTGCTTGGCACGTTCGGCGATCAATACGCCAATCGTTTTCGCCGCACTGATGTCGCCACCGTTCGGCAACATCTTGCGCACATCGGGCTCAAGCGACGAAGCAGCCGCCAGCACCTTCGAGCCACAGGGGGAAATCACCTGCGCGTAGATGTGGCAGTTGCTGCGGTGCACCGACAGCCGCACCGCCTTCAGTTCGGCAATCTTGGCCCGGGTCTGGCGGGCCCTGCGCAAACGCGCCTCTTTCTTGTCGATCATTTAAGCACCCTTACTTTTTCTTCTTCGTTTCCTTGATCGCGACCACTTCGTCCACGTAGCGCACACCCTTGCCCTTGTAGGGCTCCGGCTTGCGATATGCACGAACCTCGGCCGCAACCTGGCCAACGAGCTGCCTGTCCACTCCCTTGATCACGATCTCGGTCTGCGTCGGCGTAGTCACGCTGATGCCGCTCGGCAGCTTGTAGGCAACCGGATGCGAAAATCCCAGGGAAAGGCTCAGGGTGTCACCCTGCGCCTGCGCACGGTAACCGACGCCGACGAGGCTGAGCTTGCGCTCGAAGCCGACACTCACCCCCGTCACCATGTTGGCCACGACTGCGCGCATGGTTCCCGAGAGAGCGTCGCCGTTGGCTACGCCTTCGTTCGGCGCACACAACAGGGTATCGCCCTCGCGCTGGATACTTACCGCCGGGTGTGCGACGAAATCGAGCGCACCCAGCGGGCCTTTGACCGAAATCCTGTCGGCCGACACATCCACCGAGACGCCCGGCGGAACAACGATTGGTTTTTTTCCAACGCGCGACATGGCAACCCCTTATGCGACGAAGCACAGCACTTCGCCGCCGACATGGCTGGCGCGCGCCTTGCGATCGGTCATGACACCCTTCGGCGTGGATACGATCGCCACCCCAAGTCCGTTCATGACCTGCGGAATGTCACCGGCGCCTCGATAGATGCGCAGGCCGGGTCGCGACACCCGATCGATGCGCTCGATTACCGGGCGGCCTGCGTAATACTTGAGGCCGATCTCCAGAATCGGCTTGCCGTCATTCGGATTGACGGCAAAATCCTCCACGTACCCTTCCTCCTTCAAGACCTGGGCGATGGCAATCTTTACCTTTGACGACGGCATGGCAACAGATCCCTTGCTTGCCATCTGGGCATTTCGGATGCGGGTCAGCATGTCGCTGATCGGATCACTCATACTCATTTCATTCTCTCCTGCCTACCAGCTAGCCTTGATCATTCCCGGCACCTCGCCCTGCATCACGAACTCGCGCAGCTTGCCTCGGCCCAGCCCGAACTTGCGGAAAACTCCCCGTGGCCGACCGGTCAAGGCACAACGATTGCGCAGCCTGACAGGGCTCGCGTTGCGCGGCAACGCCTGAATTTTCAGGCGAGCATCGAAGCGCTCCTCGATCGAGCGGCCCTGGTCCGCCACGACGGCCATCAGCTCGGCACGTTTCTTGGCATACTTTTCCACAATCTTGCGCCGCTTTTCACCGCGGTTGATCACAGCGAGTTTCGCCATTTCGTCTCAGTTCCTGAAGGGAAATTTAAACGCGCCAAGCAAGGCACGCGCCTCTTCATCGGTCTTGGCAGTAGTTGTGACACTGATGTTCATGCCCCGCAAGGCGTCGATCCGGTCGTATTCGATCTCGGGGAAAATGATCTGTTCTTTCAGTCCCATGTTGTAATTCCCGCGGCCGTCAAAGCCCTTGCCGGAAATTCCGCGGAAGTCGCGTACGCGGGGCAGGGCGACGGTCACCAGTCGATCGATGAACTCGAACATGCGTGGACCGCGCAGCGTGACCATGCAGCCGATCGGATAGCCAGTGCGAATCTTGAAGCCGGCAATCGACTTCCGCGCCTTGGTGATCACCGGCTTCTGTCCGGCGATCTTGACCAAATCACCCATCGCGTTCTCAAGGACCTTCTTGTCGGCCACCGCCTCGCCCACACCCATGTTCAGCGTGATCTTGGTGATACGAGGAACTTCCATTCTCGATTTGTACCCGAATCTCCGGGTCAACTCGGGAACCACTGTGGTTTTGTAGTACTCCAGCAAACGCGCCATGACTGCTCCTTAGGCCCCCAACACTTCGCCGTTGGACTTGAAAAAACGCACCTTCGTGCCGTCGCCAAGGATCCGGAAACCGACGCGATCCGCTTTCTTGGTCGCCGGGTTGTAGAGCGAAACATTCGAAACGTGCAGCGGCATTTCCTTCTCGATGATTCCGCCGGTCACCCCCTTGACAGGATTGGGCTTGACATGTTTCTTGACACGATTGACGCCCTCGACGACGACATGCTCGGCGTCCGCACGCCGCAGCACTGTTCCCCGCTTCCCCTTGTCTTTCCCGGCGATCACCACCACATCGTCGCCTTTTCGAATCTTTTCCATGACCTTCCTTACAGTACTTCGGGTGCCAGGGACACGATCTTCATGAAACGGTCGCCACGCAACTCGCGCGTTACCGGCCCAAAAATGCGAGTACCGATCGGCTCCAGCTTGTTATTGAGAAGTACCGCCGCGTTGTGGTCGAAACGAACGAGCGATCCATCGGTGCGACGGACGCCCTTGGCCGTCCGCACCACCACCGCACTATAGACATCGCCCTTCTTCACGCGACCACGCGGGGCAGCATCCTTGATGCTTACCTTGATGATGTCGCCGACGCCCGCATAGCGGCGCTTCGAGCCGCCCAGCACCTTGATGCACATCACCGAACGCGCGCCGGTATTGTCAGCGACGTCGAGAGTAGTCTGTACCTGAATCATCTGTCACTCCAACTTGGCCCGCAGTTGCGGTCAGTCTTGGAACCCGCTAGGGGAGGAACGCCCGATACCGTTTAACTGTCGAGCGCAGGAAAAAGCAATAATTATAGCGACTCTGGGGGTACAAGCAAGCGCTAAATGGTGATTGCTCGTTCAAGAAGGCGGCTGACCACCCAAGTCTTGGTCTTCGAGATCGGACGAGATTCCTGGATCTCCACTACGTCACCGATCTTTGCTTCGTTGTTGGCGTTGTGAGCGTGATACTTGTTCGAACGCACGATGATCTTGTCGTACATCGGGTGCCGAACGCGGCGCTCGACCATCACCGTGACGGTTTTCTCCATTCGATCACTCACCACACGTCCGATCAGCGTGCGTGTGCTGCTGTTGGTCTCGCTCATCGTTGCCCTGCCTTTTCACGAAGTAGGGTGCGCACGCGGGCGATTTGGCGACGCACCTTGCCAATCTGGCTGTTGTTCGACAACTGTTGGGTAGCGATCTGCATGCGCAGGCCAAACTGCGCTTTCAGCAGGTCCAGTAATTCCTTGTTCAACTCGTCGACGGCCTTTGCTCTGAGTTCACTGACTTTCATGATCAACCCACCAAACGCGTGACAAACACAGTCGGAATCGGCAACTTCGCAGCAGCCAGCGCAAATGCCTCGCGCGCCAGACCCTCAGCGACCCCATCCATTTCGTAGAGAACCTTGCCGGGCTTGATTTCGGCTACGTAGTACTCGGGACTCCCCTTGCCGCTTCCCATGCGAACCTCGGCCGGCTTCTTGGAGATCGGCTTGTCGGGGAAAATTCGGATCCAGATGCGGCCACCGCGCTTGATGTGACGCGTCATTGCGCGCCGCGCCGCTTCGATCTGGCGGGCAGTCAGCCGTCCACGGCCGATCGCCTTGAGTCCGTACTCGCCGAAACTGACCTTGGCCCCGCACAACGCCAGTCCGACATTGCGACCCTTCTGTTCCTTGCGGTATTTTCTTCTAGCTGGCTGCAGCATCTGTTGTTCCTGCCTTTCTTACTCGTTTCACGGGCGCCTTCGCTTCCGTCGCCGCACTCTCCGGCCGCCCGGCCTCGTCCTGAGCAGCGTCGGATCTCACCCGCACGCGCGCCCTGTCCGCGCTATCCCCGGGTCGAACGGAGCGACGGGGCCGCCTTTGTTCTTCCATCCCAGGCTCCGGCGACGGCGCTACCTGCTCGTGGCGGTTGAGTATCTCGCCCTTGAACACCCACACCTTGACACCGATCAAACCGTAAGTGGTGAGCGCCTCGGAGGTCGCATAATCGATATCGGCGCGCAATGTATGCAGCGGCACACGCCCTTCGCGGTACCACTCGCGACGAGCAATTTCGGCACCATTCAGGCGGCCGGAACTCATGATCTTGATCCCCTGGGCGCCGAGTCGCATCGCGTTCTGCATCGCTCGCTTCATGGCGCGGCGGAACATGATGCGCTTCTCCAGTTGCTGCGTGATCGAGTCGGCAATCAGTTTCGCATCCAGCTCAGGCTTGCGGATCTCTTCGATGCTCACGTGCACCGGCACTCCCATAACCTTCTGCAACGCCACGCGCAAGTGATCGATCTCCTCGCCCTTCTTGCCGATCACCACTCCTGGCCGAGCCGAAAAAATGGTCACACGAGCGTTCTTGGCAGGACGTTCGATGAGAATGCGGCCGACCGACGCGTGCTTCAGCTTCTTGTGCAGGTACTCGCGCACGCGGACGTCTTCGTTGAGCATGCCACTGAAGGTCTTGCTGTTGGCGTACCAGCGCGAAGCCCAGTCACGCGTCACAGACAGGCGAAAACCAGCAGGATGAATCTTTTGTCCCATTCTCGTTCCTCAGTTACCGACGGTCAGCAAGACGTGACAGGTCGGTTTGACGATCCGGTTGCCTCGCCCCTTCGCACGCGCCGTAAAACGCTTGAGCACCATTCCCTTTTCGACGCAGATCGTCTTGACCTTCAGCTCATCGATGTCGGCACCGTCGTTGTGCTCGGCATTGGCAATTGCCGACTCGAGCACCTTCTTGATGATCGCCGCCCCCTTCTTGGGACTGAAAGTCAGAAGATTGAGCGCCTTGTCAACCGGCAGACCGCGTATCTGATCGGCCACCAGGCGGCCCTTCTGGCTCGACAGCCGAACGCCGCGCAAAACCGCACGAGTTTCCATATTCATTCCTCTACTTCTTGGCCTTCTTGCCAGCCGTATGGCCCTTGAAGGTACGGGTCAGCGAAAACTCGCCCAGCTTGTGCCCAACCATGTTCTCGGTAACGTAGACCGGAACGTGCTGCTTGCCGTTGTGGACAGCGATCGTCAGCCCAACAAAATCCGGCAGCACGGTCGACCGGCGAGACCAAGTCTTGATCGGGCGCTTGTCGCCCGTCGCGCGCACCACACCCACTTTCTTGACCAGATGGGCATCGGCAAACGGGCCCTTTTTTACGGAACGTCCCATGGTTCTCTATCCCTTAGCGTTTTTGACGGCGCTGCACGATCATCGAAGTCGTGCGTTTGTTGCGACGAGTGCGATAACCTTTGGTCTTGGTGCCCCAAGGACTGACCGGGTGCATGCCGGACGCTGTCTTGCCTTCGCCACCACCGTGCGGGTGATCGATCGGGTTCATCGCCACGCCGCGTACCGTCGGGCGAATGCCGCGCCAGCGATTTCCGCCGGCCTTGCCGATCGAACGCAGACTATGCTCCTCGTTACCCACTTCTCCGATCGTCGCGCGGCACTCGATATGGACTCGCCGGATTTCTCCCGAACGCAGGCGGAGTTGAGCGTGCACTCCTTCGCGAGCCAACAGTTGCACCGACGTCCCGGCCGATCGGGCCAGTTGCGCACCTTTGCCAGGAACCATTTCTACGCAATGGATCGTCGTGCCCACCGGGATGTTGCGAATTGGCAGCGCGTTGCCCACCTTGATCGGCGCCTCGGAGCCGCTGCTCACCTGCTGGCCAACAACCAGCCCTTTCGGCGCGATGATGTAGCGACGCTCACCGTCGGCATAGCACAGCAGCGCAATATTAGCCGTGCGGTTTGGATCGTACTCGAGGCGCTCGACCTTGGCCGGCACGCCGTCCTTCGTGCGTTTGAAGTCCACCAGTCGATAGTGCTGCTTGTGGCCGCCCCCCTGATGGCGAGTCGTCACGTGCCCATTGTTGTTGCGGCCCGCGCGCTTCGATTGCGATTCGAGCAGTCCGGCAACCGGCGGACCCTTGTGCAGGCCAGCATTGACGACGCGGATGACGGCGCGACGGCCCGGTGAGGTCGGTTTGACTTTGACGAGAGCCATCAGACACCCCCTCCATCAACGAAATTGATCTCCTGACCAGGCTTCAGACACACGTAAGCCTTCTTCCAATTCTTGCGGCGCCCCATCATGCGGCCGAATTTCTTGTGCTTGCCCTTGACGTTCGCGATCTGCACGGACTCGACGGCGACCTTGAACAGCAACTCGACCGCACCTTTGACCTCGGGCTTGGTGGCATCGGAAGCAACGCGAAAAATCACCTGCGCATGCTTGTCAGCGACCAAGGTGGCCTTTTCGGAAATCTGTGGCGCAAGCAGCACCTGCATCAGACGTTCTTGATTCATCCCAGGATTTCCTCAAACTTGGCAAGCGCACCCTTGGTCATCAGCACCTTGCGGAAGTGGACCAGCGACACCGGGTCGGCCTGCGGCACTTCGACAACCAGCACATTGGGCAGGTTGCGTGCCGCCAGGAAAAGGTTCTCGTCGAAATCGTCGGTGATGACGAGCACCGATTCGTAGCCCATGCCCTTGATCTTGGCGGCAAACAGCTTGGTCTTCGGGGCCTCGATGGACAGACTGTCTACCACCGCCAAGCGATCCTCGCGAACGAGTTGGGAAAGAATCGACGCCATTCCCGCGCGATACATCTTCCGGTTCAGCTTTTGCGTAAAGTTCTCGTCCGAGGAGTTCGGGAAAACCCGCCCACCGCCGCGCCAGATTGGCGAAGACGACATGCCGGCGCGGGCACGACCAGTCCCCTTCTGCCGCCACGGCTTCTTGGTCGTATGCCGGACGTCGTGACGATCCTTCTGCGCCCGGTTGGCACTGCGGGCATTTGCCTGATAGGCAACCAGCACCTGATGGATCAGGGCTTCGTTGTATTCGCGCCCGAACAGGGTATCCGAGGCCTCGAGTCGACTCGCTTCCTGGCCTTGCTCATTGATCAGTTTGAGTTCCATTCATGCCCCCGCTTTGACTGCAGGGCGAACAATCACGTCCGACCCCTTGGCACCGGGGACGGCCCCCTTCAGCAACAGCAACTGACGTTCGGCGTCGACGCGAACGACTTCCAGGTTCTGTTGCGTGCGCCTGACTGCGCCCAGATGACCCGACATTTTTTTGCCCGGAAAGACACGTCCCGGGTCCTGCGCCATTCCGGTTGAGCCGGGAGCCTGGTGGGACACGGAATTGCCGTGTGCGGCCCCCTGGGAACTGAACTGATGTCGCTTGATGCCTCCGGAAAAGCCCTTGCCTATGGTTTGACCGGTGACATCGACCTTCTGCCCAACCTCGAATATGGTCACGGCAATCTGGTCGCCAGGCTTCAGCGCGCCGAGTTCATCGGCAGAAGCCGGAAACTCCTTGAGGATGTGACCGGCTTCCACCCCGGCCTTCGCCAGATGGCCGGCCAAGGGCTTGTTTACGCGCGATGGCCGGCGTCTGCCGAAAGCCACCTGCACGACTGAGTAGCCGTCGCTTTCCGGAGTTTTGATTTGGGCGACGCGATTGTTCGACACATCGAGCACGGTTACCGGGACGCTCACGCCATCTTCGGTAAATATGCGCGTCATGCCGACCTTGCGCCCAACAAGGCCTAGACTCATGTTTATTCTCCTCTGACCGGCTACGATTGGCCGGCGAGCGCAGCGAACAAAAACGGGCAGCGTTGAAAGGCAACTGCCCGACGAAAGGCGGCGATTATAGCCGCATGCAAGTACCTACTGCAACTTAATTTCGACGTCAACACCTGCCGGCAGATCGAGTTTCATCAGGGCATCGACCGTCTTATCGGTCGGGTCGATGATGTCCATCAGGCGCAGGTGGGTGCGGATTTCGAACTGATCGCGCGAGGTCTTATCGACATGCGGCGAACGGAGGATGTCGAAGCGCTCGACACGGGTCGGCAAGGGCACCGGGCCACGGACAACGGCACCTGTACGCTTGGCAGTTTCGACGATTTCCTGTGCTGACTGATCGATCAATCGGTAGTCAAAGGCTTTCAGGCGGATGCGGATTTTCTGACTGTGCATGTGTTATTCCAAAGAGCGGGCGGTGGACTGCGTGCGCCACCGCGAATTTGCCCAACTACTCGATGATTTTCGCGACGACGCCGGCGCCGACGGTACGACCACCTTCACGAA
>NZ_JAMTDV010000046.1 GCF_023806565.1 Accumulibacter sp. | reverse complement strand
CTCCTTTCAAGTGTGTAGACGTCCTGGAGAAGTCGTTTCTCCATCGCCGCAGGCAAGCGCATCAACCAGTCGATGACGCCGAACAGGTCGATGATTCGCTGTTTGTCCCAATGGCGTTCGTAAAGTAGCTTGGCCAGACGCCATTTTGCGGCATAGCGTGCTTCGGGGTTTCCCTTTGTCTGGCGAGTGAACAGATGCGCTGCGGTGACCAAGGCGAACGGGTTGGCATCCGCCAACAGTGCTTCGACTTGGCCGGCATAGTCGAGAATCTTGACCATGGGGAAGCGGATGCCGACCTCGCAGCCAAACAATCGGTAGCCGTAATGCGTCGGTTTCCACTGTTCGCTTTCGTCGGCAAGCACCGCGAGGCTGGCTACCGGGCGACGGTAGCGGTCGTAAAGCCGATAGTTGTAGGTGAATAGTCGCTCCGGGAAGTCGGCATCGTGCTGACCCTGCACTTCTACGTGGACGTAAACCCATTGTTCGCCGCCGGTTCGGGTGGCTACCTGGACCAGACGGTCAACCAGTCGTTTACCAAGTTCCGCATCCTGCACCACCTGCGCGAGTTCCTGGTCGAGGAAGACGTGCGCCTGTCGCCAGTCGATCTCAGCGTGCGCCTGCGGAAAGTAGAACGCCATGAACTCGGGAAAGTAGCGCGTCAGCGCGTCTTTCCAGGGGGTGTCGTAGTCGTCAACCGGTAGCGTCTGGTTTTTCATCGAAGCCAATTGCGCTGGGTGATCCGCCGCATCGTGGGTTTGCAGCCGATAGAACAGGCCCGTTCGGTATCGGGGATGGTACCTCATTCGCCGGTTGCGTTTGTGAAACCTTTGGGCGCCATTCGGTCGCCCGAGCGGCGCGTTGAACGGGCCTCGCGATCAACTGGTGCCGGGGGACGGACTCCGATTGGAGTTCCCCAAAGCTGCCGCGGGCAAACGGACCGTGATCGGCTGCCACATCGACGATTTCGCCGCCAGATAGTACACTCCGCGCCTTCATGATTCCAAACGCCAGGCTTTGTTCTGGCGTTTTTGTCTGCGGCCACGGTGGCCGCCAGGAGATTGTTTGGCAATGAGTTACACCGCGGAGTCGATTGCCGTTCTCAAGGGGCTGGAGCCGGTGCGCCACCGTCCCGGGATGTACACACGGACGGACTGTCCGCTGCACATCGTCCAGGAGGCGATCGACAACGCCGCCGACGAGGCTTTGGGGGGCTTTTGCAAGCGTATCGCGGTGACGCTGCATCGCGACCATTCGGTGACGGTGCAGGACGATGGGCGCGGCATCCCGGTGGAGAGGCATCCGCTCGAAGGGGTGCCGACGGTCGAGGTGGTGTTCACGCGGCTGCACGCTGGTGGCAAGTTCCACAAGGACGACGGTGCCTCTGCCTATCGCTTCTCGGGTGGCCTGCACGGGGTAGGTGTTTCGGTGACCAACGCCCTGTCGACGCGGCTCGAGGTAGAGGTCGTGCGCGATGGAGGGCGGCATCAGATGGCCTTTGCCGGTGGCGCGGTGGTCGAACCCTTGCGCCGCGTTGGCGATGCGCCGAAGAAGGCGAGCGGCACCCGCGTGCGCGCGTGGCCCGATCCGGCTTTTTTCGACTCGCCGAGCATTCCGCTGGCACAGCTCGAGCGCCTGTTGCGCAGCAAGGCACTACTCTTGCCCGGGCTGCAGGTGACGCTGACGGTCGAGGACGGGCAGAGCAGCGAGTGGTGCTTCGCCAACGGCATGCTGCAGTATCTGGGCGAGCAGGTCGAGGGAGAAATCGTGGCGCCGGTGTTCTGTAGCGAGAAATACGCCGGCAAGGGCGACGACAGCTTTCCCGTCGGCTCGGGTGCAGCCTGGGCGCTGTGCTGGACAGCCGAGGGCGCGGTGGCACGCGAGTCCTACGTCAATCTGATCCCGACGCCGGCGGGTGGGACGCACGAAGCGGGTTTGCGCCAGGCGACGCTCGAAGCCGTCCGCAGTTTTGCCGAGCACCACGCCTTGCTGCCGAAGGGCGTCAAGCTGGCCGCCGAAGATGTCTTTTCCCGCGCGAGTTTCGTCCTCGCCGTGCGCATGCTCGATCCCTCGTTCCAGGGGCAGACCAAGGAGCGCCTGAACTCGCGCGACGCCGTCGCCCTCGTCGCGCGCATGGTGCGCGACAGTTTCGAGCTGTGGCTCAACGAGCGCCCGGAGGCGGCCAAGCGCATCACCGAGCTGGCGGTCCGCGCGGCGCAGGCACGCACTCGCGCCGGCCAGAAGGTCGAGAAGCGCAAGCAGTCCGGGGTGGCGATCCTCCCCGGCAAGCTCTCGGATTGTCAAAGCGAGGATACCGGCCGCAACGAGATTTTCCTGGTCGAGGGCGATTCTGCCGGCGGTTCGGCGAAATCGGGCCGCGACAAGGAACTGCAGGCGATCCTGCCGTTGCGCGGCAAGGTGCTCAACACTTGGGAGGTCGAGCCCGGCAGCCTGTTCGCCAACCGCGAGGTGCACGACATCGCGGTGGCCCTCGGCATTGATCCACACGCCGTAAGTGCGCCGGACGCCGTGCTGGCGAACCTGCGTTACGGCAAGGTGGTGATCATGACCGACGCCGACGTCGATGGGTCGCACATCCGCGTGTTGCTGTGCACGCTCTTCTACCGCCATTTCCCGAAGCTGATTGCGCGCGGCCATCTCTACTTCGCACAGCCGCCGCTGTATCGCCTCGATGTGCCGGCGCAGGGCAAGAACCGCCCACCGCGCAAGATCTATGCGCTCGACGGCGGCGAGCTCGAAGCGACGATCGACCGTCTGCGTCGGGAAGGCATCAGGCCGGAGGCGGTATCGATCTCGCGTTTCAAGGGACTCGGCGAGATGAACCCGGAGCAGCTCTGGGAGACGACGATGTCGCCCGACACGCGCCGCCTGATGCGCATCCGCATGCCGGGCGCCGAATCTGCCAAGCCGGTGATGAACATGCTGATGGCCAAGGGCGAGTCGGCGGGCCGGCGGGCCTGGATGGAAGAGAACGGCGCCCTGATCGGTGCGGAAATTTGATGGTGGACCGCAAGTGAGGAAAGATTCGACTCCCGACCTGTTTGCCGACCTGCCGGCGGACAACCGGCAGCCGCCGGTGCCGCCGGCCGCGCCGCCACCGTCGCCGCCCGAGGAAGACGACGACAGCATCCTGCTGCACGACTCGGCGGCGCGTGACTATCTGGAATACGCCATCGCGGTGGTCAAGGGCCGTGCCCTGCCGGATGTCAAGGACGGCTTGAAACCGGTACAGCGTCGGGTGCTGTTCGCCATGCGCGAACTTGGCCTGGCGGCGACGGCCAAGCCGGTCAAGTCGGCTCGCGTCGTCGGCGACGTGATCGGCAAGTATCATCCGCACGGCGACACCTCGGCGTACGATGCGATGGTGCGCGTCGCTCAGCCGTTCACATTGCGTTACCCACTGGTCGATGGCCAGGGAAATTTCGGCTCGCGCGATGGCGACAATGCCGCCGCGATGCGCTACACGGAGGCGCGTCTGGCGCCGATCGCCGAACTGCTGCTCGGCGAACTCGGCGAAGGAACCGTCGATTTCCAGGCGAACTACGACGGCTCGTTCGAGGAACCGGCATTCCTGCCGGCGCGGCTGCCCTTTCTGCTGCTCAACGGCGCCTCGGGCATTGCCGTCGGCATGGCCACCGAGATGCCGCCGCACAACCTGCGCGAGGTCGCTGCGGCGGCAATCCACAAGATCGAGCATCCGGCGGCAAGCGTCGCCGAGTTGATGGAGCATCTTCCGGGTCCCGATTACCCCGGCGGCGGGCAGATCATCTCGTCCCCGGCCGACCTCGCCGCGGCCTACGGCAGCGGACGCGGCAGCCTGCGCGTGCGTGCCCGCTACGAGATCGAGGAGATGGCGCGGGGCGCCTGGCAAGTGGTATTCAGGGAGTTGCCACCGGGAGTTTCGTCGGCGCGGGTGCTCTCGGAAATCGGCGCGCTGCTCAATCCGCAACCGAAACCCGGCAAGAAGGTCGTCGAGCAGGCGGCGGCGCAGTTGAAGGCGCTGCTCGCTTCGCAGCTCGATCGCGCGCGCGACGAATCGGGCAAGGACGACGATGTCCGACTGGTTTTCGAGCCGACCAGTTCGCGCATCGATCGCAACGAGTTCGTAGCGCTGCTGCTCGCGCACACCAGTCTCGAAACGTCGACTCCGATCAACCTGGTGGCGGTGGGAATCGATGGTCGGCCCTGCCAGAAATCGCTCGCCGACCTGCTCGGCGAGTGGTGCACCTTCCGCATCCGGACGGTGTATCGGCGCACCGAGTTCCGCCTGCAGAAGGCCGACGACCGCATTCACATCCTCGAGGGCCGGCTCGTCGTCTTCCTCAACATCGACGAGGTGATCCGCATCATTCGCCAGTCCGACGATCCGAAAGCGGCGCTGATCGAGCGCTTCGCGCTGTCGGACCGCCAGGCCGAGGACATTCTCGAGATTCGCCTGCGCCAACTGGCCCGCCTCGAAGGCATCCGCATCGAACAGGAACTCGCCAGGCTGCGCAGCGAGCGCGACGGTTTGCTCAAGCTGCTCGGCAGTGACCAGTTGCTGCGCCGGCAGGTGATCCGCGAAATCCGGGCCGATGCCGAAAAGC
>NZ_JAMTDV010000045.1 GCF_023806565.1 Accumulibacter sp. | reverse complement strand
CTGGTCCGGCGGGTCCGGCATCGCCCTTTGCACCGGCAGGACCGGCGGGTCCGGCGTCACCTTTCGGCCCAGCTGCGCCCACGGGGCCGACTGGCCCGGCGGGTCCGGCAGCACCCTTTGCCCCGGCGGGTCCGGTGTCGCCCTTAGGACCTTGGGGACCGGGCGGCCCCCCCGCCAAGACGAGTTCCAGGCGCGCCGGATGGCTGGTGGCAGCGTTTTCCTTACTGTCGAAGAACACAGTTGCCAAGGCTCCCGCTGATCCGATCATGAACCCATAGTTGTTCAGGGATTTGGCTAGCCACGCTTGAACCGTACGGGTAAGGTCCACCGTCACCCATTGGTTCGCCTGCATCACGGCAATGGTTTGAAACGCGGGGCCAACGGCCGGCGCGTTGGATTCCGTCGCGGTGTTTTCAGCCCAGTCGGTCAGCACCTCCCTCAGTTCCACCGAACCGGCCACGCCAACCCTATTTACCCACAGAAATAAGGTGGCTTTAGTTATCTGGTCGGATGTGGTTCCCGCGGGTAGCGCGGAAGCGAGATCGAACTTGAGGAGCACCCGGCTCGTCGGGGACACGTTGAGGGTGACTGTCGAACCGAAGTTGATGTCTGGTTGAGTCTGGGACAGGTAAGTATCGGCCTTCAGCGTTGCTTCAAGCGCAGGCGCCGAAAGCGGGAGTAGCGCTGCCAACGCCAGTGTGGCGCTCCTGAACAAATTGACAAAGCGGTAGTCCTTCACTTGTTACTCCTGTGTAATTAGCGTTTGTGGAAACCGAATTGGAATAGCCAGTATGCAGCGGCGACTCGGCGTCAACCGAGTGCAGCTAACATGCAGCGCCTATGCAACAGGATCAGACCCAGCGCAATGAGTCCGAGGGTGCCCGGTGCCGGAACTGATGACCCAGGCAGGTCGATGTCCAGGGCCCAATCGCCAGTGCGCTGATCACGGGTCAGAAGAATGAACTGGCCGGGTCCACCGAGGAAAGCGGGGCCGGTGAAATCGCCCTGCCCGTCGCGGATGAATCCGTCCGCAAAACTGGGCCCGAACGGCAAATTGTCGTCCTGGGTGAGCACCGCCAGATAGCTACCGGCGACGAGGTTGACCGTGAGGGACACGTCCCAGCAGAAACTGGTCAGAGTATCGGTGTTGCCCCTGCAGGTAGCAACCCCTGCCTCGGCCAGACCGATCAGGTCCAAGCTCCCGAAAGTCTCGAACAACGAGACGACTGGGGCGAAACCACCGTTCGGGACGCCGATCCCGGCACCGTTAATGCCGCCGCCGAATGACCATGTATGCAGGGTGACGGCACTGGGTGCCGCGACGGTGAAACCAATCTCGGCCCGCTGGTCGTCCGTCGAGAAGCGTCCGGTGGCCGAGAAAGTGTAGGGCAAGGCAGTGCCCGACCAACCGACACCGCATGAGATCAATAGCAGCGCCCCGACTTGACGCGCTATGCTCTGAGAGCTGGCGAGGACTAGGGGCGCCAAGCCAAAGCGGGACCGCAGAGGCTCGCCCGAGGTCCTCTTGAAAATGGAGAGTAAGTCGGAGAAATTACGCTTGGGCATCATATGACCTCTCTACAGTCTTTTATGTGGCCTGACGCGGTTAACGGACCCCCTTGTGCGGCAAATAGCTCGCGTAGAGTGCCGCAAGGTAGACTTGTCCTGTTACGACAAAGTCATTCCAGCGTGGACTGGAATCAGGATTCCTCAATTTAGTCGGGCGTCCGAATCCTAGGTAAGCTTACGTGCCTGATTCCAGCTCACCCTTGCGAGAATCACTGAAAATCCGATAGTTACTACGATTGATTAGGACTAATCTACTGTGCCTTGTTTGCCCGTCTGCTCTCGGTCACCGTCGCCCTTGCCCCGGATCGTCGCGAGCTGTGGGGCCGCCGACCCTGCACCATGGGGGTTGGAAGAGCTGCCGAGATCCGTGACCAAGGGTTATCGTCCGAACCGCCTGCCAACCAAAGTTAGCAGACCGATCGCCGCCAAGGCCAAGGTCCCTGGCTCCGGTACGGCGTTCAAACCGATCCGAAAAATGCGCCCGCTACCCGCGAACTGATCGACCACGTAGAGATCGCCACCATCATAGGTGATGCCGCGCAGGTCGTGAAACTCTGGAGCAGTAAGCGTATCGAGAAGGCCAGAGGTAGTCGGATCAAGCAGATAGATCGAAGCGCCTTGCGTCGCGAACACCTTTCCGTCCCCGAATGCGATACCCCGCACGCCATCCCCGGAAAACGTAGGGGCGGCAAGCAGTGTTGAAAAAGCCCCCGTGAGCGTCGTGGCCGAGTGTGAGTACACGCCCGGATTACAGTAGCCGGAGCAGCCAGAAGCCGTCGGAACGCCGCTCTCGCCAACGAAGACCATGCCCTCGCCGACGGCTATGGAGTTCTGGTGCGCGCCGGTAAAATAGCCGCCGTACCGGTTGGGACCGATCTGCGTGAGGCCAGACCCGTCCGGATTAAGGGAGTGCACGTGGCCCTGTACGGCATCGGCGGTGTACAGCTTGGTCCCATCTGTTTCCAGGCCGGTAATATCCACGATCGGTTCTCCCACCGACGAGCCAGTGTAGATGGCGGTCACCGGTCCGCCACCGGTTTTCGGCGCCCTGAATATCTGGGAATCGGTAATGGGCCCGGATTGGGAGTCACCCCAATAAACGTCTGCCCCAATCACCGTCACGCCAAAGATATTGGTGCTCGGACTTCCAACGGGTGCGGTGTAGAGCGGGGTCAGGCTTCCACCACCCACGCTTGACAGCGAATAGACGGTGCTGGCGTCCTGGACAAAAACCGTGGAGCCATCTGACGCGATATCCCGGAACACCTTTCCGGGATTGTCCGAAATCAGAGTGATCGCGGCCGCATTCGCCGGCGCGATCCAAGGCACAGCCGTGACCGCCACCACGGCAAGTAGACCCACACCCAACTGCCCAAATACCTTCGTAGAGACAAACAAACGATGCCAAATCGTTTTCATGGACCCCTCCTTGTGCGTGCACTGATCTGGTTACGGGCCTCCAATCTACCAATCCCGCAGCAAATCGCCATCCGACAAAAGTAGGATTTAATTGCCCGAACTACGGCAGAATATGCGGGTCAAGAGGTCGTCTCGGGAGGGGGGAATGAACAACTTGCACAGTGAGGAGCTGCGGCTGCTCGAAATCATCGAGATGGCTTACGCCGCGCCGGATGACGAAGAGATGGCGCGTACGGTATTCATGGCCTTGCGCGACCTGCTGCCGTTTCCCAGCGGCATCCTGATGCCGGTGGCCGCCGATACGCTGCAACTGCAGCCCGGGCTGTGCTTTGACTGCGACCCCGCGGACATGTGCACCTATCTGACGCACTACGCTCCACAGGATCCCTTTGTGCTGCGCCAACCAAGTCCGGTGCTACGCAACCAGTCGGTTCGCTTCTCCGATGTCGTCAGTGCCAGCGAGTTGGGGCGCAGCGAGTTCACCGAGTTCATGCAACGGGTGCCTTATTACCACGCCCTCGGCATACTTACGGCGGTGGCCGGGCAGCCCGTCGCCGTCTTCAGCGTGCACCGACAGCGACACGAGCGCGACTTCAACGCCGAGGAACAGGCGATCGTCGACCGGATCGGTCCGCACCTGGCTCGGGCGATCGTTCTGCGCCGCCTGGCCAATGATCCGGAACAGCGACTGGAGACGGGCATCGTGGTGTTTGGCAGGGAACGAAACGCCCTGTACCTCAATACCACAGCCCGCCGTTTCCTTGGCACGACTCCGCCGGACGCGGTGCTCAGGGCGCTGCCGCCGCAGGGCACGGGCATCGTCAGCACGGCTTCCCGGAACTATCGCGTCCACCGGGTGCCGTGGGCTGCGGCGAGTCTGTTGCACCGTTTTGCCGTCGAGGAAGCGGCGGCGGATTCGCTTGATCGTGGGCAGGCGGGAGACGCAGTGGAGTTCTGGTCGGCAGCAACACGAGGTGGCTTCGGGGGGGAGCGGGCGATCATTCTTGCATTGCAGCCGTTTCGCCAGCGGGTCGATCTAGTACAGCGGCTGGCACGCCACGGGCTGTCGCCGCGTCAATCGGCGGTTGCCGGCGGCGTACTGCGCGGCCTGGACAATGGCGAAATCTCCCGCCAGCTCTACATTGCCGAGCAAACGGTCAAGGATCACCTGCACGAAATCTATCATCGACTTGGCGTCCACACGCGCACCGAGTTGCTGATCAAGGTGCTTGGGCCGACCAGCAGCGTACCGACCGGGCGTGGCAAGAGACGCACTTAGCCGGCGACGGACAGCGGTCGCTTACATGATCGACGGGTGCACCACTTCCGCGCGCAGACGGACACCCAAGGCGCGAATTACCTTCATGATCGTCGCAAATTCGGGATTGCCCTCGGCCGATAGCGCCTTGTACAGGCCCTCGCCAGCCAGGCCAGTTTCGCGGGCAAGCTGGCTTATCCCCCTGGCGCGGGCGATATCGCCGAGCGCGGCACGGATCAGGCTGCCGTCGCCGGGATCCTCGTCGATGCACGCATCTAGTATAATGTCTCGTAAATAGCTATACATCTAGTCTGAGGTGGGCTGGTTGATCATGGCCTCGCGAGCGCGCTGAATCTTGCG
>NZ_JAMTDV010000044.1 GCF_023806565.1 Accumulibacter sp. | reverse complement strand
ATTGCGCCTGGTGGAAGCTCTCGAAGAAGAAACCTCGATCGTCGCCGAAAACTTTTGGTTCCAGCAGGAAAACGTCGGGGATGGTGAGGGGCGTGGCTTGCATTCGGAAATTGCTGTCTCTTGTGGTTCCGACCCCGATGGCGATCGAGGAGAAGCAGAGGATCCTCCCCGGGAAAGTGCGTGATGGTCTCGGAAATGAGGTGTCCAGCGCGTTCCGGGTCCACCCATCGGCTGGCGTGCTGGGCCCAAGCAGCCGCACGTCAAGGTGGCCGCCAGTCTAACACATCCCACTGGGGCGAAGCTGCGACATGCGCGGGCATGCGAGCAAGGGCAACCTTGGTCCAGCGCTCGCTGCCGATGCTGACGCAAGCGGAGCACACCGCTGCCCGCCGGAGGTCAGCGGGAATCGTGATCAGTTGCCAAACGTATGTTCCTTCAGCAGGCGCAGCAGGTATTGGCCATAGCCTCCCTTCGTCAGCGGCCGCGCCAGCTCCTCAAGCTGCCCGGCATCGATCCAGCGTTGGCGGTAGGAGATTTCTTCCGGGCACGCGACCTTGAGTCCCTGACGGGTTTCGAGCGTGGCGATGAACTGGCTGGCGTCCAGCAGCGATTCGTGGGTGCCGGTGTCGAGCCAGGCGTAGCCGCGACCCATGATTTGCACGCGAAGTTTGCCCTGTTGCAGGTAGAGGCGGTTGAGATCGGTGATTTCCAGTTCGCCCCGCGCCGATGGCCTGAGCTCCCTGGCCAGGTCGACGACTTGCGAATCGTAGAAATAGAGACCCGTGACCGCATAGTTGGACTTTGGTCGCGCCGGTTTCTCTTCGAGTGAAAGCACCTGACCCTGTGCATCGAATTCCACAACCCCATAGCGTTCCGGGTCATGGACGTGATACGCAAAAACGCTGGCACCTTCCGCAAGTGCCATGGCGCTGCCGAGCAGTCGGTGAAAGTCATGACCATAGAAGATGTTGTCGCCCAATACCAGGGCCGAAGGATCTTTGCCGATGAACGAATCGCCGATAAGGAAGGCCTGCGCCAGACCGTCCGGACTGGCCTGCACGGCGTACTGCAGGTCGATTCCCCAACTCCCGCCATCACCAAGGAGTTGCTCGAAGCGCGGGGTGTCCTGCGGGGTCGAGATGATCAGGATGTCGCGTATCCCGGCCAGCATCAGCGTGCTGAGCGGGTAGTAGATCATCGGTTTGTCGAAAACCGGAAGCAGCTGCTTGCTGATCGCGAGCGTGGCCGGATGCAGCCGGGTGGCGGATCCGCCGGCGAGAATGATTCCCTTACGTGCCATTCGCAGGCTTTCCATCGAACGTGTTGACCGACGATCCTGTCGCGCCTGCTGTCGTCGTTCGGCGTCACGGTTCCGGCGGACAGCCACGTGGCGCAGGCACGCGCGACCGGGTAGCGCGAGTAGAATGTCCGCGATCTTACCGCATTCCGTCCTTCCGCGAGACGTTCCCCGTTTCCGCCGCGCACTGGAAGGGCGCCGCACAAACCACCTGACGCGAGAAGTGACCGACCAGTGACCTGGGACCCCGAACAATACCTCAAGTTTGTCGATGCCCGCAGCCGGCCGGCCCTCGATCTGCTGGCCAGACTGGCTGGCGAATCGCCCCGGTCGATCGTCGATCTCGGCTGTGGCGCGGGCAACATCACCCGGCTGCTCGCCGAGCGCTGGCCTGCCGCGCAGGTTGTCGGTATCGACGGCGATCCGGCGATGCTTGCAAAAGCGGCGGCAACCGCTTCGGGAATCGTCTGGCAGCAGGCGGAGATTGCCGATTGGCACGCCGCAGGTGCGCCGGACCTGATCTTCTCGAACGCCGCCCTGCATTGGCTGGGCGACCACCCGCGCCTCCTGCCCCGCCTGCTCGACCAACTCGCGCCGGGTGGCGTGCTGGCGGTGCAGATGCCGGCCAATTTCGCCGCCGCGTCGCACCGGATTCTGCGCGAACTGGCCGCCGAGAGCAGTTGGCGGGATGCTCTCGGCGCTGCGCGCATGGGCGGCGTGCTGTCGCCGGGCGCCTACCATCAGCTCCTGCGAGCGCACTGTCGGCAACTGGAATTGTGGGAGACCACCTACTGGCAGTTGCTTGCCGGTGACGACGCCGTCTGCGAGTGGATGAGGGGAACCACCTTGTTGCCCTATCTGGCGCGGCTCGACGCCGTCGCCGGTGAACGCTTCGTCGACGACTATCGGCAGCGACTGCGTGCCGCATATCCGCAGCAGGCCGACGGCAGCACGCTTTTTCCGTTTACCCGAATCTTTTTCGTCGCCCGGCGCTGACGGTGGCAGTCGACCCTCTGCTGCTTGCCGGCCTGGCCATCGCCGCGCTCTTCGCCGGTTTCATCGACGCCGTCGTCGGCGGCGGCGGACTGATCCAGATCCCGGCGCTGTTCAACGCCTTGCCGCAAGAACTTCCGGCGACCCTGTTTGGTACCAACAAGTTTTCGAGTGTCTTCGGTACCAGCAATGCGGCATGGCGCTACGCGCGCCGCGTCGAAATGCCCTGGCGAACGACGCTGCCGGCGGCGCTGGCAGCGTTTGCCTGCTCGTATCTCGGCGCGATGGCGGTCGCCTGGCTACCGCCGGCGATGCTGCGCCCATTGATTCTGCTGCTGCTCGTCGGCGCCGCGGTCTATACCTTCAGCCGCCGCGACTTCGGCGCGACGCATCGGCCGCAGCACACCGGCAGGCGCGAGTTCGTCTATGCGGTCATGCTGGGTGGCGGCATCGGCTTCTACGATGGCTTCTTCGGCCCGGGAACCGGCAGTTTTCTGATCTTTCTCTTCGTCCGTTTCTTCGGCTTCGACTTTCTGCACGCGTCGGCCGCGTCGAAGGTGGTCAATGTTGCCACCAACCTTGCCGCTCTCGCCTTCTTTGTCCCGCATGGTCACGTCCTGCCGCTGCTCGCCGTGCTGATGGCCGGCTGCAACGTCCTCGGCTCCTTCATCGGGGCGCACCTTGCGCTGCGCCACGGCAGCGGCTTCGTCCGGAAAGCGTTCCTGTGCGTGGTCGGCGTCTTCATCCTCAAGTTCGCCTACGATACCTTCGCCTAGCTTCGCCCCTGCTCGCGCGCTGTCGCCGAGGCGGCGGCCGTCCCGTCGCTGATGCCGTACTTGCGCGCCACGTGCTGGTACAACTCGCGCGCCGACGTCACCTTGGCGTTGCGTGCGTCCTTGGCCTGCGCCAGTTGCAGGAAGCGCAGCCCACGCCTGGCCAACGCCGGATCCCAGCCGCGGCGGTCGAGCAAGGTGAAGATCGCTTTCGTCGCGTTGACCAGGAACTGCAGGTTGGGAATGCGCTCGGCTGCCTCGACCAGCAGTTTCACCGAGCCCTCGACGTCGCCGCGACGCGCGGCGAGCACGCCACGATTGTTGAGTTCGACGATTTCCCGCCCCACCTGCGCGAGCAGCGCGCGGCCCTCGTCTTCCTTGCCGACGCGGGCGTAGAGGCTCTGCACCTGGTCGATGAGCATGCGATCCTCGTGGTTCTCGGCGGCCACCTTGCGCACGATGGCGCGCGCGCTTTCTGCGTTGCCGGTGACCAGGCAGGCATGCGCCAGGTCGAGCGCGAGCCGCTCCGAGATCGTCCCGGCCATGCCTTCGGCCTTCACTGCGTCGTGTTCCAGGAGTGCCTTTTCCAGTGCCCGTTTGGCCCTGGCGTGCTCACCTTCCTGACTTGCGCAGAGGCTTTCCATGACCAGCGCCGCCAGCTCGCCTTGCCGCTTGCCCTGCCAGTCGCGACGCAGTCCTTCGCTCACCAGCCGGGCGCCCGTCGTGTGTCCGCGCTCCAGCATCACGCGCGCGAGATTCGTATAGTCGTCGATACTGCGCAGCGACGAATTGCGGCGTCGCTCGAGCACCTTGCCATACGCTTTTTCCGCCACCGGCAGGTCCCGATTGCGGGCAGCCACGTCGCCGACCATCCGTTGCCGGGTCGAGTTGTTCGGCGAAATCTCCGCCGCGCGCTGCAGCACCGCCTGTGCTTCCGGCAGCTTGCCGATCGCTTCCCGCACCTCGGCAAGGAAGTCGTAGGCGGCGACGAATTGCGGGTGGCTGTCGACCAGCGCCTGCCCGACCGCCTCGGCTTCGGCCAGTTTCTGTTGCCCGCGCAAGGCGATGCCGAGACCCATGCGCGCCCAGGGCAGATGGCGTTGCGCCAGCACCTGCTGGTAGACGATCTGCGCTTCCGCATGCCTGCCCAGTGCATTCAGCAGCTCGCCCTTGAGGCGCAAGGCGTCGAAGAGAAAGCCGCTGTCCTGTCCGAGCAGGCGCTCGCAGGCCGCCAGCGCTTCCGCGTCGAGGCCGCTGTCCATACGCTCGTAGACCGTCGCGAAGAAGCGCTTCCGGTTGAGCGCACGCGCCAGCCGGGCCTGCAACTCGCCGGCCGTGAAGGGCTTGATCAGATAGTCGTCGGGAGCCAGTTCGGCGACCGACACGACGTTGTGGTACGCACGCTCGCTGGTGACCATGAGGAAGACGCTGGCGCGCGGCACCAACTGCTGCTGCCGCAGTTCCTCCAGCAGTTGCTGTCCGTCACGCCCGTCTTCGAGACGGTAGTCGGAGACGATCAGGTCGAAGTGATGTCTCCTGACCTGCCGGAGGACTTCGAGCGAAGTACTGGCGTTATCGATCGAGCCGA
>NZ_JAMTDV010000043.1 GCF_023806565.1 Accumulibacter sp. | reverse complement strand
CAACGCTCGAGTGTCCCGACCGAAATCCCGACTTCTCGCGACACCTCGCCGCTCGATTCTGATGTGTCTGATCTCATCGGTAGGATCTCCATATGGACTTGACTCGCTCTCGTGGCCAGCATGCTTCTTACCTGATGCAAGTGCCTTCGCCCGTCACGCAGGTGGTGCCGGCGGAGACCCGGTGATCCTGTGGTACCGCCGGGATGCTCTCAGGGCACTGTATAGCCCCGACCATTTTCGCATCCTCGCTGTGCCTTAGCTATACTGCTTATAGGGAGCTTTTTTCGCTCTAAGGGGAGTTTTGAGATGTCAAAGAGCAAAGTTGATGACAAACCTGTTAGCGGTACCGTGACCGGTCAGACCGCAGTTCTGTCCCCGCAGGAACGCCGCGCACAAGGGAGCGCGCTGCGCGAAGTGGTGCCGCGTGAGACGCAGGGCGGATGGAAAGCACCCAAGAAGCGGCGCGATCCGATTGAAGTGCTTACCGCATCGAACGAGGGACGGATGCCGGAACTCGTGCCGATTCGCTTTGGCCGGATGCTGCAGTCGCCGTTTACCTTTTACCGCGGTTCGGCGGCGATCATGGCGGCTGACCTGGCGTCCACCCCAAGCTCCGGACTCAGAGTGCAGGCCTGCGGCGACGCGCATCTGCTGAACTTCGGCGGCTTCGCCACACCCGAGCGGCAAGTCGTCTTCGATGTCAATGACCTTGATGAGACGCTGCCGGCGCCTTGGGAGTGGGACCTCAAGCGTCTGGCCGCGAGCATCGTCATCGCCGCGCAGTATATGCGCCTGCATGACAACGAGGCTGCCCGGGCGGCGACGGCGACGGTGCGCGCTTACCGCGAGCGGATGGTCGACTATTCGTCGATGCGCGCGCTCGACGTGTGGTACGACACGATCTCCGTTGACCGCGTCATCGCCGAGATGACCGGCGGCAGCGACAAGCTGCGGAAGCTCGCCGCGCGGCGGGTCGAGAAAGCGCGTCAGCAAAGCGCTGGCGAAAACGTCTTCCTCAAGCTCGCCGAACATCACGGGGCGCTTCCGAAAATCAAGGACAATCCTCCACTCGTCTTTCATTTGAGCGAGGAACAGGCCCCGGGGATGCGGACGCAGTACCGGGAAGCCTTGGCTACGTATCGCGAGTCGCTTCCCGAGCACGTGCGTGTGCTCTTCGATCGCTTCCGGTTTTGCGATCTGGCGGTCAAGGTCGTCGGCGTCGGCAGCGTCGGCACCCAATGCCTCGTCGCGCTGTTCATGGCTGCGGACAATGACCCGCTTTTCCTGCAGATCAAGGAAGCACGGGCGTCGGTTCTCGAACCCTATGCGGGCCAGAGCCTGCATGCCAATCACGGCCAACGCGTCGTTGCCGGGCAGCGCCTGATGCAGGCGGCGAGCGACATGTTCCTCGGCTGGACGGCAGGAGCCAACGGCCGGCACTTCTATTTTCGCCAATTGCGCGATGTCAAGATCAGCGCGATCGTCGAGGGATGGGACGTCGAGCGCCTAGCCACCTACGGCCGACTGTGCGCCCGGGCGCTAGCGCGCGCACATGCGCGTTCGGGCGATGCGGCGCTGATCGCGGGCTATATGGGGTCGAGCGCCGTTTTCGACGAGGCGATCTGCGAGTTTGCCGTGGAGTACAGCGATCAGAATCAGCGCGACTACCGTGCCTTCGTCAAGGCGATCCGCGAAGGACGCCTCGAAGCGCAGGTGGAGAACAATCCATGAGTCCGATCAACGAAACGGAAGAGGCGCGACCCGCGAGTACCCTCGCCGGCGCCCCTCCGGTGCGCGGCTGGCGCGCGGTCTTTCCACCGGCGCTTTGGCTCGCCGCGTATCAGACGAGGTGGCTGGCGAACGATGCCATCGCTGGCGTCACACTCGCGGCCTACGGCATCCCGGTGTCGCTGGCCTACGCCTCGCTCGCCGGCCTGCCGCCGCAATACGGCATCTATTGCTATCTGGCCGGCGGCCTGTGCTACGCACTTTTTGGCTCCTCGCGCCAGTTGGCGATTGGACCCACCTCGGCGATCTCGATGCTGGTCGGCGTCACGGTTGCGGGAATGGCCGAGGGCGATCCTGCACGCTGGGCGTCGATTGCGGCCCTGACGGCGGTGGTCATCGCCACCATGTGCGTGCTGGCGTGGCTGTTTCGCTTGAGTTCGCTGGTCAACTTCATCAGCGAAACGATTCTGCTCGGTTTCAAGGCCGGCGCGGCGCTGACCATCGCCATGACCCAGTTGCCCAAGCTGTTCGGCGTCAAGGGCGGTGGGCATGGATTCTTCGAGTCCGCCGTCACCCTTGGTAGCCAGCTCCCCGATGCCAACCTCGCCGTGCTGGCTTTCGGCCTCGCCGCGCTCGCCGTCTTGTTGTTGGGGGAAAGATTCCTGCCGGGCCGCCCGGTTGCCCTGTTCGTGGTGGTGATTTCGATCATTATATTGTCGGTAACACCCCTGGGTGACCTTGGCTTCAAGATCGTCGGCGCGCTGCCACAGGGCTTACCCGACTTCAAGCTGCCGGATTTGCGCGTGCGCGACGTGGATGGGGTGATCCCGCTGGCGTTTGCGTGCCTGTTGCTGGCTTATGTCGAAAGCGTTTCCGCCGCACGCGCCCTGGCTCAGGCGAACGGCTACGAGATCGATGCGCGGCAGGAACTCCTTGGTCTGGGTGCGGCGAATCTGGCGGCGGGGTTCTTCCAGGCTTACCCGGTGGCCGGTGGCCTGTCGCAGTCCTCGGTGAATGACAAGGCCGGCGCAAGAACGCCGCTCGCCCTGGTTTTTGCGTCGCTGACGATCGGCCTGTGCCTGATGTACCTAACAGGACTGCTGTACAACCTGCCGAACGTGGTTCTCGCGGCGATCGTCCTGGTGGCGGTCAAGGGCCTGGTCAACATCGCTGAACTGCAGCACGTGTGGCGGGTCAGCCGCTTCGAATTCGGTGTCTCGATGGTCGCTTTCGCCGGCGTGCTGCTGCTCGGCATCCTCAAGGGCGTGATCGTGGCGGTGCTGGTTTCGATGTTGCTGCTCATACGGCGCGCGGCGCACCCGCATGTCGCCTTCCTCGGCCGCATCCCGGGCACCCGCAGCTACTCCGACATCGGACGCAACCCGGATAACGAGGCGGTTTCCGGTGTGCTGATGTTCCGCGTCGAGGCGTCGCTGCTTTACTTCAATGTTGAGCACGTGCGCAACGCGGTCTGGCAGAAAATCCGCTCGACCTCTGGACCCTTGACGCTGGTGGTCTGTGATCTGTCCACTTCACCCATGGTCGATCTTGCCGGTGCGCGCATGCTCGCCAAGCTGCATGTAGAACTCGGCGCGGCCGGGATCCGCCTGCGACTGGTCGCGGCACACGCGGCGGTGCGCGACATCCTGCGCGCCGAAGGGTTGGAGGAAAGCGTCGGCTACTTCGGCCGCCGGATCAGGGTGGCGGATGTCATCGATGAGTTCTTGGGCGGCACGGGAACAGCGGCGTCGGCCGACCAGAGCGCGCCTGCATAGGCGAGCGATTTAGTTCTACTTTGACAGATTCCCGATCAATCATCTGCTGACGTCATGTGGTATAATGCAACTCATTGTTTTTCAATAACCTTATTGGGTCTGCCTTGTCCATGACGACCTCATTAGGTCAATTGCATTGCTTCGCTTGTCGCCGCGATTACCGACAGGCTTGAGGCGCACTTCTCCCCGTTCCGCGAGTTGTTCCGCTCTTCGACGCGAAGAGTCGAGGAGGGCGCGTGCGCTATCTGTGTGGCCTCTATCAGGCGCGACGACGCATCCTGAAAGGCATGGCCGACGTCGTTGCTGGCAGCGACTACCAGCGGATGCAGCACATGCTGAGTGTTTCGGATTGGGATCATGCTGGCGTAGTCCGGCAAGTAGCCGTCGAGGCCCAAGCCCACTTCCCGAAGGGCGGCCGGGCGCTGGTCCGCGACGAGAGCGGCTTCGCCAAGCAAGGCGAAGGTTCGGCTGGCGTTGCCCGGCAATGGAACGGCCGGATGGGCAAGGTCGACAACTGTCAAGTCGGTGTCTTCGCCGCCCTCACCACCGATCAATTTCAATGTGATCCCGGAGGACTATCACGTAATGGGTTGAGCAGTCATGGGAAAGGTAGAGAAATTTGCCGAAGAGATTGGTCGTAGCTTGGAGGAGGCGCTTCCCGGGATACGCAAGACCATCCTGAAAAGCTGCCGCTGGCGGTGGCGGCTAGGATGGAGGCGCGCACGCCGAACACGCTGGAGCTCTCAACGCTTCTGCCCCTGGATACGGAACGTTCGGACATGCGGGAGCAGTGGCTGCGACGACTGCTGACGAACCGCTTGGTGAACAGCGGCGAGATATTGGCACCCTTCGCGAGACAGGCGCTGGCGGAGGCGTCGGCGGAAGGTCAGACGATCCTGCTGTCGATGGATCAGACCGACTTGGGGGATCGCTTCGCGGTACTGATGATCAGCGTGCGCTGCGGCGACCGATCGCTCCCGTTAGTGTGGCAGATCGAGACCGGCGAGGCCAATATTGGCTTTTCCGGGCAGCAGGCGCTGCTGCAGCGGGTACGGGCCTGGCTACCGGAAGGCGTGGCGGTGATGCTGTTGGCGGATCGATTCTACCCTTCGGCGGCTTCGTTCGAGTGGCTGATCGCGGCGGGCTGGC
>NZ_JAMTDV010000042.1 GCF_023806565.1 Accumulibacter sp. | reverse complement strand
GGAAACGGGCATGACTTTCATTATTGGGGGTGTCTGGGACCGTCATGCCCGTTAGTCATCCCTCGACAGGGCAGTGACCGCTCGCCGGGAGCAGGGCGCGGCGCGCCGGCAAACTTCGCTATAATCGACGCACGACCCTTCTTTCCCTTCGCCACGGGTACGCCCGAGGGAGCTTCTCGCATGCGCAATGAATCGTCGACGCCGGAAGCCGTTCCCGCAGTACCGCTTGCCTTCCCGCAGCCGACTTCGCCGGTAACGGCACGGCACGCCGACGGTACGCTGATCGACAGGTATGGGCGGCACGTGACCTACCTCCGCCTGTCGGTCACTGACCGTTGCGATTTTCGCTGTGGCTACTGCATGGCCGAGGAAATGAGCTTCCTGCCGCGCGCGCAGGTGCTGACCCTCGAAGAATGCCTGCGCGTCGCCCGCGCTTTCGTCGATCTCGGCGTGAGCAAGGTGCGGGTCACCGGTGGCGAGCCGCTGGTCCGCCACGACGTCGTCTGGTTGCTCGAACGGCTTGCCCGGCTACCCGGACTGCGCGAACTGGTGATCACCACCAACGGCTCGCAGCTCGAGCGCTTTGCTGCTGCCTTGTGCACCGCCGGCGTCAGGCGCATCAACGTCAGTCTGGACACGCTGCGCGCCGACCGATTTCGCGAGATCACGCGCGTCGGTGATCTCGCCAAGGTGTTGCGCGGTCTGGCGGCAGCGCAGGCGGCCGGTTTCGAGCGTCTGAAACTGAACACGGTGATGATGCGTGGCCGCAATGACGACGAACTGCTCGGACTGGTCGAGTTCGCCGTCGAACGCGGCATGGACATCGCCTTCATCGAGGAAATGCCGCTCGGCGAGATCGGTCACGGTCGTCAGACCAGCTATTTCAGCAGCGAGGAAGCACTGGCCCGTTTACAGACGCGTTTCCGGCTGCTGCCGTCCACCGAAACGACTGGCGGACCGGCGCGCTACTGGCGGATTCCCGACACGGCGACGCGCGTCGGCTTCATTTCTCCGCATAGCCACAATTTCTGCGACAGTTGCAACCGCGTGCGCGTCACCGCCCGCGGCGAGCTCTATCCGTGTCTGGGCAACAACGATGCCAGCCAGTTGCTGCCGTTGCTGCGCGCCCATCCGACCGACGACACGGCGCTGCGTACGGCGATCGTGCGCAGCATGGGGATCAAGGCCAAGGGCCACGATTTCGGCAATCAGATGGACGCACCACAGGTGATCCGCTTCATGTCGATGACCGGCGGCTGATCGCGTCGACGCTGCCGACGGGGTGCCTCGTTGTGCGCAGCACCACCCATCCACCGTGAAAGTCAGGCTGCCATGAGTCTTGTTGCCGAATTCCATTGCCTCAGCGACCACGACCCGGATGCGCTCGCGGTCGACCAGGCGCGCGCCTTCATTCGCAGCCAGTTGGCACCGTTGCAGACGCGCGAACGAGTGGCATTGCGCAGCGCGCTGGGACGCGTACTGGCGGGCGACGTGATCGCGCCGTTCGCCGTGCCCGCACACGACAATTCGGCGATGGACGGTTACGCGCTGCGCCGTGCGGATCTTTCGCAAGTCGCTGGCACGTGCCTGCGGGTCGTTGGCACGACCTGGGCGGGCAAGGCGTTTGCCGGCACGGTCGCCGCCGGCGAGTGCGTGCGCATCATGACCGGCGCGCTGCTGCCTCCTGACTGCGACACGGTGGTCATGCAGGAAGTCGTCGCCGTCGACGGTGACGAGATCATCGTGCCGCCCGGACAGCGTCCGGGCCAGAACGTCCGCCGCGCAGGCGAGGATCTCGCTGCCGGCAAGCCGGCGCTCGCCGGCGGACGACTGATCGGCCCGGCGGAACTGGGCTTGATCGCTTCGCTGGGAGTTGCCGAGGTCAGTGTTTTCCGGCGCCTGCGAGTCGCTTTCTTTTCGACCGGCGACGAACTCTGCTCGATCGGCACGCCGCTCGGCGACGGCGAAGTGTACGACAGCAACCGTTACACGATCTTCGCCATGCTCACCCGCATGGGTTGCGAGGTGCTCGATCTCGGCGTCGTCGGCGATCGGCCGGCGCTGCTCGAAGAGGCCTTTCGCCAGGCTGCGGCGGCGGCAGACGTGGTGATCACCAGCGGTGGTGTCTCGGTGGGCGAGGCCGACTTCGTCAGGGATCTGATGGCCACGCTCGGCGAAGTGCTGTTCTGGAAGATCGCCATGAAACCCGGTCGCCCGATGGCTTTCGGCCGTATCCGGGGCGCCGGCGAGGGCGCGCCGGGTGCGTGGCTGTTCGGTCTGCCAGGCAACCCGGTGGCGGTGATGGTGGCGTTCCTGCAGTTCGTTCGTGATGCGCTCTATCTGCTGATGGGCGCCGACCCGGTTCCCGGCGTGCCGCTGCTGCCGGCAGTGAGTGCGGTCGCGCTGAAAAAGTCGCCCGGCCGCACCGAGTACCAGCGCGGAGTTCTCGCCGACGGCCGGGTCCGCCCGGCGGGCGCGCAGGGCTCGGGCATCCTGCGTTCGATGTCCGACGCCAACTGTCTGATCGTCCTCGAACACGGTCGCGGCAACATTGCCGTCGGTGATCCGGTCAGTGTGCAGCTGTTCGACGGTCTGCTCTGAGCGTGCGCCGGTGTCCGGTCTGAGGCGGAAGAACCATGGATAGCGTGCTGCAGAGAATCTGGGTCTACTTCTGGCTGCCTGAGAGCAAGTACATCATCGCTGCTGCCGCATTCTTCGCGCTGCTTCTGCTGCGCCTTCTGCCCAGGGATCGTCGCCGGATCGGCAGTACGGCAGCGGTGTTCCTGCTGTGTCTGGCGGGACAGCTCTTTGGCGCGCTGCTCGAAGCGCTCGACTACTCGCGCGTCGCGATCATGATCCATGAAATCTTCGTCATCGGATCGGGTATGGCGCTGTTTCGCCTGGTCTCGCTCTGGGTCTTCCGGATCGTCCTGCCGCGTTTCGGCATCGAACTTTCCCGCCTCGCCGGCGACATCCTGCTGCTGGTGGTGTACGTCGCTTTCATCCTCGGGCGACTGCACATCGTCGGGCTCGACCCGTCTAGCCTGTTGACGACGTCGGCTGTGATTACCGCGATTCTCGCCTACTCGATGCAGGACACCATTGGCAATGTTCTTTCCGGCGTAGCCCTGCAACTCGACAACTCGCTGCGCACCGGTGACTGGATCAGGATCGACGACATTACCGGCCGCGTCGCGCAGATTCGCTGGCGGCAGACGACGATTCGCACGCGCAACGGCGACGTCGTCGTCGTCCCCAACAGCCAGTTGATGCGCAGCAAGTTTTCGGTCTTCGGTCGCGCCGACATCAGCGAGTGGCCCTGGCGTCGGTGGGTATGGTTCAACGTCACCTACGAGTCGCCGCCGACGCTGGTGATCCAGAAGGTCGAGGCGACCATCGCCAGTGCCGAGATTGCGAACGTCGCCCGTACGCCGGCCCCGACCTGCGTGCTGATGGACTTCGGACCGGGTTACGGGCGTTACGCGCTGCGCTACTGGATGATCGATCCGCAGCCGGACGACCCGACCGACTCGGCGGTGCGCGTGCATATCTTCGCTGCGCTGCAACGCGCCGGAATGCAGTTGGCGGTTCCCGAGCAATCGATGCACATCACCAAGGTAAACGAAGCATATCGCGAATCCGTCCATCGCCGGGAAGTCGAACGGCACGTCGCCGACCTGCGCAAGCTGGAGCTGTTTTCCGGCATGCAGGAGGAAGAACTGCGAACCATCGGCGAGCGCATGGTCTACGCACCTTTCGCCTGTGGCGACGTCATCTTCCAGCAGGGAGACGCGCCGCACTGGCTGTACCTGCTGGCGGCCGGCGAAGCGGAAGTGTGGATGGACTTCCCCGACCATTCCCGCCAGCTCTTCCGCACGATTCATGCAGGCAGTACCTTCGGCGAGAAGGGCGTACTGACCGGAGAGCATCGCCGTGCCTCGGTCATCGCCAAGACCGACGTGATCTGCTACCGGCTCGACCAGGCGACGGTCGAGGAAGTCATTCGCTCGCGCCCGGAAATTGCCGAGGCGGTCGCCGAAATTCTGGCACGGCGCGAGGTCGAGATGGACGAATTCATCCGCCGCTTCAGCAATGCCCCGGCCAATCCGGTCGCGTCGCATCCGAAGGCCGGCATCCTGACCATGATCCGGAGCTTTCTCGGCCTTTGATGGCTTGGCAGGAAACGGTCGGACGCCGCTGCCTACCACTGCAACTTGCCGGCGTAGCCGGTCATTTCGAGGTAGCCACGGCCGCGGAAACCGCCCTCTACGCGGACCAGTCCCTCCCAATACACCACCGATAGCGGCTGGCTGGTCACCAGTTCCTGATCGTCGAGCAGCGGTCGTGTACGCAGGGAGCGGTCGCCAATACGGACCTCAATTTCCACCGGGTAAAGCGCGCCACTGCGCGGCGACGTCCAGTGGCGAAGCGGTGCGAATTCGACGCTCGCCGGGTCGAACTGGCGCAGGTGGCCGGCGTTGTCGCGCCATGCGGCATGCGCGAAAAGCGTTCTGCCTTCGGCATCGCGCATGCGGAACGCCATCAGCGCACCGCCGTCGGCGAGGTTGATCCCCAACCAGTCCCAGCCGACCGCACCGTCGCCGAGGAGGGCAGTCGACCATTCGTGATCGAACCAGGCGCGACCGCCGACCGGATGCCGGTGCCCGTCGTGGAGCAGGCTTCCGCTGACGACGAGCTGTGGCCAGCTCACGTAGTAGCTGGCCAGTTGCGCGCTGTGGCCCTTGCGCGAATAGCCGCCATCGCCCTGCAGCAGCAGCGGCTGTGACGGCGTCAGCGTGAAGTCGTAGGAGAACTGTGGACTCTGCATCTGCAGGCGGAGCAACTCGCCGGGACCATCGGCCTGCCGGAAGATGCGCCAGGCGCCGATCGACACGTCGCAATCGGCGCTCGAAAAGCTGGCGCCGAGATTGGCGCGGGCGGCACGTTCGGCGTGCCGCAGACGATCGCCCGGAATCGTCAGCGCCGCGTGCGCGAACAGGATCTGGCTCGCCGCCAAGGGCGAACGGAGGTCTTCGGCAGTACCCGGCCGCGAGCGGAAGAAGGTCAGTTGAAAACCGGTGTCGGCAATCGGAGTGTCGAGCGCACCGGTGACGTACCACCATTCGTTGCGGAAGGCGGGGTGTGCGCCGTGGTCACGCGGGAAGACCAGGCCGGCGCCGGGCCTGACCGGCGGATAGGCGACCGACGCCGCCGCCGCGCGCACTGGTGTGGACAGCAGCAGAGAAGCGAGCAGGAAGGTTCGGCGTCGCATCGGCGCTCGTCTGCTAGGCGCTGGCCAGAATCCGTGCCAGTGGCAGGCGCGTCGCCCGGCGCGCTGCGTAGTGGCTGGCAACGACGGCTGCGCCGAGGGTCGACAACGCACTGCAGACGACGGCAGCCCAGGGAATCTGCAGTGGCATTCGCCAGTGAAAGGCCTGCGGATTGACCACATGTGTGAGGATGGCGCCGATCGCGATGCCGCAGGCGAGACCGATCGCGAGGCCAACGACGGCGATCAGCGCGCCTTCGAGCATCACCGCATGGCTCAACATGCGACGGCTGAACCCAAGCGCCCCGAGCATCGCCAACTCGCGCGCGCGCAAGCGGACGCCGGCGGCGAGCGTGACCGCCAGTCCGAACAGCCCGATCAGCATTGCCGCGGCTTCGAGCGCGTACGTGACGGCGAAGCTCTTGTCGAAGATAGAGAGACTTGACCGACGAATGTCGCCGGCGTCGGCGAGTTCGAGGCCGTGGCTGGCGACGTACGGCGCCAGCCAGGCAGCCGCATCGCGACCGGGCAGTGGCCAGAGGGCGAGGTCGGTGGGATGGAAATCGCCGCCGAGCTGCCGATAATCGTCGCTGCTGATCACCAGCGCGCCGAACTGCCGCGAATAGTCGCGCCAGACGCCGCCAATGAATCCTTCCACGGTCCGTCCGAGCAGCGGCAGGCGCAACCACTGTCCGGCCTCGATCCGGTAGATCTCTCGCAACGGTTCACTGATCCAGACCACCGGCGTCCGATCTGCCGGCGGCGCCAGCAGAGGACCGGTAATGGGCAGGCGTGCCGCCGGATTGCCGCGCTCGATCTCGCGCACGATCAAGGCGACGGCGGGGTGCTGCGGGTCGAGCGTCAGTGAGGTGTGCGCCGTCCGCTCGACGCGGGCAAACGGCGCGTCGGCTTGCATCAGGGCGTCGAGCAGGGACTGCGGCAGCGGCGTCGCCTTGCTGCGGAGATAGAGTGGGGCCGGCAGGACTTGGTCGAGCCAGTGGTCCACGGCGGTGCGAAAGCTCGAAACCATGATCACCATGCTGGCGGTCAGGGCGAAGCTGACGATCAGTCCGCTGGCGGCCACCTGCGCCATCAATGGCGCCTGCGCGACGTTCTGCAGCGCAATCTGCTGCGCCGCTGGCAGCCGTCGCCCGGCGCACCATGCGAAGAGATTTCTCGTCAGCAGCGGGGCGCTGGTAATGCCGACCACCAGCAGCAGCGCGATCGCCGCATAAGCGGCCAGCGGAAGTTCGTACCACGGTGGCAGCCGTGACAGAACGAACGCCGTCAGTGCCAGCAGCACCGGTGGCAGCCAGCCGCGACGTCGCACGCCGCCGGCTTCCACGATCTGCGCGAAACCGGCTTGCAGCGCCTGCGCCAACGGCTGGCTGCGGTTCAGGAAGGCTGGATAGATGGCGCCGGCCAGGCTGGCGGCGCAGCCGAGGGCGAAAAAGGCGAGCGCCGGAGCGATCCGCGGAACGATCGCCGGCGTGCTCGACGAGAAATAGCCGCCACCGAGGTCGCCACCGACGAGCTGCGTAAACGCCAGCGCCAGCATGTAGCCGAGAGACACACCGAACAGCGCGCCGGGGGCGCCGATCGCCAGCGCTTCGCAGAGGATCTGCAGCAGTCGCAGGCTTGGCGAAAGACCGAGCACCCCGAGCAGGGCAAACTGCGTCGAGCGCTGCGCGACTGCGGTCAATTGCGTCGCGAAGACCAGGAAGGCGCCGGTCAGCAGGGCGACCAGTGCCAGCACGTTGAGGTTGACGCGGTAGGCGCGCGAGAAGTTGGCGGCGCGTGCGCTGTCGTCCTCCGGGGCACGCAGCAGCAGGCCGTCCGGCAGGAGTTGCGCCGTCGTTGCCCGCCAGGTCGCCGCGTCGATGCCGGGTGCGAGGCGAATGCGACCTTCGCTGACCGCGTCGGTCGGTCCGAAATGTTCCTGTACCCAGGCGATGTCGGCAACCAGCAGCAGGTCGTTCTGGTCGGTAGCCGGCAGGTCGCCGGCGATGCGGGTCGACCACTGCTGATCGCCGCGCATCAGGGTCAACGTCGCTCCGATCGGCAGACTCAGCTTGTCGAGCAGCGCCGGTGAGGCGTAGACGGCGCCAGCGAGAATGTCGCCACCGGCGCCGCCTGCCGCGGATCGCGGCAGCAATCCGGGCATCACTGCAGCCGCGCTGAACACGTCGATTCCGATCAGGCGGAGCGGCGTGCTGCCGACGCGCACCCGCGTTTCGATCACCGGCGCGACGACCAGCACTGCGGGATCGCTGGCAATCTCGTTAATGCTCGCCAGCGGGACGCCGCCGCTGCTGTCGCGCCCGGCGATCAGCGCATCGGGGTCGCCCTGGACGGCCCGCATGGCACGGGAAAAGTCGGCCAGAGCCGCGTCGTTGATCAGATGAATGGCGTAGCCCAGTGCGACGCCGAGGGCGATCGCCAACATCGACAGCAGCGTCGCTGCGCGTCGGCTACGGAACTGGGCGCGGATCAGCCAGCAGGCGAGGGTCGTCATCGCAGCCCCTCCGGAGTCAGGGTCAGCGTGCGGTCACAGCTTCGCGCCACGTGTCGCGAATGAGTGACGATCAATGCGCTCGCCTGCTGTTCACGGACTCTTTCGAGCAACAGCGCCAACACCTCGTCGGCGGTACGTGGATCGAGGTTGCCGGTCGGCTCATCGGCGAGAATCAGCAGCGGTTGGTGCACCAGGGCGCGCGCGATCGCCACCCGCTGCAGTTCGCCTCCCGACAAGGAAGCCGGCCAACGATCGCCGAAGCCGGTCAGCCCGACGCGTGCGAGCAAGGCACGGATGCGTGGCCCGTGCTCGCCGACCGGCACGTCGCAAAGAAGCAGCGGCACCGCAATGTTCTGTGCCACGGTCAGCGTCGGCAGCACGTGAAACGCCTGGAAGACGAAGCCGATGCTGCGCGCCCGCAACGCTGCCCTTGTCGCTTCATCGAGCCGGACGATGTCCAGCGCCCGCGGGCCGATGTGGATCGAGCCGCGATCGGCAGTCTCCAGACCGGCGATGCAGTTCAGCAAGGTGCTCTTGCCAACTCCCGACTCGCCAACGAGGGCGACGATTTCTCCGTTCGCGACGCTGAAGCCGAGGTCGCTGAAGAGCGGCCGGTCGGCTTTGGCGTGCCGTTTCGCGAGCCCGGAGACGGTCAGCATCAAGCAGCAGGAAGCCCTCGGATCACGGTGTCCGAGCCATGTGCGACCACTTCAGCTTGCGGCGCGGCAGCAGGTAGTCCAGTTCCTCCACGGCAAGATCACCGGCAGACACGGGACTTGCGATCGAAATCCCTTCGACCTGCGCCAGGTCGATGATGAGCGCTTGCCGGCGAGGCACTTCGCGCGAATAGATCATCACCTGCGGAGAGAGTGGCTTCGCTGCACCGGCGGAGCTGACAACGACGCCGATGCGGTGGTCCGTCAGTTGCACCAGAGAGCCCGGCGGGTAGACCCCCATGGCGCGCACGAAGAGCTGCAGCAGAACCCGGTCGAAGGACTTTTGCTCGCGCGTCCACATCGTTGATAAGGTGTTCGACGGCGGCAGGGCGTGACGGTAATCGACGGGATTGACCAAGTTGTCGAAGAGGTTGGCAATTGCCACGATGCGCGCAGCGAGCGGGATATTGTTGCCGCTGAGTCCGGTCGGAAAGCCTCCGCCGTCGAAACGTTCGTGATGATAGAGGATGGCATCGAGCATCGCGGGTGAAACGCCGTCGACGCGCGCCGCGGCGTTGAAGCCATTGCGGCAGTGCGCCTGGTAGATGGCCTCCTCGTGCCGGTTGCGTTCGCTGCTGCGCAGGATCGAGGGGCTGACCCCTTCCTTGCCGATATCGTGCAGCAAGGCCGCGGTGCCCAGTATCCGCAGCGCCTGTTCGGGTAAGTTTGCCTGTCTTCCGAGCAACAAGGTCAGGGTCATCACCGACAGCGAATGTGCGGCGTGCCCTTCGGACTGCGCTTTCTCGGTGATCAGGATGATTGCGCTGTCGGGGTCGGCAAGCATTTGCATGACCGAATTCTCGCTGACCAGGGCCGCCTGTCGGGTCGCCTCGGTGGGATTGACCGGGAAATCCTTGATCGCCTTGCCAACCGTTTGCGCGGCGCGCAGGTAATGCGACTGCGCGACGTCCAGATTTTCCCGGAAGGTGATCGCGCTTGCCGCATGCTCCTGCGGTTCGGCAAACTCGACGCACCCCGGGGCAGCGGGCGCTACCTCTGCCCCGTCTTCAATCGTCGCAACCTCGCTCGGCGGCGTGACCAGAGGCCGCAGCGGCAGCGGCGACACCTCGCAACGTGTCGGGTCGCAGAACAGTTGCGGCAGCTTCATCCCGACAATCGTGCGCACCTGTTCTTCATCGGCGATGACGAACGAGCTGCGCATGAACGGGTTCTGCACCCAACTGACGGGCAGGCGGACGTGCACTCCGGGCCGGAGTTGGGAAGCGTCTATGGGTATCTCTCCGTCTTTCGGGGAGTAAGACATGTTGCCGCCTCGCGTCTTCGATCAGATGACGCAGTCAGTATAATGCCCTTTTGAAACGCACGGTTATTGCAGTGGGGCGGATCGATGCTCTGGGAGATCGGCAGCCACCAATGGGTTTCGGCAATCCCGGCCGCCTGGCTTCCTCGGCCGGCATCGATCGAGAAAACGACGAAGCGGCGGTCTCGCTGGACCATTGCACCGACTCATTTCGATCTCCTCCTCGCAGCGGCCTGATCCCCGACAGCCGATCTCGATGACGGCTCGCGGTCCGATGTCGGCAAGCTCGAATACGGAGTTCCATCACATCAATGACCGGCAGGCGTTGAGCGCAGCGCGGTCAACAGCTTCTGCCCGGCGCGGCCGTCGACGGGCATGCCTAGGCGCTGCTGCTCGGACTGGATCGCCTGTCGGGAGCTGGCGCCGATCATGCCGTCGATTTCGCCGATCGAATGGCCCCGCCCAGCGAGCAGCGCTTGCAGTTCACGCCGTTCGCGGCGCGACAGCCCGGGGTCGTCGGTGGGCCAGGGGGTGAGGAAAGTGCTTCCTCCCTTGATCCGGTCGGAGAGGTGGGCGATCGCCAAGGCGTAGCTCTCGGCAGCGTTATAGCCGTAGATCACGTCGAAGTTGCGGAACACCAGGAAAGCCGGGCCGCGCGGACCGGCCGGCAGCAACAGTCCGGCGGGGGAGTCGGACGAAGCCATCGGCTGACCGTCGGCACGGCGAACGCCGCGACCGCTCCAGTACGACAGCGGGCGCTTGTTGCTGCGGCCGGCGACGCTGGTGTCAAAAGCGGCCGGCAGCATGACTTCGTAGCCCCATGGCTCGCCCTTGCGCCAGCCGGCGCGGTGCAGGAAGTTGGCAGTGGAAGCGAGCGCATCGGGGACGCTGTCGATCAGGTCGCGCCTGCCGTCGCCGTCGCCATCGACCGCCAGACGCAGAAAGGTCGAAGGCATGAACTGTGTCTGGCCAAAGGCCCCGGCCCAGGAACCGACCAGGCGCTCCGGCGCGATGTCGCCGGCGTCGAGGATTTTCAGCGAGCTTATGAACTCGCCACGGAAGTACGCCTGTCGACGTCCGAAACACGAGAGCGTGCCGAGCGACGTGAGCAGCGGGCGCTTGCCGAGGTTGCGTCCAAAATTGCTCTCGACGCCCCAGACGGCGATTACCGTGTCCGCATCGACCTGATAGCGTTCGGCCGAGGTGGCCAGCGTTGCGGCCCACTGCTCGCGCATGGCGAGCGCATCGGCAACTCTTTCCTCGTCGACGAGTCCTGCCAGGTAGTCCCAGATCGGCACCCGGAACTCGGGCTGATAATCGAGGAACTCGAGTACGCTCATGTCTGGCGTCAGAGCGCTGGTCAGCCGGTCGAACGCCCCCGGCGACACGCCCTTTGCCGCTGCGTCGGCGCGCAGGGTCGCCAGGCAGGTGCGGAAACGTTCATTCGGCGCCTGTGCCGCGGCGCTACCGCCAAACAGGGTCAGTGCGACGGCGAGGAGGGCAGGCAAGGGCGCAGAAGTCATGCAGGGTTCCTGGACGTAGGGGAACGGTGGCACTCGCTGCCGGTCAGCGGAGCGGTGAATCACAACAAGCCGGCAGGCCAATGCCCGATGCAGGCGCATGCTGCGCGTGCTCGATCACCTCTCCCTCGATCACCCGTCCCGCTGGATCGTCTGCGGACCAGCTGGCTTCCTGGCCGGCGCGTGCGCGCAGCGCTTCGTTCCACTGCCTGCGCAGGTGACGCGTTTTCCATTGCAGGAAAGCAAAGCCAAGCAACCCGGCGACGAGCAGCAGGGCCAGCGCGAACAGCGAAAACATCAGCCCAATCGCCAACAGGGCCGCTGCCGCGGCGATCGTCAGCAGCCGGACGAAGACGCTGCTGCCGGGAGGCGTCAGGCGGAGACGGGAAAGGTGAGGCTCACTGTCGTTCATTGGCGTCCTTCTGCCGGGTATGGGGGCAAAGCCGATTGTACGCGTACACGATCCGGCGAGGCCAGCGCATGCAGCCGGCGCGTCGCCCGCGGCAATCACCGGGATGAATCAGCAAAAAGAAACGGCCCGCGCAGAGGGGGAGCTGGGCGGGCCGGTGATGCTGTCGCCGCGATGCTCCGGGGGAGGGGGAGGGAGGGGAGGGGGAACATCCCGGCGACGAAACGAATGCTATAGAAAAAAACGCGAGGGATCTGTGCGGTATTTGTCGTTTTGTGTCACGACGTGTACGAGTCGCTCAGCGGAAAGGCATGGCAACGCCGGCGAAAAGATTGGCCGAGACCATTCGCTCCTTGCGGTCGATGGAATCGAGAAACTCGGTCGCCGGGCCCATCTGGCGAAATGCGTTGAAGCCGCGCTCGAGAAACTCCTGCAGGTCGCCAAGCCCGGCCAAGTGCGCCGGCGTGCGCATCAGCTTGAGCATGCCACTGAGCAGGGGTTTCCTGGCCAACCGGTCGAGCGCTTCGCCGGTCTCGCGGATCAGTTCGATCTGGCGCAGGCGTCCGGCGGGACAGCCGACCTCGCGGTAGGCGGCGGCGTAGTGATCTTCGTCAATTCGGTCGATCCCACCGGAACTCCGCAGCGCCGCGACCATCGCCGAGTCGAGTTCCTCGGACAGCGCGTCGAGTTCCACGGCCAGGGCAACGGTACGTAGCGCAGATTCGGGCAGCATCTTGATCAGCAGCGGCAGGATGCGCTCGACTTCCTCATCGCGGCTGCTGAAATCCTTCGGACCGTAGAGGTCGGAGAGGAAGAATTCTGCCGCCTGCCCGAAACGCTGGCTGGCGAGCAGGTCGGCATGGCTGCGCGCCAGACGTCCCGCCTGCCATTGACGCAGAGACAGCCGGTCGCGCGCAGTGTCGGCTTCGCCATTGGCCCGCAGGCGAAGGTCCTTGGCGGTTTTCAGGTGGTGTCGCAGCGCCTCCGCGCTGCTGTTCATGGGGACGTTAACGGCATCCATGATCGCGAATTATGCCCTGTCACACAGCGCCTGTTTAGAGAGCTTCCCCTAAGCAGCGGGGCCGGCAGGGCATAGACTTGGCAGGATATGGCAAAGGAGAAATCGATGCGCTCTTCCGATTCGCTGGCGAACCGTTTTGCCCACCTGCAGCAAGCGGCGCGCAACGATCCGCAGCCCGGTGCCGCCGTACGCGAGCGCCGCTTGCTGGCGCTCGACCGCCTGCTGCTGGATAACGCCGAAGCGCTCGCCGCGGCCGTTGGCAGCGATTTCGGCCAGCGCGCGCCGGCCGAAACCCGGCTGCTCGAACTGTTTCCCAGTCACGAGGCGGTGCGTCACGCGCGCCGTCACCTGCGGCGCTGGATGCGTCCACAACGTCGCCCGGTATCGCTGTGGTTTCAACCCGCGCGCGCAGAAGTGCGTTACCAGCCGCTGGGGGCAGTCGGTATCATCGTTCCCTGGAACTACCCGATCTTTCTCGCGGCGGCGCCGCTGGCCGGAGCGTTGGCTGCCGGCAATCGGGTGCTGGTCAAGATGTCCGAATTTACTCCGGCGACTGCGTCGCTGTTCGCCGAACTCGTCCGCAGAAACTTCGATGAGGACGAACTCTCGGTCGTCGAGGGTGACATCGGCGTTGCCCAGGAGTTTTCCCGATTGCCCTTCGACCATCTCCTGTTCACCGGCTCGACGCAGGTCGGCCGCCACGTCATGCATGCCGCGGCCGACAACCTGACGTCGGTGACGCTCGAACTCGGCGGCAAGTCGCCGGCGATCATCGCTCCCGGACCGACAAGCAGCGCCCTTTTCGCCCACGCCGTCGAGCGCATCATCGTCGGCAAGTGCATGAATGCCGGGCAAACGTGCATCGCGCCCGACTACCTGTTGCTGCCGGCGGGGCAGGAGCAGGCCTTCATCGACCGGGCCCGCCAGGTCGTCGCCAGCTGCTATCCGGCGATCGGTACGACGGCGGACTACTCGACGATCATCGACCGGCGCCAGTACGACCGCCTGTGCGCGTATGTCGACGAGGCGAAAGCGGCCGGGGCACGAATCGTCGAGCTGGCGCCGGGCGCGCTCGCCGACCCGTTCCGCCGGCACTTTCCGCCGCTGGCGCTGCTCGACGTCGGCGACGATCTGCGCGTGATGCAGGAAGAGATCTTTGGCCCGCTGCTGCCGATCCGTACCTACCGTGACCTCGACGAGGCGATTGCCTTCGTCCGTCGCCGACCGCGACCGCTGGCGCTCTACTATTTCGACAGCGAGCGCGCCCGCATCGAGCGCGTGCTGGACGAGACCGCTTCCGGCGGGGTGACGATCAACGACACGATTCTGCATATTTCGCAGGAGGAGTTGCCCTTCGGTGGCGTCGGCCCCAGCGGCATGGGCTGTTATCATGGCTTTGCCGGTTTTGAAACCTTTTCGATCCGGAAAGCGGTTTTCCGGCAATCGCGCCTTTCCGGCGTCGGTCTGTTCAAACCGCCTTACGGCGCAATGTTCGATCGCCTGACGAGGATTCTCCTGCGATGATCGTTTCCCGTCGGCAGTTCCTCAAGACCGGTCTCGCCGGCAGTGTGCTGCTCGCCCTGTCCGGCTGGCTCAATGCCGCTGGTGCACGCAGCCTGAGCGACGGCGAGCGGGAGATGCTCGCCGCGCTCGCCAACGCCATCCTCGAAGGCGCACTGCCGCCCGAAGGCGAGCGCCGCCACCGCCTGTTGGCCTTGACCGTCGACGGCATCGCCAGCGCTGTCGCCGGCCTGTCGCTGGCCGCCCAGAAGGAGGTGGGCGAACTGTTCGGGCTGCTGGTTCTGGCCCCGGGAAGGCTGATGTTGGCCGGGGTGGGCAAGCCGTGGCGCGAGGCCAGCGTAGCCGAGGTCAGCGACTTCCTGCAGTCCTGGCGATCGAGTCGCCTCAGCCTGCTGCAAACCGCCTACGCGGCACTGCATGACCTGACCTTTGCTGCCTGGTACGGACGTTCCGATACCTGGGATGCGATCGACTATCCTGGGCCACCGCGGGGGTATTTCTGATGCAGGATCCAATCAAAAGCGGCCTGGCCGCCGGCTGGAAGCATGTCGATGCGTCGACCCTGAGCCGGGGGCAGACGGTCGACGCCGATGTGGTCGTGATCGGCACCGGCGCCGGCGGCGGCGTGACTGCCGATATCCTCAGCGACGCGGGTCTGCGCGTCGTGCTCGTCGAGGAAGGTCCGCTGCGTTCGTCGTCCGATTTCAGGATGCGCGAAGCCGACGCCTATCCCGAACTGTATCAGGAGTCGGCGTCGCGCAAGACCGCCGACAAGGCGATCAACATCTATCAGGGTCGCTGCGTGGGCGGCTCGACGACGGTGAACTGGACCAGCAGCTTTCGCACGCCGCCGGAAGTGTTCGACTTCTGGCAGCGCCAGTTCGGTTTGCGGCAACTGAGCGCCGATGCGATGAGTTCGTGGTTCGCGGTGATGGAGCACAAGCTCTGGATGCGCCGCTGGGAGACCCCGCCGAATGCGAACAACAAGGTACTCGCCGTTGGCGGCGAGAAACTGGGAATCCCGATCGGCTCGATCCGGCGCAACGTCAAGGGCTGCTGGAACCTGGGCTACTGCGGCATGGGCTGCCCGACCAACGCCAAACAGTCGATGCTGCTGACGACGATTCCGGCTGCGCTCAACCGTGGCGCGACGCTCTACACACGACTGCGCGCCGAGCGTCTGCGCTTTGCCGGCAGCCGCGTCACTGCGCTCGACTGTGTGGCGCTGCAGGCCGACGGGATTCATCCGTCGGGCAAGCGGGTGCAAGTGCGCGCTCGCCATTTCGTCGCTGCCGGCGGGGCGATCGGCAGTCCGGCGCTGCTTCTGCGCAGCGGCGTTCCGGACCCGCACCGCCTGCTCGGCAAGCGTACCTTCCTGCATCCGGTCGTGATCAGCTCGGCGCTGATGCCGGATCGTGTGGACGCGTACGCCGGCGCGCCGCAGACCATCTACACCGACCATTTCCTGCATCAGGCAGCGATCGACGGTCCGCTCGGATTCAAGCTCGAGGTTCCGCCGCTGCATCCGGTGCTCTTTTCGACGACGCTGCAGGGCTTCGGCGAGGCGCACGCCCGGCTGATGCGCGAATTCACGCGCGTCAATTCCGTGCTGGCGCTGTTGCGTGACGGCTTCCACCCGGAAAGCCGCGGGGGCGAGGTGCGGCTGGACAGCAATGGGCTGCCGGTGCTCGACTATCCTCTAGGCGACGTCATCTGGGAGGGCGCCCGCCGCGCGCTGCTGGCGATGGCCGAAATCCAGTTCGCCGCCGGTGCGCGCTGGGTTTTTCCCGTGCACGAAACGGCTCCCGGCTACCCGAGCTGGGCCGAGGCGAAGAAGGGGATCGCCGAGTTGCCACTCAAGCCGCTGCTCTGCCGTGTGGTCAGCGCGCACGTGATGGGTGGTTGTGGCATGGCCGACACCCCGCAAAGAGGGGTCGCCGATCATCGCGGGCGGCACTTCTGGCTCGCCAATCTGTCGATTCACGATGGATCGCTGTTTCCGACCAGCCTCGGCGTCAATCCGCAGCTTTCGATCTACGGTCTGGTCGCCCGCAACGCCAGCCTGCTGGCTGCCGAACTGTGCGGCCGGCCGGTGCCGCAGATCCCTTGACCGGGAAGCATCGGGATGCTCGCTCGTTACCTTCGCCTCCTGCTTGCCCTGCAATTCGCGACCTTCGCCGCGCTGGCGGTGTACGCCTTCGACCTGTCTCCGTCCTCCGGCGTTCTGGCAGCGCTGGCGGGGATGCTGCTGCTGCCAGCCGGCATCACCCTCGCTACCTACGCCCTCGCCTGGCCTTACTATTCTCGGGCGTCGCACTTGTCGCCGTGGCAGGTACTGCGCATGGTTTGCGGCGACTTTCTGGCACTGGTGATCCATTTCGTCATCATTTCCCCTCTGGAGAGCTGGTGGATGGGTGCGGATCGCCTGCCCGGCACGAGTCGGCAGCCGGGAGCCCGGCCGCCGCTGCTCCTGGTGCACGGCTACGGTTGTTCGCGCGCCGTCTGGTGGTACTTGCGCCGGTGCTTGCAGGCAGCGGGCTGGACGGTGGCGACGATCAACCTCGAACCGATCTACACGAGCATCGATGACTATCTCGATCCGCTCGCCGCGCGCATCGACGCCGTGCTCGCCGACACCGGCGCCGAGCGACTGATCCTCGTCGGCCACAGCATGGGCGGGCTGGTAGCGCGTGCCTACCTGCAGCGCTACGGCGAAGCGCAGGTGGCGGCCTTGTTGACCCTCGGTACGCCGCATCAGGGCAGCCGTCTGGCGTATCTCGGCTGCGGTGAGAGCGCCCGCCAGATGCGGCCTGGCAGTCCGTGGTTGCAGGCGCTGGCGCGGCCGACGGTCGCTACCTGGTTGATCTACAGCCGGCACGACAATTATGTGACGCCGCAGAGCAACCTCACCTTGCCGGGAATTCCGGGGCAGGCGCTCGACAGCCTTGGCCACGTCGCGATGCTGCTTTCGCCACGTGTCGTTCAGGCAGCACTTGCGGCGCTGGCGACGCTCTGCCCGTCTGCCGGCATTGCCGACGTTTGAGCAGCGATGAAGTCGCTCCTCCTGTTCGCGCTGGTTTCCCTGCTGCCGGCACCGCCGGCCGCCGGACAGGAAGTGTTCGTGACGCGCGGTGCCGGCAGCCCCGAATATTCGGACAAGCCGCAACCTGGCGCCAGGCCGGTACACCTGCCCGAACTCAATCGGGCCCAGCCGGTGACGGTGCCCGCGGTTCCGGTCGCGACGGCAGTCGGTGAAAGTCGTGGCGCGCCGGAGGCTCTGCCGATCTACCGAAGGTTCAGCATCCTTGCTCCGGAAGACGATGGCAGCATCGTGGCCGACACCGCGGTCTTCGAGGTGCGCGTCGCGGTCGAGCCTGAACTTCAGCTCGGCGAGGGTCACGCGATCGCCATCAGGATCGACGGTCGGCCGGTGGGCCAGCGTTTCACCGCCAACGAATTCATGATTCCCTCCGAATTCTGGGGTGCCGACCTGCCACCAGCGAACCAGCGTCACCGGCTCGACGCGGCGATCGTCGACCGCGATGGAGTGATCCTGCGGCAGGCGAATCCGGTGACCTTCCAGCTTCGCCAGGCAAGGTGGTCGTACCCGCGACCGTGGCCAAGGCCTCTGCCGCCGGTGACGCCGAAACCACGGGGGCCGGACAGGGATCGGGTAGGCGGAAGTTCGGGGCTGCAGGCGCCGCCAGTCGAGCGCTAGCAGACGCCGATGCCGGGCGGCAGCGCCGACGGTGCTGTTCAGGCCAGTCGCAGTCGCTCGCGGAGCTGGCCCAGGGCAAGGTGCTCGCAGCCGGGCGCCAGGCGAACGAGCCAGCTGACCAGATCCTGCTGCTGCTCCGCGCCCACTTCCCGCAGCGCCGCGCACAGCGCCTCCTCGCGCCAGCAGAGCATGCTGCATCCCTGTGTGACACGGAGCACCGGCGGTTCCGCTTCGAGTCCGAGCACATTCGCCCAACCGAACAGGTCTCCCGCGTGCAGGACGACGCTCGGTTGCGCCGGGGCGTTGGCGAGGAACCGCTGACGCTGCTCCGGCTGCGGGATCGATTGGGCGAAGGCGCGGTAGGCCAGGAACGGATCTTCCGTCAGCGTCGCGATCTGCTCGCACAGGTTACGCGCCATCGGCCCCAGTGCCCGGCTGGCATGGGCCAGCAAGGTCTGGAAGACCTCGTGGCTGAGCTGTAACTGCCCGGGGGCGCTGCCCGAACGTCCGGCGCCGCGCTGCAATCGGGCAACCTCCGCCAGCAGGGCACGGAGGGCCGCTTCGACCCGCTGCGGGTCGGGCGCGCGTTCCTCGCGCAAGCGGCCATCCAGAAGAACGCCGGCAAGGAATGGGTCGCAGCGCTCCTCGGCTGCATAGCGCAGGAGCGACGTCGTGGCCAGCAGGCGGGCCCTGATCTGCGGCGCGAGCGCCGGCAGCACCGTGCTGTCCGGAGCGGGCGGCCGTGTCCCCCGGGGCGCGGGTCTGAACCGGTCCAGCGCCGCCCGCGGATCGGGAATCAAGCGCGCCCCATCCTCGGTTTCATGCCCGGGAACCGCCTGCCATTCGGTGGGCGGCGGCAACAGGGAAACTCCTTCGCGGGACAGCGCGTACCACAGGCGTTCGAGAAAGGCGGATCCGATGCTGGATCGATCCAGGTAACGCAGCGTATACATCCTCGCCGCATAGCGCATGGTGCCCGTCAGCGGATCGTTGCCCTGCAATATCACGCTTGGCGCAGGACTTGCACAGACGCCAGGCAGATCGCTCCGCAGCACCCGCATGGCGACGCGAATCACCTGACCCGGCGGATGGTCGGCCGCGACGTTGAAGCTCAGTTGGTGGCGAAAGGGCTGATCCCGCCGGATGATCTCCAGCGTACGGCTGGTGAACTCGCTGTTCGGGAAGACCAGGGTCGAACTCCGGTCCGTGCGGAGATAGACCGAGCGCCAGCTCAGCGAAACCACCTGGCCTTCCAGATCCTCTCGGCGGACGTAGTCTCCCGGGTTCAATGGATGCTCGATTTCGATCGAAACTCCGGCAAACAGATGACCCAGCGTGGGCTGCAGCGCCAGACCGATGATCACCGATACCAGCGCGGAAGTGGCCAGTACGCTGGAAATGTCCTGACCCAGCCCGAACCGCAGATAAAGCATCAGCGCAACGAGATACAGCGTGATCGTGGCCACCGACCGCAGCAGGTCACTGGTGGCGCTGCCCCGGGTCCGCCAGGAAGTGATCAGCAGGTGGCCCAGCAGCGAGCGCAGTACCTGGACGATGGCGAGGACACTCAGGCCCTGCGCCGCATGCCACAGCCAGCGGGCTTCGGCTTCGTGCTGCAGCTCGAGATCGGGGCCGATGGTGACCTGTAGCAACCAGAACAGCGCTGCGGCGGCGGTGAAGACCAGGGTCCACATGCTAGCCGCCCTTGTCCGGATCCTGACGGCCCCGTTCAAAGATCGTCAGTGCATGGTCTACGCTGGTCTTCAGCCGCTCGATCGCTTGCTGGAGCTCACGGAACTGGCCACCGACCGCCGGCAGTTGCGCGTCGTCGATCTCATGGTCAAGACTGCTGGCGTGCGCGACGCGGGTGAGCAGATCCAGTGGATGGGTCACGTGGCGCCGCAGCAGCAGAAGGAAAACCGCTGCCGAGAGAACGAAGACGCAGCTCAGCGAGCCGACGGTGATCAGAACACTGTTCAGCGCTTTCGCTTCAGCGTCGGCAGTCGGTACCTCGACCAGTTGCAGGCCAACGACGTCGTCGAGCTTCCAGCCAAACCCGTTGACCGGTCCGTACTTGGCGAGCATCGCCGGCGGGGCGACATCCGGCGTGCTGTGGCATTGCAGGCAGCTCGGCGAAGTCATGCGGATCGGGCGGGCAACGTAGAAACGCCGGTCCCTGCCGGCGCCCGATTCGCCCACCAGTTCGCGAAGTTCCGGGTTGGACTGGAACTCCCGCAACAGGCTCACTTCCCAGTCGTTGGCCCGGTCGCCGACGTTGGTCGGGTTGAGCGAGCTCTCGCGGTAACGGTACTCGGGGAACTTCTTGTTCAAGCGCCGCATGGCATCCTGCGCGGCGAACGACGGTACCTGGAAAGCGTGAAATTCGGCATCCTTGAGCTTGTTCATCGCCGGAGCGACCTGATCGACGGTATAGGCACGTACCGCCAGTGCCGTTTCGAGCAGCATGTCCGCCCTTTGCTTCAGCTCCTCGTGGGCCTGGCGGGACTCCTGCCGGTACGATATGTATCCCGCCACGGTGACGCCGAAACAGAAGCAGAAGGCAATGTTCCAGGCGAAGCGCGTTTCTATGCGCATCAACGTGCTCCCGATCGCAAGCGGTTGGCGCTGTCGTCGCTTTCGTGCTGCTGGAGTCGCTGGGCAAAGCGGGGGGAAAGAAGTGCGGTCATGGGCTACTCGATCAAAAGGAAGGGCGCCGCGCGACGCTGCGGGATGATTCGACTGCAATGCCGGGCCGTGCGGCCCGGCAACGCCGCCATTTGCCGTGACGCACGATTCGGCAGGCGGGAATTCGGCGAACGCGCAATAGTAGAGATGTCGGCCGACCTTGAAAAGCCCGTGTCGCTGGCGTGTTCGCAGGACGTGCGATCACCGATCCTGGCGGCGCGACTCGATGTCGCCTATCGGCGACGAGCGGGCCGAAGTGTCGTGCCAGAGCGTGCGCCGGTACTGCGATTCCTGGCGGTTGCCGGGGCAAGGAGCGAGCAACGCGACCCTTGCGCAAGCCTCGAAACGGCCGCGGTCTCTGCCCGAATGAACGGGCTTTCTTATAGAATCTGTCGCCTGCGCGGCGCACGGAGGTTCGTCACGGCATGTGCGCCACCCGTAGCAAGCTTGATGGAACGTGTCGGCGGCGGTTCTGTCGATCATTCCAGGCCTCGCAACATCTTCAGGAGAAATGCATGAACCGGCAATTTCGTAGCACCCGCAAGACCGTTTGCAGCGTGATCTCGATGATCCTCGCAACCGCAGCTCTGGCCGGCTGTGCGGCCGTGGAACCGGCCGCCGGCGCCCGCGCTTCGGTGCAACTCGAACCGACGCGAGGCAACACCGCTGCGGGGCGCATCGAATTTGTCCAGCAGGGCGATCGCGTTCTGGTCAGAGGCACACTGAGCGGACTCCAGCCGGAGAATGCCGAGCACGGTTTCCACGTGCATGAAAAGGGCGATTGCAGTTCCGGCGATGGCATGAGCGCAGGTGGCCATTTCAATCCGCTCGGCAAGCCGCACGCGCATGGCACCAGTGAGCGCCACGCCGGGGATCTGCCCGCGATCCGTGCGGCAGCCGACGGAACGGCCAGTTACCTTGTCGAAGTAGACGTGATCACGGTGCGCGCCGGCCCCACCAGCGTGCTGGGAAAGGCGTTGATCGTCCACCGCGATCCCGACGACTACAGCACCCAGCCGACGGGCAACTCAGGTTCCCGTGTTGCCTGCGGGGTGATTCATGCCGACTGACAAGCCGGATCATGCACCTGTGAACGGATGTCCGTCGGTACCCGCTTCCCGTTTCGGGCCGACGCCCCGCCTGGGCGGGATTTCTCCACGCTTCCGCGCGGATTTCTTGCGAAAGGGTAACTGAATGTTTTATATTACTTTTCACGGCGGTAGCGTAGGCTCTGCAATCAACAATGTGCATATCTATGACGTGATCGATGGCAGCCCGACCTGCGTCAGCAGCGCAGCGCTGCAGACGCCGAAAGGATCGCCCAAGTTGAGCGAATTGCGCGATCTGGTGTTCGGACCCGCGGGCAATCTGTACGTCGTCAATGGTTACAAGGACGCCAGCCAGGTTCTCGTCTATGACGGCAGCGCCGATGCCGACCACAGCCATGCCTACCTCGGCATCTATGCCGACGCCAAGGTTTCGGACGGTATCGTGCATCCGTTCGCGCTGGCTTTCGACGGTGACGGCAACGGCTATCTGGCGAGCCAGGACAGCAACGTCGTCACCGGCCTGCAGCCGCCCAGGGCGGGCAGGCGCAGCCGGGCGCTGGCGGTTGCCGCGGCGCTGCAGGCGGAGAAGGGCAAGCGCTTCCTGAAGGGGACTGTCGTCGCCTCGTCGGTCGGCAAGCTGCCGGCATCGCCTGCACGTCCACCGTCGAATCATCCCCAGCCGGCAGGACTGGCGGTGTTGACCGAGCCGGATCCTTCGAAGAAGCATCGCAAGCGGAAAAAGGTGTCGCATTCGGTGCGCGACGTGATCGTTTGCGGAAACTCGCTGTACGTTGCCGACGAGCCCGGCAACGCGGTGAAGATCTACGATCTCGGCGGCGGCAAGACCCAGGGGCAACTGCAGGGACAGATCGCCGACGCACAGTTCCTGCGGGCGCCCGTACACCTGCTGGCCAACGGCGAGCATCTTTATATCGGCAGCAGCGCCACCGACACCATCCTGCAGTATCGCTTGAGCACCGGCGAACTGAAAACCGTGCTCAGCGGCATCAAGACGATTTCCGGCATGTGTTGCGATACGGCGGGCAATTTCTACGTCGCGTCTCGCGACGACAAGGCCATCTATCGCTGTGGGGCCGATTTCAGCGAACCGCGACCCTTCATTACCGGCCTGCAGGACAACCCCGAGTTCGTCGTGTTCACGGCGAGTTGAAGGCGGCCTGCGTCAGTATCCCTGCAAGACCCGGCTCGCCGGCCTTCTCCCGGCGAGTCGGGAGTTCGCAGCGGTGACTGAGGCGCCGAGCGACGTCCATGTCGTTCGGCTGTTCGCCGCGTCGGACTGTTCCGCTACTTGTAGTAGCCGACTGCACACACCTGGTCGCCAATCCTCGTGACGAACGCCACCTTGGCCACCGGATCGCTCTGCCCCGGGCGCGGCCACATGTAGGCCACCTCGGCGATCGAGCCTTCCTTGGCGACGGCGTAGATTTCTTCGCCAAAAGGCTTGCCGGACTTGTCCTTCAGATCCTTCAGGCTCTTGCCCAGCAGCAGCGTGGGATGCGCAGTGAAGTTGCCGTCCGGGCCACCGCAGTAGGGATAGAGGTCGCGATCCCGGAAGCCGCCTTCCCCTTTGGTGAACATCACCAGCGCCCGCGTCTTGTCGGCCTTCATGGCCACGACCGCTTTCTCCAGCATGGTGCGCGCTTCGGCCGGTGTACCGTATTGCGCCGCCGCGAAGGTCGCTGCGGAGGCAAGAAAAGTGATTGCTGTGGCCATAGCCAATTGACGAAGCATCGCAAGTCTCCGTGTCAGGTTGTCATCCGGCAAGCCCGTTGCCGGCGCGTTGCAGACGAGGAATGCAAGACCCTCGCGCCGCATGGTAGCGCAAAAAGCGGCGAGCGTGATGGGCAGGACGAGACCGAATGTGCGGCGGCGGCACGCGCGAAGATATTGCAGCTGGGCAATCGACATCACCGGTTTCGCCACCACTACTCACTGCGAAGATGCGCCTCGCCGATCCGAAGCGGTTGTGCCGAGGCGTTGCAGGGCGACCGGCGGTAGCCGCGCAGTCCCTCCGGGAGTTCGTCCAGATCGCGGCAAATGCCTGGTACGAGGGCGTTGTCGTGCTAGGATAAACAATTCCGCAGTGCGCTGCTCGGAAATCGTTGCCTGCCGGTGGCAAGCGGAGGGGCTGCCAGGGAGCTTCCCTTGGTCATGAAAGTCTGGATGGAGGGCCTGTACCATGGAACTCACAATAGCAATCAAGAATGACAAACTGGTCGGCGATATCTGGGGAGGGCTCGCGGCGATGCTCGTCGCTCTGCCTTCGGCAATCGCTTTCGGCGTAACCATTTATGCTTCGATCGGTCCGGCCTATGCCGGCCTGGGGGCGCTCGCGGGAATTCTCGGGGCGACCGCTCTCGGCCTGGTGGCGCCCAGTCTGGGGGGTACCAATCGCCTGATCACGGCACCTTGCGCGCCGGCCGCCGCAGTCCTTTCGGCGTTCGCCATCGAACTCGTGCATCAGGATATCGATCCGATGTTCGTCGTCCTGATGTTGACCGCACTCGGTCTGGTGGCCGGAGTGATCCAGTTGCTTCTCGGCCTGGCGGGGATCGGCAGCCTGATCAAGTACATTCCGTTTCCGGTGGTCAGCGGCTACCTGACCGGGGTCGGCCTGATCATCATCGGCAGCCAGATTCCCAAGCTTCTCGGCGTTTTCGGCGGCCAATCGCTCTGGCGGACGCTCATCTCGCCCGAAATGTGGCAGTGGCAAAGTGCCGTCATCGGCGTGGTGACGGCCACGGTGATGTTGACAGCACCACTGATCACGCGCGTCGTGCCGGCGGCCATCCTCGGTCTGTTGGCGGGGATTCTCACCTACTTCGGTCTGGCCCTCTTCGTCGATGAATCGCTGCTCATTGTGGAAGGAAACAAGCTGATCATCGGGCCGCTCGGTGGTTCTGCAATGAGCATGTTCGAGGCGGTCGTCGGTCGCTGGCGCGACATCGGCGAGCTCAAGCTCAGTCAGATTGGCAGCCTGATGGGAACGGCGCTGACCTTGGCCGTGCTGTTGTCGATCGACACGCTGAAGACTGCCGTCGTGCTCGACGCGCTCACTCGCAGTCGTCACGATTCCAACCGCGAACTGGTCGCGCAGGGTCTCGCCAATGTCACTTCGGCCTGCGTCGGCGGCATGCCGGGGGCGGGGCAGATGGGCGCGACTCTGGTCAATCTGGCGAGCGGCGGCCAGACGCGCGCCTCGGGGGTTGTCGAGGGTGTTCTCGCACTGGTTGCCTTTCTCGTGCTGGGAGCGTTCATCGCCTGGATCCCGGTGGCGGCTCTCGCCGGCATCCTGATCGTCGTCGGCATCCGGATGATCGACCGCCACAGCCTGCAGTTGCTCCAGTCGCCGTGGACCATGCTCGACTTTGTCGTGATCTTGGCGGTCGTCGCAGTGGCGCTCGGCTACAGCCTGATCGCCGCGTCCGCGGTCGGCATCGCACTCGCCATGTTCCTCTTCATCCGCGAGCAGTTGACCAGCACGATCATCCACAGCAAGGCCGACAGCAGCAGTCGCTTCTCGAAGCGCGTGCGTCTGGCGCACGAGATGAAAGCGCTTGAGCAACGTGGCCACCAGAGCGTGATCCTGGAACTCCAGGGCAGCCTGTTCTTTGGCACCAAGGACCAGTTATACACCGCGCTCGAAGCGGAATTGAGCAAGCGCAGCTTTATCGTGATCGACATGCGCCGGGTGCAGTCGGTCGATGTCACCGCAGTGCACATGCTGACCCAGATCCGCGATTCGCTGCAGCAGCGCGGCGCCGTGATGGTTTTCAGCGACCTGACGCACACGCTGCCCAACGGGCGGAATATCGCCGAGCTCTTCGAGCAGATGGCGCTGACGACGACGACCGAGAGTGTCAAGGTGTTCGCCCAGCTCGACGATGCGATCGAGTGGGTGGAGGACCAGTTGCTGGGCGAGGACCTGGCGCACGCCGCAGAACTGCCACCGCTTGAAATCTACGAGATGGAGATTTTCAAGGACACCAAGGAGGATTCGCTGATCGCACTCGTCGAATCCCTCGAGCGCTGCTCGGTGGCAAAGAACGACAAGGTGTTTCTGGCGGGAGATCCGGCCGATCGGCTGTACCTGATCCGCAAGGGCGCCGTGCGCATCACGACGCATGTCCCCGGTACGGACACGCATCGTCATCGGCTGACCTACGGACGCGGCGACTTCATCGGCGGCCTCTCCTTCGTCACCCGCGGATCGAGCTTCACAGCCGACGCGACCGCTCTCGAGGATTCCGAGCTGTACGTCCTTCGCCGGGAGAATTTCGACCGCTTGTGCGAGGAACACCGGCGACTCGGTTTTCAACTGATGGAAGCGATCGCCAAGGTGCTGGCGCTGCGCCTGAGTTACGCAGACAAGGAGCTGCTGGCGACGCAGAGCTAGGTCAAAAACGTAAATACAATGAGATACGGTATTTTTCTCGTGTCTCTTGGGAGGTTCCTGTACGTTGCCCGGGCAGCGATCGGGGCTTCAGTCTTGCAGGCTTGCCGGCATCAGGCCGCGCACGGCATTGGCCACGTAGAGGCTCGACGCCTGTAGCAGATCCTCGATGCGCAGCACCTGCTCGACGGCTCGTCCCGATTCGAGCAGGGAGCGGCGCATCACTCCGGGCAGCAGGCCGCAGGCGAGTGGCGGCGTCAACAGCACGCCGCCGCGCTCGACGAAGACGTTGCTGCGAGCGCCCTCGCACACTTCGCCACGATCGTTCAGGAAGATCGCGTCGAACACCTCCGGTCGGTTCGCCAGCGTCGCCAAGGCGCGGTCGTAACGCCCCCGCGCCGTGGTCTTGTGGCGCAGCAGGTAGTCGCCGGCGGCCAGTGTTTCGGTGGCCAGGACGACTTTCCAGGACTTTCCCGGATCGTCCGTCAGCGGGGTAGCGTGGACGTGACAGCTGCCGGCATGCGCCAGTGTCAAGCGGACGCGGAATACGCCGCTCGGCCGGCAGGCGGCCTCCCTGGCCAGCGCGGAAGTGACGGTCGCGCGTACACAGGTGAATCCGAGCGCGCGCGCGGAGCTCTGCAGGCGGTCGAGGTGCAGCGACAGCAGCGGATAGATGCCGGCCTCCAGGCGCAGGGTTTCGAGCAATTCGAAAGCGGGGTCGAAAGCGGTGAGAAAGCTCCCTTTCAACAGGCACTCGGCGTATTCCTGCGACGGCTCGGCGTCAGCCACGATGCCGCTGCCCACTCCCATGACTCCGCGCCCGTCCGGCCACGCTTCGATGGTGCGGATGGCGACGTTGAAGCGGCAATCGCCGTTCGGTGCCAGCCAGCCGAGAGCGCCGGTGTAGAGCCCGCGCGGCGATTCCTCGATCTCGGCGATTCGCCGCATGGCGTGAATCTTCGGCGCGCCGGTTACCGAGCCACAGGGAAACAGCGCGCCGAAAACCTCCACCAGGCTGGCATCGTGCACTTCTGCCGAGACGCTGGAAACCATCTGCCACAGAGTAGGGTACGCCTCTGTCTGGCAAAGCTCCTCGACGCGCACTTTTCCCGGTCTGGCCAGGCGCCCCAGATCGTTGCGCAGCAGGTCGACGATCATGATGTTCTCGGCCCGTTCCTTGGCCGATGCCAGCAATGCCGCGCGGCGTTCGGCGTCTTCCTGCGGGGTCGCGCCGCGTGCCGCGGTGCCCTTCATCGGCCGCGTCAGGATGCGCCTGCCCGTGCGCGCAAAGAACAGCTCCGGTGAAAACGAAAGAATCGCCGTGTCGCGCGTGCGCAGGTAGCCCCCGTAGCGCACCGGTTGCCGTTCGCGCAACGCTGCGTAGAGCGCCAGCGGGTCGCCATAGAGCTGGAAGCGCAAGGGGAAGGTCAGGTTGATCTGGTAGCAGTCGCCGTCGGCAATCCAGCGCTGGATCCGTCTGACCTGCGAGGTGTACTTCGCCTCTTCCAGCGTCGGCACGAGGTCGGCGATGCCGGCGATCCTCCGATCGTCGGGAAGTGCTGCCAATTCCTCGCCAAGAAAGTCTCGGATCTGCTGCGTGTCGAGCCACTGGCCGTGCCCGAACACCGACGCGCGCAACACCGGACGGTCTCGCGATGCCGAGGCCACGGCCTGTTCGAAGCTTGCGCCCAGGGCATAATCGGCGGCGAGGGCGATCCAGTCGCCGCCGGCTGCAGCTGCCTCGATCGCAGCGAAGACCGGCGCCGGATCGAGAGATGCGGCGAGTTCAAGGGAACGGCGCCAGTCGCTCAATAGCAGGACTTTTCCGCCGTCGTCGTCGAAGAGCGCGAATTCGCCGCCCGCACGCATCACCCGAACTTCCTGATCCGCCTCGCACGCTTCTCTTGCCGAACGGATGCCGCGCGATCTGCTTGTGCGCGAACAATGCCGGTGTGGAGCGCCGAGCGGCAAACGAGTTCCATGGCCTGGCGCGGGGAGGGAAAGTGAAATCTCATTCCGGCGTGACCTTCTCGCCTGCCCCTGTCTCGTGCCCGCCTTTTCGGAACGAAAGCGCGCGGCAGCCGCTACTGGTCACTGGCGTCAGCGCGCCAGCATCGCCGCCTGGTTGAGGCGAAGCTAGTCGTTCTCCGGGACATTGGACGCGGAATCCGTGGCCTGTGAGGAATCGATTCTGGTCGGTGTGGACGTCCGGCCACGCGAATGTCGAGGAGAGATCGTTGGCAAGGGTTCGAAGAGTTCCTTGATGCGCTGTTCGGCACCTGCCAGAAGGCCGGCGTTCTGGCTGTAGGCGAGCAGCAGGAATTCCCGATTCGCTTCGATCTCGCGGATCAGACGCAGGTTCTGTTCTCCAGTCACGAAGATTTCCGCCGTCTGAGTTTTTCCAGCTCTTCGATGTCGATGGCGTCCTTGTTGCGCCCCGTTCCCGATTTCATCGCAATCAGATGATCAATCGAGGCCACCGGGATCGCGTACGGGCCAACCGCCACGACCAGGGCATCTCGCCGCAAATCAGCGTATGCGACCACCGGTCGGATCAGCACATCGATCACTGTCGCCTGTGTTTCGGCAGTGCGGAGGCTGAAGGCCAGCATGCCCTTGTCGCGGTGCCATTGCTCGATCAGGTCGCGGGCGACTGACTCAATGGCGACGGGTATTGTAGGATGCAGTCCGGCCAACCTGGCACCGGAGATGAAGCGCGCGAGATTATCCGGGTTCATCGCCAGAACAATGTCTACATCCATGGTGGTGCGGGCATAGCCGTGCAACGCTACGGCCAGTCCGCCCACCAGCACGTAGTCGACTTCGCTTTCAGCCAGAATTTTGAGCAGGTCGAACATTCCCATTCAAGAGCCTTGCTACTGTGCAGCCATCTCCGCTTTGTAATCCCAGCCGCCCCCCATCGCCTTCGCCAGGTCGATCAGGGCGAAGCGCACATCGCGGGCGGCCAGGATTTGCAGGGTTTGCGCCTGCAGCAACTGGCGTTGCGCGTCGAGGACGTCGATGTAAGCCGAGTAGCCGGAGCGGTAGCGCAGCTCGGCGAGTTCCAGCGAGACCTCGAGCTTCCTCGCTCTTTCGGCCTGTGCAGCGAGCGCCTCGCGCGTCGTGCGATTGGCGAGCAGCGCGTCGTGCGTCTCGCGGAAGGCGGTCTGCACGGTCTGCACATAGCTTACCACTGCCGCCTCGCGACGAGCGCTTTCGGCTTCGACACTGGCCTCGATCGCCTGCAGGCCGACCAATGGCTGCAGCAGCGATGCGCCGATTCCCCACGCGAGTCCCGCCGTCGAAAAGAGGTTGGCGAGCGCCGCCGACTCGGAGCCATAGGAAGCGGTCAGCGCGAGGGAGGGAAAGTACTGCGCGCGTGCCGCGTCGATGCGCAGGCTCGCGGCCGCGAGCTGTGCCTCGACCTGCCTGACGTCGGGTCGTCTTTCGAGCAGGTCGGAGGGCAAACCGGAAGCCACTTCGGGAACACCGAGCAGGCGTACGCGCGTCGCGTCGCGGGCGATCTGCGGGTCGAAAACGGCGCGCGGCGAACGGCCGAGGATGGCCGCCAGTGCCGATTCGTAGGTGCCGACGGCGCGCTCGGCGACGGCGACGTTGGCGGCGACGGCGGCGCGTTCGGCCTGCGCCCGTTGCAGATCGTAGTCGCCGATGACGCCAGCCTCGTAGAGATCGCGCTGCAGCGCCACCGTCTCCTCGCGCGACTGCAGCGTATCCCGCAGCAGCGCGAGCTCGACGTCGGCCGCCAGCAGGGCGAAGTACGAGCGCGCGGTTTCGGCGGCTACCGCCGTGCGCACCGTTTCCTGCGCGTAGCGGGTGGCCAGCAGTTCGCTGCGCGCCGCATCGGCGCCCTGGCGGTAGCGTCCCCACAGGTCCACTTCGTAGGAGGCGCGCAGACCGACCAGGTAGTCGTTGTTGATTGGATTGAAATTCGCTGGCAAGGGCTGCGGGCCGACCAGCGTCATCCGGTTGCGGCTGCTGTCGACCCCGAGGTTCACGCTCGGGTAAAGGTACGACCGGGCGAGCAGCAGGTTTGCGCGAGCGAGATCGACGCGCGCCATTGCCGCCCGCAGGTCGAGATTGTGCGCCAGTGCTTCGTCGACCAGCGCGACCAGCGTCGGGTCGTCGAACGCTGTCCACCAGCGTTCGAGATCGGGCGCCCCATTGCCGATCCGCGCGCTCGCCGGTGGCAGGTCGAGCAGCGGCGGCGTGGTCGGCGTCGACTGGCAGGCAGCGAGCGCGAGCAGCGCCACGGCGACGACCGTGCCCCGGCGCAGGCGACGCATGGACTCAGTCATGATGGTCTCCCTTGCCAACGGTCGGTGCCTGCGACGCCTGCGCGGGGTGATGCAGGTGTCGCACTTCGTCCAGCAGTTCGTCGTGCGAGCGGCTTTCGCGAATGCGCCGGTCGTACAGCACCTTGAAGAACAAGGGCACGTGAAAGACCGCGAGCAGGGTCGCGGCGATCATCCCGCCCATGACGCCGGTACCTACCGAATGCCGGGCGCCGGCGCCGGCGCCGGTCGACAGGGCGAGCGGCAGGACGCCGAGAATGAACGCCAGCGAGGTCATCAGGATCGGGCGGAAGCGCAAGCGCGCCGCTTCGATCGCCGAGGCCGAAGCCGACAGTCCTTCGGCGTGCTTGAGCACCGCGTACTCGACGATCAGGATGGCATTCTTTGCCGCCAGGCCGAGCAGGGTGACCAGGCCGATCTGGAAATAGACGTCATTGGTCAGCGGTGCGGCGTGGAAGAAAGGACCGATCAGGTTCTTTGCCCAGATCGCGACGAGTGCGCCGAAAGTGCCGAAAGGCAGCGCCAGCAACACCGAGAACGGCAGCGTCAGCTTCTCGTAGAGCGCCGCGAGGATCAGGAACACCATCACCACCGCCAGCCCGAGCGCGAAGGTCGAGGTGCCGCTCGACTTCTTCTCCTGGTACGACGAACCGCCCCAGTCGAAAGTGAAGTCGGGTGGCAGCACCTCGCGAGCGATCTCCTCGACGCGCGCGATGCCCTGTCCCGAGCTGACGCCCGGCGCCGTCTGGCCGATGATCTTGACCGCCGGCAGGTTGTTGAAGCGGTCGAGCGAATCCGGTCCCGAGGAGTAGCGGACGGTGACCAGCGACGCCAGCGGCACCATCTCGCCCTTCTG
>NZ_JAMTDV010000041.1:15139-31437 GCF_023806565.1 Accumulibacter sp. | reverse complement strand
ATCGTCAGCGCGTGCCCGATCCGGGAGAGGCGGAAAACGTCCTGCAGGATGTCTTATAGGCGTCGAGCGCCTCATCGTCGATGGCAGGGGACGGTTCTGGAGAGGGCAACTCGGGCGCAACCGAGTCGTCCCATACCAGGCGGGGAAGTACAAAATTCGGTCGGTTGCCCATGGATTTGCCTCCAGTTTTGTTATATCGGGCCGAAGTTCATCCATTCAACAGCGCTCGGAGACCTACCAGGAAAGTCGGTACTCGACAATTGCATCATCGGGATAGCAGCACAGCCAGCACTCCCCCGGCTCGGCCGAGGCGATCACGGGATGGCCGCTGGCGTGCGCATGCCGGGTGGCGCAGCGTTTCGGGGAGTCATCGCAACACAGAGTCGCGCCGCATTGTTGGCAAGTTCACCGCGCTGCACCTGCAGTCGGCAACGAAGTGATCCTTGTCGAGAGGCGGAGGGGCCGGCCGCTTGCCACGGCTGTGGGGGAGCAGATTGGCGGGCTGTGCAAGTCATGTGCCGTACTATGCAATTCCGCCGCACGACATGTCTCCATTGCGCGAATCATCGTGACATGTTGAATCCTTCAGACAACTCCTCTCGGCCTGCCCTTGCCTTCGGTTAATGTTTATCATGGCTTGATCATGAATCCTTGCCAGCACTCCCACAGGGGACTTCCGCCCCATCACATCGCGCCCATGCTGTATGCATACCCTGCGGTCCACCCGAATCGGCGCGATAAGGCCGCGCGGGCTGTTGAATTCAGGCTGTAGGCGGCGCGGATGCGATTTGCGGCAGTGCAGACGCGTTTGGATCGGCTCTCGGGCTTTGCGCGATTGGGTTTCGTTCTTGGCGGCTATGTCGGCGCTCTTGCCGTGGCGGTGTTGGCATTGGTCGCCTATGCGAGCATGACCAGCGGGCCCGATCGAGATGCTTCATCCGGCATGTACGCCTTCGCCGACGCTCTGTGCTTCATCCTGGTGTTCGCCGCCGGGTCAATCGTTCCGACGGGGCTATTGCTCTATTTCTTGCGAGCGTTGGCTGCGCCGTGGCCGGTGTTCGCATGGGTTGGCCTGGGCGTATCCGTCACGGGTCTGCTCGCTGCGGTAGACATAGCGGGGTCACACGTGGAGTACGGCATATGGTCTACGGCGGCCGTTCCCAGAGTGTTCTTGGCGCCGCTGCTGGCCGGACTGTTTGCGTTGGCCGGAGTGTTCTCGCCAAGTCGCACCAATCAAAGATGCCTCTTCGCTGCAGCGGGGATCGAGTGCATGACCAGCAGCTATGGCTTCATCCACTGGTTCGTTCCGGCAATGCTCTCCTGAGACCAAGGAATGGCATGGGCGCACGCCCAGCAGCCCTTCGCCGGCGGGCCTCGGCAGCCGTGTTCGGAAGCGGCTACAGCAATCCCCGTTCGGCAAACGACAGCGGCGGCGATTGCGCGGCGACGATGAAGTGATCGAGTACGCGCACCTCGACCAGTGCCAGCACTTGCTTCAGTTCGCTGGTCAGCAGTTCGTCGGCGCGGGAAGGTTCGGCCACACCCGACGGGTGATTGTGCGCCAGCACGACGGCGGCCGCGTTGTGCCGCAGCGCCTTCTTGACCACCTCTCGCGGATAGACGCTGGTCTGCGTCAAGGTACCGCGAAACAGCTCCTCGGCAACGATCAAACGATTCTGCGCATCCAGCCACAGCGCGAAGAACACTTCGTGCTGCAGACCGGCGAGATGCAGGCGCAGGTAATCTCGCACCGCTTGCGGCGAAGTGAAGGCGATACCTTGCCGCATTTCCTCGCCGAGCGCTCGCCGGGCCATCTCCAGGACCGCCTGCAACTGCGCATATTTGGCCGGTCCCATGCCGGGAACCTCCGCGAACTCGGCCAGCCCTGCGGCGAACAACCGGTTCAGTCCGCCAAAGCGACCGATCAGGTCGCGTCCGAGATCAACGGCGCTCTTTCCGCGGCTGCCGACGCGCAGGAAGATCGCCAGCAACTCGGCGTCCGACAGACACGCCGCACCGTGGGCGAGCAGGCGCTCGCGTGGTCGTTCGTCCTCCGGCCAGTCGTTGATCGCCATTTGCGGACCCTGATCAGAAAGTGCCGGAGCATTCTACCGAAGCCGAGCGGCGAGGTGCAGGTTACGCAGGCACCGATCCATGATGTCGTCTGGCAATCTCCAGTAGAATGTCGCGCCACACATTCTCACCGCCGAAGAGGCCCAGTGCATGGAATTGTCGGGAAAACGCATCGTCCTCGGGGTCACCGGCGGCATTGCGGCGTACAAGGCGGCCGAACTGGTCCGCCTGCTGGTCAGGGAGGGAGCCTCCGTGCAGGTGGTGATGAGCGAAGCCGCGACGCGCTTCGTTACCCCGGTCACTTTCCAGGCGCTTTCCGGAAAGCAGGTGTTCAGCGACCAGTGGGACCCGCGCGTCGCCAACAACATGGCGCACATCGATCTTTCACGCGAGGCCGACGCTCTGCTCGTCGCGCCCGCCTCGGCCGACTTTCTTGCCAAGCTGGCGCATGGTCTGGCCGACGACCTGCTGAGCACGCTGGTGCTGGCGCGCGACTGCCGGCTGCTGGTGGCGCCAGCAATGAATCGCCAGATGTGGGAAAACCCGGCGACCTGCCGCAACATCGCCACGCTGCGCGGCGACGGCATCGAAGTACTTGGGCCCACCTGTGGCGATCAGGCCTGCGGCGAGACGGGGCTCGGGCGGATGCTCGAAGCCGAGGAGATCGTGGCCGACTTAGTCGCCCACTTTCAAGCCAAGGTGCTGACGGGCAGACGCGTACTGCTGACCGCCGGCCCGACTTTCGAAGCGATCGACCCGGTGCGCGGCATCACCAATCTGTCCACTGGAAAGATGGGCTACGCGGTTGCCCGCGCCGCGTATGAAGCGGGCGCACAGGTGACTCTGATCTCCGGTCCGGTGAGCCTGCCCTGCCCGCCCGGAGTCCGCCGTATCGACGTGTGCAGCGCGCTGCAGATGCACGCGGCGGTGCACCGCGAGGTCGCCGCCAGCGACGTTTTCATTGCCGTCGCCGCGGTCGCCGATTACCGGCCCGCTCAGGTCAGCCGCGAGAAGATCAAGAAGGGTGCCCGCTCCGCGCCACCGACGATCGAACTCACGCAAAACCCGGACATTCTGGCCGAAATCGCCGCGCTGCCGGAGGCGCCGCTTTGCGTCGGCTTCGCTGCCGAGAGCGAGAACTTGCGCGACTACGCAGAAAGCAAGCGGCGCAGCAAGAAGATTCCACTGATTGCCGGCAACCTGATCCACGACGGCTTTGGCGGCGACAACAACACGCTGATCCTGTTCGACGACGACGGCGAGCACCCGCTGGCGCCGGCGCCCAAACTGCAGCTTGCGCGACAACTCGTGGCGCGCATCGCCGCCCAGCTCGGGAAGCGCGGATGACCCGCGGCGAACGCAAGGTAGACGTCAAGCTGCTCGACCCGCGCCTGCGCGACCAGCCGCCCCACTATGCCACCGCCGGATCAGCCGGTCTCGATCTGCGCGCGTGCATTGCCGAACCGGTAACCATTCAGCCTGGCGAAACGCTGCTGATCCCGACCGGCGTAGCAATCCATCTCGCAGACCCGCAACTGGCGGCAATGATCCTGCCACGATCCGGCCTCGGTCACCGACACGGAATCGTTCTCGGCAACCTGGTAGGGCTGATCGACTCCGACTATCAGGGTGAAATCATGGTCTCGACCTGGAACCGTGGCAGGGAAGCCTTCACGCTGCAACCACTCGACCGTCTGGCGCAACTGGTGGTCGTACCGGTGCTGCAGATCGCTTTCAACGTGGTCGAGGAATTCGCCGAAACTGCACGCGGCGACGGCGGCTTCGGCAGCACCGGACATTCCTGAAATCGACGATTTGCTTGCCGCGCTGCGTGCCGTTGTGCCCGCGGAAGGTGCTAGCCCGGAGCGCTGGCAGAGGAGCGCAGCGCCAGCCACAGCCCCGCCAACAGAAAAGCCAGGAAAAGAAGGGCCGACCAGTTGGCCATCGACAGGCCGAGGAAAACCCACTCCTTGCTTGAACAGAAACCGGTGGCCAGGAACATCGATGGCCAGCGGACGCCGAACCAGTCGACGATGCGTTCGATCAGCGTCGGCTCGCCGAAGCCGCACTCCAGGCTCGCTTCCGGAAAGAACTGCAACCAGCTCTGGTAAACCGCGGTGGTCAAACCGCCGCCGGCGCCCAGGGCCAATATCCCACCCCACAGGCGCCGCCAGACGGGCGCGAGGGCACCGGCCAGAGCGATGGCGGCGATCACCAGATAGAGCAGTCGCTGAAAGATGCACAAGGGACACGGCTGCAGCCGCAGCGACTCTCCGAGCCACCAGCCGGCCAGCGTCAGACCGGCCGCAGCCAGCGCCAGCAGGCCGAAACAGGCACGCAGATGCATGGCGGCCCGCCCGATCAACCCGGCACGTAGCTGCGCAGGCGCAACGAGAGGTCCTGTAGCTGACGGACCCCCGAATTCTCGGCGCGCTCACACCAGTCCTGCAGCGCCTTCAGGAGGTGCTCGCGGGAAGCATTCGAGCGCGCCCAGACCGAAACCAGTTCCTGGCGCATGGCGTAGGCGGTCTGCAGCGCACGGCTTTCCCCGAGCAGCAACTCGAGCCGCCCGCGCTGTTCCTGCGGTACCGCGCCGGCATCGGCCGCCAGCCAGCGCTTCAGCCCCTTGAAACGGCTGCCATCCTGCAGCGTGGCGAGTTCCTCGCGATAGACCTGCTTCAGCGAGCGCGCGTACTGTGACAATACGTCATAGCGGTTGACAATCACCGCCTGCAGCGTATCGAGATCGACGACCGGCCGCAGCGTGCCGAGGCGTGGCCGCGGTGCAACCTTTTTTACCTGCGCCAGACCGAGCGCAGCGAGCAATCGGATGTAGAGCCAGCCGAGGTCGAATTCGAACCAACGGATCGACAGCTTGGCGGACGTGGGAAACGTGTGATGATTGTTGTGCAACTCCTCACCGCCGATGAATATGCCCCAGGGGAAGATGTTCGTACTGGCATCCGGCGAACTGAAATTGCGGTAGCCCCAGTAGTGGCCGAGGCCGTTGATCACTCCCGCCGCCCAGAAAGGTATCCAGGCCACCTGCACCGCCCACATCAGCGAACCCGCCACCACGCCGAAAATCGCTACGTCGACCGCCAGCAGGATCGCCACCCCAAGCTTGTGCCAGGGCGAGTAGAGGTGCCTCTCGATCCAGTCGTTCGGTGTCCCGTGACCGTAGCGCAACATGGTGTCTTTGTTCCTGGCCTCCTTGACGTAAAGGAACACCCCCGTCCACAGGACCCGGTGAATGCCGACGACCTGCGGACTGTGCGGATCTTCCGCAGTCTCGCACTTGGCGTGATGCTTGCGATGAATCGCCGCCCACTCCCTGGTCACCATGCCCGTGGTCAGCCAAAGCCACAGGCGGAAGAAATGCGCCGCCAGCGGATGCAGATCAAGCGCCCGATGCGCCTGGTGCCGGTGCAGAAAGATCGTCACCGAGGCGATCGTCACTTGCGTCAATCCCAAGGTTACCAACACGTAGGTCCACCAAGGCCAATCGACCAGTCCAGCGTACATAGACCCTCCCCCAAAAAAGCACGCGAGCGATTCTAAGACAATACGTGCTGCCCCCAAAGCAGCTTTTCGCAATCTCCCGGGAAGCCGCCCTGCTGCTCATCGCCGGCGAACGTACCTCGCGCCGCCACAACCCGCTATCATTGCGGAATGAAGACACGTATCCTGCTGGTCGAGGACGATGAACGCCTCGCCGAACTGACCGCCGAGTACCTGCGCAAGAACGATTTCGAGGTTCTCATCGAGCCACGCGGCAACACCGCCGAGGAACGCATCCTCGCCGAACGACCCGATCTGGTCATTCTCGATGTGATGCTGCCGGGCAAGGACGGCTTCGAGGTCTGCCGTGCCGTTCGCCCTCACTACGGCGGTGTCATCCTGATGCTGACCGCCCGCGACGAGGACTTCGACCAGATTCTGGGTCTCGAGCTCGGCGCCGACGATTACATCGCCAAGCCGGTGCCGCCGCGCCTGCTGCTGGCACGCATCAAGGCCTTGCTGCGCCGCTCGCCAGCGCCGGCGAACACTGCCGCCGGTGACCACGCGGAACAGAGCGAGCCCTCCGAACTGGCGTTTGGCCGGTTTCGCATCAGCCAGACGACGCGCAGCACCTCGCTCGGCAGCGATGCCATCGACCTGACGACAGCCGAGTTCGACCTGCTCTGGCTGCTTGCCCGACACGCCGGCAGCATTCTGTCGCGCGACGATCTGCTGCAGGAACTGCGCGGCATCGGCTTTGACGGCCTCGACCGCTCGATCGATGCGCGCATCTCGCGGCTACGCCGCAAGCTTGGCGACGACCCGGAAAACCCCACGAGGATCAAGACCGTGCGCGGCAAGGGCTACCTCTTCAGCAAGCATGACTGGCAATAGCAGCAAGCTGCTCGCGATCCTGGGGACCTACAAGCCCGCACCATGGCGGGGACGGTACAGCCTCTCCCGACTGTTTTTCAATTTCTACCTGCTGGTCATGGGATCATTCGTGGCCATCGCGGTCTTTGCCGATTTCGTCATTTCGGCTGCCGTCAAGGGGATCACCGACGACTATACCAGCCGCTTCATGCGCGGCACGGTGCTTCTCATCGAGGACGAATTGTTCCGCCGACCGCGCTCGGAGTGGCCGAAAACGATCGAGGCACTCGATCGCAAGTTCGCCTACAAGCTGGAAATCGTCGACCGCTGGACCTTGCACCTGCCCGCGAAGCAGGCGGAAAAGCTCGATGACGGCGAACTGGCGATCGACGCGCAGGGCGACATCATCTACCACCGCCTCAAACAGACACCGCAGATCCTGGTCGTCGGCCCAATCTCGCCAGAACACAACCCCGAGTATCCGCGCGGGATTCCGCTCGACCTGCGCATCAGTCTGCTGACCTGGAGTCTGATCGGTGTCTGTCTGGCGATCGTCGTCTGGTTGTGGGTGCACCCGGTCTGGCGCGATCTCGAAGCGATGCGGCAGACCGCACGCGCGCTCGGCGAAGGACTTTTCGAGGCACGCGCACCAAGCATGCGCAGCAGCGCCTTCGGTCCCCTGGCCGAAACGCTCAACGGCATGGCCGAACGCATCCAGCGACTGATCGCGACACAGAAGGAACTGTCGAGTGCCATTTCGCACGAATTGCGCACACCGATTGCGCGCTTGCGTTTCGCTCTCGAAATGCTCACGGAAACCGACGACCGCGGCGAACGCGAGCGCCTGTGGGAATCCATGAACTCCGACCTCGACGAACTCGATGGCCTGATCGACTCCAGCCTCACCTACGCGCGCTTCGAGCGCGAACAGCCGGAACCTCAATTATGCGCCGTCGACATCGCCCCCTGGCTGGCAGAGCAGGTGGACAGCAGCCGGCTTCTGGCGCGGAGGCTGGAATTGCAGCTCGATACCACCGCCTTGCCAGCGCGGCTGCAGGTCGAACTCGATCGCAAGAGCATGCCCTACGCGATCACCAACCTGTTGCGCAACGCGATCCGTTACGCGAGGACGCGTGTCCGGGTCAGCGCCGAAGTACTCGACGAACAGATACAGGTACATGTCGACGATGACGGCATCGGCATCCCCCCGGATGAGCGCGAACGTGTCTTCTCGGCTTTTACCCGTCTCGACCGGTCTCGCGATCGCGCGACCGGCGGCTATGGATTGGGACTGGCGATCGCGCGACTGGTGCTGGAACAGCATGGCGGCAGTGCGAGCGCGGCGGCGTCGCCGCTCGGCGGTGCCCGCTTCACGCTCAGTTGGCCGCTGTCACAGAACGTCACGGAAAGCTGACGCAATCGCTGCAGACGGATCTTCCACCCGGCGCCTATCATCGCCTCCTCGATAGAAAACACGAAAAGGAGGAGACACGATGACCGACTTCACCACGAGCTGCGAGCGCTTCCTCGCCACCGCGCGCCAACACCTGTTTGCGTGCAATCTGAGCACCGTCGATCAAACGCATCTTCCCGACACTCAGTCCGCGGATCGCTGCGGCGATACCGAGAATCGCGACAGCGCCGGTACGTGAGTGCCGTGCCGCGAGACCCGCTGCCCTTCCCAGTGGCTGAAGGCGTCGGCATCTTCATCGGAATCGTCGCGTGGAACGTGCTTACCGCCGGCGAACTCGAACTTCTCAGGGCGTCGCTGATCGCTGCCGGTGGCGCCCTGGTGTGGTACGGCGCACGCCGCTGGCTGAGCGGAAAGAATGACCGAACGCCGCGCGCCTGACTTTGCCTCGACCCTCCGCCCGTCGCAACGATGGGCTTTCTCTCCCGCGCATCCTCCGGCGCGGGTTTTTTTTACAGGCACGGCGCCTGCCGCGATGCGGCAGAAGGAGTCAGGCCGCCGGCGGTGAAGCGCTGATCAGGCGAACCTCGCGCTGCGGGAACGGAATCTCGATGGCGTGCTCGCGAAAGGCGCGCCAGATCGCCAGGTTGATCGCCGAGCGAACTGCCGCCGTTCCCTCTTCTGGGTCGGCAATCCAGAAACCAAGCTCCAGATTGATTCCGCTGTCGGCGAACAGCGTCAGCAATGCTTGTGGCGCCGGGTCGGCAAGCACTCTCGGCTGCGCCAGAGCAGCGTCAGTCATCAGCCGCATCGCCAGCTCGAGGTCGGTCCCGTAAGCCACCTGCACGGCGACTGCGACGCGCAGCCGCGGATCGGAAAATGACTCGTTGCGCACGATGTTCGACACCAGGTACTCGTTGGGGATGATCACTTCGGTTCCGGCGAGCGTGCGCAACACCGTATAGCGGGCGGTGATCTGGGTGACCACACCCGAGGTCGTCGCATCGATCCCGACCAGATTGCCGATACCGATCGAACGATCGAGCAGGATGATGAAGCCGCTGACATAATTGCTGGCGATTTTCTGCAGTCCGAGACCGAGGCCAACGGCCAGCGCACCACTGAATACCGACAACGCAGTGATGTCGATGCCGACGATCGACAGGCTCAGCAACAGAGCAACCACCGACAGCACCGCCTTGACCAAGCGCCCGAGCACGACGCGGATGTTCGAGTCGAGGTTCTCACTGGCCAGCAAACGCCGCTCGACGACACCGGCGAGCCAGAGCGCCACGAGCACCGTGGTAACGACGATCACCAGACCGTTGAGCAGCGTCCACAGGTCGAGCTTCTGCTTGCCCAGATGAAAACTCACCTGTTCGAGCATGTCGATGATCGGATCGGCAAGCCCGGTAAGGTAGAGCGCAAGACAGAGCCAGATGCTGGTGGCGATCAGCCGCTCGGAAGTAGCCAACCAGCTACCCGGAGCGAGCGCATGGCGCAGAACGTAGATCGCCGCCCGCACCAGCGCCATGGAAAGCAGCAAGGGAACGGCCAGATCGAACAGGCTGACCGGACCGAAGTGCGCAACGCGGAACAGCTTGCGCACGATCAGCACCAGAAGCAGCGCGAGCAGCGGAAAGGCGACGCGCTTCAGGCTGCCGGTACCGAAGAGTCGCAGCCGGCCGTAGTCGGAACTGGCGCGCGCGAAGTCCTGCTTGCGCCAGTAGCGCGACAGCGCCCAGGCCAACAGCAGGCTCAGTGCCAGAGCCAGGATCTGCCAGAGGAACGCCGGTTCGTGGAAATCGCGCCAAAGGTCGATCAGCAAGGAAAAGAGGACGGTCTCGTTCATTTCCGCTCCATCACCGCCGCATAGAAGGCGTCGGTTGCGTGGCGATGCGGCAGCAACCGCAAGCGCTCGCCGGTATCGATCACGATCCCCTGTCTGGCCAGTATTTCCTGCGCCGAGCAGGAGACGAACTCCGGGTGCTGCGCCAGAAAGGACTCGACGACCGTCTCGTTCTCGGTTTCGAGCAGGCTGCAGGTGGCGTAGACCAGGCGACCGCCTGGCTTCAGCAGGCTTGCAGCCGCGGCAAGAATCGCCGCCTGTTTGGCGCAAAGCTCGCTGACGCTCGCCGGCGTCTGCCGCCATTTCAGGTCCGGATTGCGCCGCAGGGTGCCGAGGCCCGAGCAGGGCGCGTCGACCAGGACCCGATCGAGCTTGCCGGCGAGGCGCCGAATCTTCACATCCCGCTCGGATTCGATGCGCACGGGATGCACGTTCGACAGGCCGGAACGCGCCAATCGTGGCTTGAGCCGCGCCAATCGGCGCTCGGCGACATCAAAGGCGTAGAGGCGCCCCTGCGAGCGCATCAGCGCTCCGAGCAACAGCGTCTTGCCACCTGCGCCGGCACAGAAATCGGCGACCATCTCGCCGCGCTTCGGCTGCAGCAGGAAGCCGAGAATCTGGCTGCCCTCGTCCTGCACTTCGACGCTGCCATCGACGAACAGCGGATGTTGCGCCAGCGCCGGCTTGCCAAGCAGACGAATGCCCAGCGGCGAATAGGGGCACGGCACGCCCGCCAGCCCGTCGGCGAGCAGCTGCCCGAGCACGTCCTGCCGCTCACGACGCAGTGGATTGACACGCAGATCGAGCGGCGCCGGCTGATTGAGCGCGGCGACCAGCATTTCGATCTCGTCCGCCGCATACTGCGCCATGAACTCGGCGTACAGCCAGTCGGGCAGATCCAGGCGCACTGCCGGCGACAACTCTTCGCTTCGCATGGCCTTGGCGTGTGCCAGCCACCGGCTTTCGGACTCGCTGAGCAGTGGCGCCAGCTGGCGCCGGCTCATCCCCTGCAGGCAGCCCAGCGCAGCGAGCAGCAAACGCCGCGAACTCACTTCGCCGGCGCAGCGCGCCGCCAGCGAGCGTTTGCGGCGCAGCACGGCGAACACGGTCTCGGCGACGAGACCGCGTTCGCTGTGGCCGAGTTCGCGATGCTCGCGGAAATATCGGGAAACGACGGCATCGGCTGGCAGAATCGTGCGCAGCAGCTCGGACAGCAACACCTCGGCATGGCGGAACAAGGCCGTGGTAAAGCACGCGCGCACCGTCGTCGTCGTCATGGTGCTTCCTCGCTGAACTCGATGACCGTGGCAACCTGCACGTAGAGATCACCCTTGCGGTCGAGATGCTGGATTTTCACCGGCAGCAGCGCACGCTCGTGGGCCAGCCACAGCTCGGTCGTCGCGACGCCAGGAACGCGCAGGTGCAAACAATGGAAAGTCCCGGCGGGTACGCTGATTTCCTCGTCCCCGATGACTTCGACCGGATAGTCGGCGTATCTCTTGCCAGTGAGGATCGGCAGGCTGCCCAGGGAGCCCGGGTCTGCGAGCAAGCCCAGCTGATAGGGAAAGGATAGCAGGTCCTGCGACCCCGGCCGCAGAACTTCAGCCGGTCGCCCACTGACGCGCAGCTCCATTCTGTCCCAGTCGAACTCGGCTCGTTCCTCGCTCTCGCGCCCTTTCTGGCGGGTCACCACCAGCTCCGGAAGCAAGCCGCCGGCCGTCAGCCGACCGCGACTCTCGACCTCGTAGCGCAGCGGGCGAAAGATTCCGATCAGCCCGCTCGTTTCGGTCACCGCGGTGATCCGGTAGGCGCCATCGACGGCTTCCCACGTGTGGAGCGAGAAGCCGATCTCGAATCCCTGATCGCCCCGATCGACGCGGTAACGCACCATGCCACGCGCCGGCAGTTGCGCGGCCGTCGCCTGCGGAGCCACCGTCGGTGCTGCACCGTCTTCCCCCGCCGCCGGCTGCTCCGCCTGCCAAGCGGCGGTGGCGGGAATCGGTTCGCCTGTCGCCGAAGGAGGCGCGCTCAACACAGGTTGCGGCGCTGCCGGTGCCACCGGCCTGCGCCTCGCTTTCCGCCTCGTCACGGCTGCGCCCTGCTTCGCATCTGAACGCGCCACCGGCTGGGGTGCCTCTGGCGGCGGTGCCTTCAGCTCGGCGACCAGCGCCGGCGGCTCGCTGCCAAGCGACAAGTCGACCTCGGGCGCAAAAAGCACCAGCGCGTGCATGCCGAGCGACGCGGCAAAAGCGATGATCAGGACGACCGGCATCGCCTTGCGACCTACCCTGTCGCCGGGGCGATCAGCGCGGCGTCTCCTGCCTGTGGGGCAGCGAGCAAGACGCGGCCGTCGCACACTTTCAGGCGGCCTTCGGCGAACCAGCGCACCGCCAGCGGATAGATCCGGTGCTCCTGCGTCAGCACTCGTGCTGCCAGCGTCGCCTCATCGTCGTCGTCGAGCACCGGCACTGCGGCCTGCACGATCAATGGTCCGTGATCGAGGTCGGGCGTCACGAAATGCACGCTGCAACCGTGAATCCGGACCCCCTCGGCGAGCGCCCGGCGATGCGTGTGCAGGCCGGGAAATGCCGGCAGCAGCGACGGGTGGATGTTGATCAGGCGGTTCTCGTATCGGCGTACGAAAGTGTTGCCGAGAATGCGCATGAAGCCGGCCAGCACGACCAAATCGGGCGAGAAGCGGTCGATCGCGCTGGCCAGGGCAGCGTCGAACTCTTCACGGCCGGCGAACTGGCGATGATCGACGACGTCGGTCGGCACGCCGTGTGCGGCGGCCGTCCGCAATCCCGGCGCCTCGGGCCGGTTGGCGAGCACCCCGGCGATGCGCGCCGGCAATCGGCCGGCTTCGACTTCGGCGACGATCGCGGCGAGGTTGCTGCCGCGGCCCGAGATCAGAATGACCAGCGAGATCATGCCCTAAGCCTTGCGGTGCTGGAGCCAGCCGACAACTGCCGGCAACAGCGAAATGGCAATGATCGCCAGAATCACCACGGTCAGATTCCGTTGAATCCACGGCAGGTTGCCGAACCAGTAGCCGGCCAGCGTCAGCGAACCGGCCCAGGCAACGCCACCAATCAGGTTGAAGAAAGTGAACCGGCCGTAGCTCATTGCGCCGATCCCGGCGACAAACGGAGCGAAGGTGCGGAACAAGGGCAGGAAACGCGAAATCACGAGGGTCTTCCCGCCGTGCTTCTCGTAGAACGCGTGCGTTTTTTCCAATGCCGCCCGGTTGAAAAAGCGGGACTGCTCCCAATGGAAGACCTTCGGTCCGAGGTAACGCCCGATCTGGTAATTGAGCATGTTGCCGAGCACCGCGGCGGCGCTCAGCACGAGCAGGAGGACGCCGATATCCATGCCGCCCAACGCGGCCAGCGCGCCCGCCACGAACAGCAACGAATCGCCGGGCAGAAACGGAGTAACCACGAAACCGGTTTCGCTGAAAATGATCGCGAAGAGAATCGCGTAAATCCACTGCCCATATTGCTGCACCAGAATCGCCAGGTGCTTGTCGAGGTGCAGGATGACGTCGATAAAGCTGGTCAGATAGTCCATCGTCTAAGAGATGCATTCAGGAGGGGCGATTCTACCGGAAGGCAGACCGGTATAATCGGCACATGCTCGAATCCAAGAGTATTCGCCTGCTGCCCGATCTGCTGGTCAGCCAGATCGCTGCCGGCGAAGTCGTCGATCGACCGGCATCGGTGCTCAAGGAGCTGTTGGAGAATGCCCTCGATGCCGACAGCTCGACGATCCGCATCCAGCTCGAGGAAGGTGGTGTCAAGCTGATCCGCGTCACCGACGACGGCAACGGCATCGCACGCGACGAGCTGGCGCTGGCCCTGACCCGGCACGCCACTTCCAAGATCGCTTCGCTCGACGATCTCGAACACGTCGGCACGCTCGGCTTCCGCGGCGAAGCGCTGGCTTCGGTGGCTGCCGTCGCCCGCGTCACCCTGAGCAGCCGGCAGCGGACCGGCAACGTGCCGGCTCCGCACGCCTGGCGTCTCGGCGCCGATAGTGGAGCGACTCCCGAGCCGGCTGCCCTGCCGGTCGGAACGGTCGTCGAAATGCGCGATCTCTACTACAACACACCGGCGCGCCGAAAATTCCTCAAGTCCGACCACACCGAATTCGCCCATTGTGCCGAGGCGGTCAAACGCATCGCGCTGGCGCATCCGGAAGTCGCATTCACCCTCTCGCACAACGGCCGGGTCAGCTTGCACCTGCCGCGGAGCGACGTGCGAACGCGGGTCGGGACCATTCTTGGCGACGATTTCCTGGCCGCGTCGCGTGCGCTCGACGTCGCCGTCGGCGGGCTGCGCCTGTCCGGCCACTGCGCACTGCCGGCATACTCGCGAGCCCGTGGCGACGCCCAGTACTGCTATGTGAACGGCCGCTGCGTGCGCGACAAGTTGCTCGGCCACGCTCTGCGCGAAGCCTATCAGGACCAGTTGCACGGTAACCGTTACCCGGCGTACTGCATTTTCCTCGAAGTCGATCCGGCGACGGTCGACGTCAATGTGCACCCGCAGAAAACCGAGGTCCGCTTCCGCGACGGGCGCGCCGTGCACCAGTTCGTCTTTCATGCCGTGCAACGCCTGCTGTCGACCCCGCTGGCAACCCCGCCGGAGCCCGCACGGCCTGATTCTCCAACGAGTGCGTCCGGACTATCGGCGACGGCGGATGACGAGGCAACGGGAAACTTCGGCAGGCACGCTTCATACCAGGGCTCGCTGCGCGTCGGCGAACCGGGCGGCAGCGAATCGTATCTGGCGTTCGCACGCGCTGCGCAGAGCCCCGATTCACCGCAGCCGGCCACAGAAGGGTCCGCCCCTCCGCTCGGCTATGCGCTGGCACAATTGCACGGCGTCTACATCCTGGCACAGAACGACCATGGATTGGTGATCGTGGACATGCACGCGGCGCACGAGCGCATCCTCTACGAAAAGCTCAAGCGGGCGCTCGACGAGCAGCAAATGGCAACCCAGGCCCTGCTGATACCGGCGGTGTTCCACAGCGAAGCGCTCGACCTGGCAACTGCCGAGGAACACGCCGCGGAGTTGCAGCGGCTTGGCTTTGACCTGGCGCCGATCGGCCCGCAACTGCTGGCCGTGCGAAGCGTTCCGGCACTGTTGCAGGCCGCCGACCCGGCGGCACTGGCCCGCTCGCTGTTGCGCGAGTTGCGCGAGCACGGTTTCTCGCAACTGATGACCACGCAGCGCAACGACTTCCTCGCCAGCCTGGCCTGCCAGGGAGCGGTGCGCGCTCGACGCGTGCTTTCGCTTCCCGAAATGAACGCGCTGCTGCGACAGATGGAGGAAACCGAGCGTTCCGGCCACTGCAACCACGGCCGTCCGACCTGGACGCAACTGAGCATGGCCGACCTCGACCGCCACTTCCTGCGCGGCCGATGAGCGAAGCTTCGGCCGCCGCGGGACTGCCGTCGGCTATCCTGCTCATGGGCCCGACCGCAAGCGGCAAGACGGCACTGGCAATCGACCTGTCGCGCCGCTTTCCCGTGGAACTGGTCAGTGTCGATTCGGCGCAGGTCTTTTGCGACATGGACATCGGCACCGCCAAACCCGACGCAGCGACGCTGGCCGAGTTCCCGCATCACCTGATCAACCTGATTAGCCCCGAGCACGCGTATTCCGCCGCCCGCTTCCGCACCGATGCCCTGGCGACGATGGCCGAGATCGGCGCGCGCGGCAAGGTGCCGTTGCTGGTGGGGGGCACCATGCTGTACTTCAAGGCGTTGATCGACGGCCTGGTCGACCTCCCGAGCGCCGACCCGGCAATGCGGGCGGCGCTCGATCGCGAGGCGGCGAGCCGCGGCTGGCCGGCGATGCACGCCGAACTGGCAAGGTTCGACCCGCTGACCGCAGCGCGCCTGCGCAGTACCGACGCACAACGCATCCAGCGCGCGCTCGAAGTCTTTCGCCTGTCAGGCCGGCCGCTCTCGGCGCTGCTCGCTGACGGTGTACGGGCGGCACCGCGCTACCGCTTCGTCTCGATCGGCCTGCTGCCGGGCGACCGCAACGTGCTGCACCAGCGGATCGCTGCACGCTTCGACGCGATGCTCGCGGCGGGACTCGAAGGCGAAGTCGAGACCCTGCGCGACAAATACTCCCTGCACGCCGCCCTGCCGTCGATGCGCTGCGTCGGCTACCGACAGGTGTGGGAAGTGCAGCACGGTCTCGCACCCCATCGCGACCTGCGCGACCGCGGCATCTGCGCCACCCGCCAGTTGGCCAAGCGACAGATCACCTGGATCGGCAATACCCTGCGGCCGCGAACGATCGATTGCCTGTCGGCCGCCCTGCCCGAAATCGTTGCTCGCGAGGTCAGCGCCCTGTTCGACTGAGCTCGGGTCAAGTTGCATTGGCGAGCAGGCCGGGAGGCCAGGCGCGGGCGAGCAACGCCACACACCGACCTGCGGCCGATCTCTCGGCATCGCCTTACGGGCCGTTGTCGATACGACGAGGACGATTGCACCGCGGAAGTTCGTCCGGATCCTTGCCGCTCCTCGCCGATCCCGGTGCAGACCCGCTCACCCGGCCGCAAGCTGCGAGG
>NZ_JAMTDV010000041.1:0-15039 GCF_023806565.1 Accumulibacter sp. | reverse complement strand
GCCGCTCCTCGCCGATCCCGGTGCAGACCCGCTCACCCGGCCGCAAGCTGCGAGGGAAGTTCGATGTGACCGCGGCGCAGGATGGCCACCATCTCGTCTGGCGGCAGCGGGCGGCTGAACAGATAACCTTGCAGCTTCGGGCACTTCGCCCGTTGCAGAAAGTCGAGCTGTTCTCTGGTTTCGACCCCCTCGGCAATCACCTCGAGATCAAGGCTGCGCGCCATGGCGATGATCGCAGTGGTGATTCCGGCATCGTCGGTACCCTGCGGCAGGCCACTGACAAAACTCCGATCGATCTTCAGGGTGCCGATCGGGAAGCGCTTGATGTAGGACAGCGACGAGTAGCCGGTGCCGAAGTCGTCGATCGAGAAATGCACTCCAAGTTCGCGCAGGCGATATAAGGCATTGATTCGTTTCGCCTCGGGATCCATCAGGATGCTCTCGGTGAGCTCCAGTTCGAGCAGATCGGCAGCCACACCCGTCGCCTTGATGATGGTCGCAACGCCTTCGAGGAAATCCGGTGCGCGTAGCTGGCACGCGGAAACGTTCACCGCCACCCGCGGGACCGGCAAACCGTTCTGCTGCCACTCGCGCACCTGACGGCAGGCAGCATCGAGCACCCATTCCCCTATGGGAACGACGAGACCGCTTTCCTCGGCAACCGGAATGAACCCGGCCGGCAATACCAGGCCGTGCTGCGGATGCTGCCAGCGAATCAGTGCTTCGATTCCGACCACCCGGCCATCGTTGGCTTGCACCTGCGGCTGGTAATACAGACAGAACTCGCTCCGTTCGAGACCCCGGCGAATATCGCCTTCGAGAGCCAGGTGTGCGGTCGTCCGGGTAGTCAGCGTCCGCTCGTACAACTGCCAGTTGTTGCGTCCCTGCTCCTTGGCGTAATACATGGCGGTATCGGCGTGCTTGAGCAGCGTCGCGGCATCCTCCCCGTCGTCGGGAAAGAGCGCGATGCCGATGCTAGAGGTCACGGTGATCTCCTGCTCGCCGATCAGCACCGGCTGCCCTAGCAGCGACAGCACCCGCTGTGCAACCGCGCAAACGTTCTCCGCGGTGTCGACATCAGGCAGCACGACAGTAAACTCGTCGCCACCGAGACGCGCGAAATGCAGGCCGGATTCATCCAGTGCCGGCCGGCTGATGAAGGCACCCGCGCGCAGCCTTTCCTGCAGTCGCTCGGCGATCGTCTGCAGCAGGCAATCGCCAGCGCTGTGTCCCAACGTATCGTTGATCCGCTTGAAACCATCGAGATCGAGAAACAGCAGTGCCATCCGGTGGTTGGTCCGGCGCGCCCGCAACAATTCGTGGTCGAGTCGTTCGAGAAAGCTCTGGCGGTTGGGTAGACCGGTCAGCGTGTCGAAATAGGCGAGGCGACGGATTTTCTCCTCGTTGCGCTTCTGGAGCGTGATGTCGCGCACCACGATCACCACCTTGTCCGTTCCGTTTGGCGCGATGCGCGCTTCATAATAGTGGGTGCTGCCCGCCACCGGCAAGGCGATGAACACCGATTGCAACTCGTCTCGCTGTAGCGCCTGCTCGATCCCCTGCTGCAGGGTCAAAGCCGTCTCGCTTGGCAGAACGGTCGCCACGTTCTTGCCGAGCAACTCGCTCCCGGCGATGAAGGATCGCGTCGCATACGCCTGCTTATAGTCGAGGCAGTTCCCTCGCCGGTCGATGACCATGATCAGATCCGGCATCGCCCACATGATCGCGGCCTGTTGGCCTTCGAGTTCGTGCAGCTCGCGCTGCTCGGCGCGCAGCCGGACGATCAGCGCTGCCAGCCAGAAAGCCGCCTGCACCAGGCTGCCAAGCGGAAAGGCGAACACTGCCAGGCGGCTGACGTCGACCCCGTTGCCGATCACCGAAAACGCCTGCATGCCCCCACCGATGATGGTTGCACCGAGGCCGAGCGTGAACAGACGGATCGCTGTATCGCCACGGAACGCTCCTCGGAGGAGCAGTACAAAGGTGGCGAGAGCAAGCGCAAACAGCAAGGCTGCGCCGACGCGGTAGCCCGCGGCATACCACGCCGACATCAGGAAGCAGAACGCGCTGAGCGCGACGGAGCCACCAATCGCCAAGCGCACGCGACCACGTAGCTGCAGGAATTCGAGGACCGCAGTCCCGACGCCGAGCACGACGCCGGCCACGGAAATCGCCTGCAGGATAGGAAAGTACCCGGGCCCAGGCCAGACCGGTGCCAATGCGGAGCCGATTCCGAAATTCTGCACCAGCCATATCTGCAGTGTGGCACCGTAAAATGCGTAAGCGCGGGCGAGCCGGCTGCCGGCAGACGCGTCGAAGCCGAGGGCGACGATGATCATCACCATCAGGACGCCGCTGTACACCCCCAGACCGAGCCACAGCAAGGTGTTGTCGCGTACGAAGGTGGTCTCGTCGGCGAGCAGTATCCATGGGCGAATTGCCTTGTAGTCCTGCACGATTGCGGTAATCGTCGCGCCTGCCGGCAGCGGCGGTAGCCGAGCAAAAGGAAATGGACTGATCAGGTCACTCCGCTCGAAGGGAACGGCACGGCCGGATATGGATAGCCAGGGACAACCATTCACGTCAGTAGCGACGACGATGAAATACTCGGCGATCGGTTCCTGCAGGTAGACGATGAGAGACTCCGCAGCGAACAGCTCGCGCTCGACCTCGATGCGAAAGGCACGCGCTGGGCGGCTCGACGACAATTCCGGCAGCAGCAGCTGCTCACAACCGACGTCTGGCTGCGCGACCGCTTCGCGAAGCCCTTCCAACCAGCGGCTGGCATCGTCCGAATGACCTGGGCCACGAGGGGCATCCCACAAGGGACTCAAGCGCGCCGAAAAGGTATTGGCCTGCGGCGACGAGCCCACCAGCGCCAGGGCCATCATCGCCAGAAACATCAGGTACTTACACAGCCGCTTGGCAAACACACGCGTCATCCCGTAGTCTTCCTGCATGCACGCTTCCCATCTCCGGAACCGCCAGAATGCGGCGCCTTTCAGGGCATTGCAAGCGCATTATAGGCAGCAATCGAGGCTGCCTCGGTCGCCACGTGATGCGTCGCTGGACGCAGCAGGCTGGCGGCATCGTCGATCAGGTCGTCATGCAGTTCGCCGTCGGGACCCGTGACGTACAGCGGCTCGAAATGAGCGCGGTATCGTTCGGGAATGTTGATTCGCGGACGATACAGCGATCCCAGCCGCTCGGAGCTGGCCAGACAGCTGCGGCCGCCGGCGCGACCGGGCCGCATGCCGTCGCGGCCATTGCTGCCGACACGTGGAAAGCTCATTGCCCAGGCATTTCCCACGCCGCTCAGCAGCCCCCAGCCGGAAAGACTGGCGCGATAGCGGCGCCAGAATCGCCACGCATGCGCCACGATCCTTCGTTTCGCCATCAATCCCTGATCCATGCGCAGCGCAAAGGCGACGGCGTCGCCGATCGGGTCCAGCGGGTGACAGACGATCGAACGTCCGTCCATGTCGCGCAGTCGGATGTTCGGCAGCAAGAGGCCGTCGTGCAAGCGACTGGCAAACAGCGGGGTCCCCAGTATCGGGATGGCGAAACTGAGGAAGCTCGGCAAGGTGATGCGCGGGTTGGCCACGATCACGTCCGTTTCCGCCAGACACTCGGCAATCGTGCGGTCAACGAGATCGAAGATCAGACCGTAGTGAAACACCAGCCCAGCCTCCAGGCAGGACTGGATGACTTCTTCCTGTGGCAGTATCAGATTCTGCTTCTTGTTGAAAGCGCCGAGTTGCGCGCGACTGAACGATTCGACACCGCTGAAGAAGCCGATACAGCCCGACTCGCGCGCGAGCACGACGTTGTCCGCATCCCGGAAGAAGTCGGCGGTAACGAGCGCTGCCCAGCCGCCAAATTTCCCTTGCTCGAACAGCTCCTTGAGGAGCGCCATGCGCGCCTTGAAATGGGTGCGCGGCCCACCGAAGAAATTCTGATCGAGAAACATCACACACTGGCGATAGCCCATGGCTTCGATCTGCCGGCGCACGTAGTCGAGATCGTAGGTCATGAACTTGCGGTCCTCGGCGGTCATTGCGCAAAAGCTGCAACGGAAGTTGCAGTTGCGGGAGGCTTCGGCGTAGCCGATGATGCGCGGTCCGGAAATCAGGTCATAGCGGGGAATTGGCATCTCGGCGGCGTGCCCGGGGCCAAAAACGTCATCGACCACCGACACGATCTGCTCGACATCGCCGCCACAGACGTAGTCGAAATGGCGGCGGCCGAGGTTCGGCAGCATTCGCGCCAGCGAACCACCCATGGCCACGACGATCTCCGGATGCACCGTTCTGGCATAGGCCGTTACCTGCCGCATGCGGTCGAACGACGGGTTGAGGCCGGTCAGCACCAGCAGATCTGCCCATTGCAATGCGCGCAGGTCCTCGAAAGGACCGTCCCGAAATTCGCAGGCCAAGCGCACCTCGATGCGTGCGGGATCGAGCATACCGGCGAGGACAGCCGGCGCAATCGACTGCGGCACCACCCATGGGTTTCCACGCGCACGGCGATGCCTATCCGAATAACAGTTCAGAATCAGAATTCGTGGGATTGCCATGTCGGACTCGAAGCGGCGTCATCCGGTCGATAGCGTCGACCAGGCGGCGCGGGCATCGCTATACCAGCGATGGCCAATTTCGCACCAGTGGTCGGTGCTCGCCGTCGGCGCCTGCGCGGAGGGCGACACCCAGGCGCCACATCCCCGGATAGGCTGATTGTGCCAGTCATCCCGCAACCACCCATCGCATAGCCGTTTGATCAGCTCGACATCTTCCTGGCGGGTCGCAGAGATATCCATCTCGGCAATTCGGCGGAATTCGTCGACGCTCCAGCCGGCCGGAACACGCCACGCGCCCGTCGCCTGATCGATCACCGGCTGAATCACGGGATTCATGCGCACGATCGCCGTGTCGGTGTGCGGACAACACGAAACGTTCGGTGGCAAGCCACCATCGAGCATCAGGTGCGCAATGAAGGTGTGGGCATCCGGTGGATCAGCAATGATCGTCTTGCCGACCTTGACCAGTTCCGGCAGGAAGCCCGTTCTGGATCGCGGCCGGCACAGCGCACGCGGAATCCCCTCGGTTCCCGACTCAGGGAGAAAAACCGTGCTGGTGCCGAGAGAGAGCACGCCAATGTCATTGCGCGGCACACCCATGGCGATGGCTTCGACCACCCCCGCCAGCACCGGATTGTTGTAGCCTGTCATGGCGCCGTCCCAGAAGCGGCAACCGTCGAATTCCGCGGGCTTGTCGAACCAGTTGATCGGCGCGGTACTGGACGCGTGTGCCGCCTCGGCCAATGTGGCGCACTGCTGTCGATGCGGAAAACTGGCTGCCGGACTGTTGACGTTGCTGCGCATCATGCGCGCCCGATCGCGGTCGAAATCGTAGGTGACGACAAGAACCGAGATGGGCCGGCTGGTTTCGCCACGCTGCGACTGCACACAAGCGACCCTGTCGTTGAGGATTTCGTGCAGGTCCTGCAAGGACGTGTTACCCATTCGGGGCAGGATGCGGCGCAGGAATTCGAGTTTGCCCGCGGTGGAAAAACGTCGGCCAACTGCATTCGACGGCGAGAAGGCGCCAGTGAGCAACTGCAATGGAGTCCGGTACCAGGGCAGACGTCCAAAAAGTGCCTTGCGATTGACCGGGTTGTCGAAAAGCCCGAAGATCTCGCGCGGCGAATATCCCTCGACCAAGGCCGCAGCAACGATCGCCCCTCCCGAGCAAGCCGACACCAGATCAAAATGGCTGAGAACCTGATGGCCATCCTCGCCGGGATAAAGATCATCGAGCACCTTTGCCTGAATGAGGGCGAAGGTGCCGCCGCCGTCGAGCGATAGTATGCAGAAGGGCTTTCGCCCCGACCCGGCTTCCATCGTCAAGGCTTCCAGAAAAAATTTCCGAAACGCGATCCTCTCTCCCAGGACAAGCGTGATGATATTACACGGGAAACCGCCGTCGTGTCGATCGATATTCGACGCCGTGCACCAACGCACCGGTATCGCTGCCGAGCCCGGAATAGATTTTCCGAATGATGCTGCGCTTCGTCCTTGCGGTGCCGACCGCCTGCGCGCAAGGTAGCCCACTCACACGGATGCGTGACGGTCCGGCCCGGTGCCGCCATCCCTCCCGACCAGATTGCTGCATGTCGAGGCGATGGACGCGGCATAATTCGCGTCTGAATCTCATGGGAACCCGCATGCAAGGATTGACGCTCGCCAGAATCATTGCCACGTCCCTGGCGCTCGCCTTTGCGACTCCGGCCGCGTCGCAGGATGTCCGCATCGGCCGCACGGTCGGCAGCCTGATCGAATTCGCCAGGGGCCGCAACCCGGATTACGCTGCGATCCAGGCCGAGGCCGAAGCGGCAGCGGAACGGATCGCGCCGGCAGGCGCCCTGCCCGACCCGAGGTTCCGCGTGGAACTGCGGGACATCACGAAGTTCGGCGAGCAGTACCCGTCGCTTACCCCGAGCCGCGTCGGCAGCACGAAATATCTGCTCTCGCAGGAGTTGCCCTGGTTCGGCAAGCGTGATCTGAAGCGCGAGGTGGCCGAGCTCGAAGCAGCCAGTGCCAGGAGCAAATCGTCGGGGACCTGGGCGGAAATCGCCGCCAGGATCAAGACCAACTATGCACAGTTGTACTACCTTCATCACAACGAACTTTTGACGCGCGAGGTTCTCGACCTGATGAGGCGCCTCGAAAAGCTCGCCCAGATGCGCTATAGCAGCGGTCTGTCCCCTCTGCAGGATGTCATCCGCTCGCAGGTGGAGCAGACCAGGCTGCGCAGCGAACTGCTTGCCCTGGAAACCGAACAGCATCACCTGCACAGCCGCCTCAATGCCCTGCTCGGACGGCCGGCCGCGGCGCCCCTGGAAGAACCGGAGGGGCTTCGCCCGCTGCCGGCGCCCCCCCTGCTCGATTACGCGGCACTCGCGGAACGGGTGCGCGAGCGAAACCCGTTGTTGGCCGCCGACACCAGCAGGTTGCAGGCAGCGGAAAAGAGTCGCGAACTCACCTATCGCAACCGCTATCCCGATATTACCGTCGGTGCCGGGCCGATCCAGTACCAGAGCGCGATCAGGGAATGGGAAGTGATGGTCGAACTGAACATTCCGCTGCAGCAATCCTCACGGCGCTCGCAGGAGCGCGAAGCCGAAGCTCTGCTGGCAGCTGCCCGCGCACGCCGGGACGCAGGCGCCAATCAGGCGCTTGCCGACCTGGCGGAAAATCTCGCCGGCATCGACGCCGCACGCCGGAGCGAAGCCTTGGCGACCGACGACCTGCTGCCGGCGGCCGAACTGACTTTCAAGGCGGCCCTCGCCGGCTACGAAACCGGCAAGCTCGATTTCGCAACGCTGCTCGATGCCCAGCGGCAGATCCGTCAGGCCAGACAGGAAAGGATCAAGGCGCAGGCCGAAGGGCAGGCCCGCCTGGCGGAAATCGAACGTCTCGTGGGAGAAGACCTATGAAGCAGGCCGCACGCATCGCGATCGGCGCTCTGGCGATTGCCACTCTGGCCGCTGCCAGCGGTTATTGGGTAGGCATACGAGCCATTCCGACGAGTCGCGACGGCGCGACGCCGACGGCCGCGGACACCGCCGAAGATACCCATCGCAAGGAGCGCAAGATTCTCTACTACCGGAACCCCATGGGCCAGCCCGATACCTCGCCGACGCCGAAAAAGGACGCCATGGGCATGGACTACATCCCGGTTTACGCAGACGAAGCGGACGCGGAAACTGCCTCCGCGAAGCAGGTTGGGATCAGCAGCGAAAAGGTCCAGAAACTTGGCGTCAGAACCGAGGCGGCCAGCCGGCGCCAGCTCGACCGGATCATCCGCGCCGCTGGGCGCATCGAAGCGGACGAACGCCGACAATATGCGATCGCCGCCAAGTTCGAGGGTTACATCGAGCGGCTGCGGGTCAATATGACGGGCCAGATGGTCGACAGGAACCAGGCGTTGTTCGACGTCTACAGTCCGGAGCTGATTTCCGCGCAGCGCGAATACGCGCTCGCGTCGCAGGGGCTGGAGGCGTTGGGCAATGCCGACAGCGAAATGCGAAGCGGCATGCAGCAACTCGCGGAGTCAAGCCTGCTGCGCCTGAAGAACTGGGATGTCTCCGAGGAGCAGATCAGGTCCCTGGCGGGATCGGGTGCTGCTCGCCGTACCGTGACTTTCCGCTCGCCGGTCGCCGGCATCGTGACCGAGAAGAAAGCGGTGCAGGGGATGCGTTTCATGCCGGGTGAAGTGCTCTACCAGATCGCCGATCTTTCGACGGTGTGGGCAATCGCCGACGTCGCCGAACAGGACAGCGGACTGGTGCGAACCGGCGCAACGGCCAGGATCAGGATAGACGCCTATCCGGACAAGCTTTTCGAAGGGGCGGTCACCTACGTCTATCCAACGCTGAAGGCCGAAACCCGGACCATTCCCATACGCGTCGAACTCGCCAACCCCGGCACGCGGCTCAAACCCGGCATGTTTGCCCAGGTCGAACTGCTGGTGACCACCGCAACGCCGGTGCTCACCGTGCCGGCTTCCGCCGTGATCGACAGCGGCAGGCGCCAGATCGTTCTGGTGCAATCCGGCGAGGGTCGCTTCGCACCGCGGGAAGTCAGACTCGGTACACGCGGCGACAGTCATGTCGAGGTGCGCGAGGGCGTCCAGGAAGGCGAGCGGGTCGTTATCGCGGCCAACTTCCTGATCGACGCCGAAAGCAATCTCCGCGCGGCGGTCGACGGTTTTGGCCAGGCCGCGCGCAGCGACGGCCGATCGGCGACGAGCGATGCTGCTTACCGAAGCGAATCGGCAAGCGGGACACGCCCGGCTGTCGAGGCGCTTCCGGCCGATTCGCGCCGCGGCCGCTGACCACTACCGCGGAGAAATTGGCAATGCTGGCCAGGATCATCGAGTGGTCGAGCAGGAACCGGTTTCTGGTCCTGCTCGCCACCCTGTTCGTCATCGCCGGCGGCATCGTCGCTGTCGTCCGGACGCCGCTCGACGCGCTGCCCGATCTCTCGGACGTGCAGGTCATCGTCTACACCGAATATCCCGGCCAGGCGCCGCAGGTCGTCGAAGATCAGGTCACGTATCCGCTGACCACGGCCATGCTGTCGGTACCCAAGGCGAGAGTGGTGCGCGGCTTCTCCTTTTTCGGCGCATCCTTCGTCTACATCATCTTCGAGGACGCGACCGACATCTACTGGGCCCGTTCGCGCGTACTCGAATATCTCAACTTCGCCGCCGGCCGCATGCCGCGCGGAGTGTCACCGCAAATCGGGCCCGACGCCACCGGAGTCGGCTGGGTCTATCAGTACGCGCTGCTCGCCAGGGACAGCAGCCTGGCCGAATTGCGCACCATCCAGGACTGGTATCTGCGTTACCCGTTGAGCAAGGTCCCTGGCGTTGCCGAAGTCGCCTCGCTCGGCGGCTTCGTCCAGACGTATCAGGTCACGGTCGATCCGGTCAAGCTGCGAGCTTACGGCATTCCGTTGATGAAAGTCGTCCAGGTCATTCGCGAGTCCAACCGGGACGTCGGCGGCCGGGCGGTGGAAATGGCCGAGACCGAGTACATGGTGCGCGGCAAGGGCTACCTGCGCGGTCCCGGCGACCTCGAATTGCTCGTGGTGAAGAGCGATCAGGGTACGCCGGTATTGATCCGCGACATCGCCCGCGTCGAGCTGGCACCCGACGAGCGGCGGGGGCTGAGCGAACTGAATGGCGAAGGCGAAGTCGTTTCCGGCATCGCCATGGCGCGCTACGGGCAGAACGCGCTCGCCGTGATCGACCAGCTCAAGGCAAGGATCGAGGAACTCGGATCCGGACTGCCGGAAGGGGTGACGGTGGCCACGGTGTATGACCGCTCCGACCTCATCCGCCGCGCGATTGCCACGCTGCAGCGAACCCTGGTCGAGGAATCGGCGATCGTCGCGCTGGTCTGCGTCGTCTTCCTGCTGCACGTGCGCAGCGCGCTGGTGGCGATCCTGATGCTGCCGGTCGGCGTGTTGATCGCCTTCATCGCCATGCGTCTGCTCGGCATGAACTCCAACTTGATGAGCCTCGGTGGCATCGCGATCGCCATCGGCGCGATGATCGACGCCGCCATCGTCATGATCGAGAATGCCCACAAGCACCTCGAGCGCCTGCCACCAGGGCACGCCGACGAGGAACGCGGCGCGGCCATGCTGCTCGCCTGCAGGGAAGTGGGGCCGGCATTGTTCTTCTCGCTGCTCGTGATCACCGTTTCCTTCCTGCCGGTATTCACCCTGGAAGGCCAGGAAGGTCGGCTGTTCTCGCCACTCGCCTACACCAAGACCTTTTCGATGGCGGCCGCGGCATTGCTCTCGGTAACGCTGGTGCCGGTGCTGATGCGGCTCTTCATTCGCGGCCGAATCCTGCCGGAGGCGGCCAACCCCGTGAACCGCGCGCTGATCCGCCTGTACCGGCCGATCATCGCCGGCGTGATGCGCTGGAAAAAGGCGACCGTCGTCGGCGCACTGCTGATCCTCGCCGTCTCGATCTACCCGGCGTCGCGACTCGGCTCCGAGTTCATGCCGACGCTCGACGAGGGTACGCTGCTCTACATGCCAACGTCGTTGCCGGGAATGTCGATCACCAAGGCAGCCGAACTGCTGCAGACCCAGGACAAGATCATCAAGAGCTTCCCCGAAGTCGAGTCGGTCTTCGGCAAGGCCGGACGTGCCGGCACCGCCACCGACCCGGCGCCGATCGAAATGTTCGAGACGGTGATCAACCTCAAGCCGCAGTCCGCCTGGCGCGCCGGCATGACCACCGACAAGCTGATCGCCGAACTCGATCAGGCATTGCGCTTCCCGGGTGTGGCCAACGCCTGGACGATGCCGATCAAGGCCCGCATCGACATGCTCGCCACCGGCATCCGCACGCCGATCGGCGTCAAGGTGTTCGGCAAGGATCTGGACGAGATGGAAGAGCTCGCCAGGGCGATCGAAAAGGTACTGAAGACCGTCCCCGGCACCACCAGCGCTTTTGCCGAGCGCGTCACCGGCGGCTTCTACCTCAACATCGAACCGGATCGACGACAACTGGCGCGCTACGGTCTGGCAGTAGGTGATCTGCAGGATGTCATCGGTGCGGCGCTGGGTGGCGAAATGGTGACGACGACGGTCGAGGGCCGCGAACGCTACGGAGTAAATGTGCGCTATCCGCGCGAATTGCGCGCCGATCCGCAGCAGATCGCACGTGAGGTGCTGGTACCGACAGCGTCCGGCGCGATGGTGCCGCTCGGCCAGGTGGCGCGCATCGAAATCGGGAGGGGTGCAGCGGGCATCCGCACCGAGAATGCCCTGCTCTCGACGTACATTTTCGTGGACATCCGCGACCGCGACATCGGCGGTTACGTCGCCGAGGCCAGGAAGGCAGTGGCACAACAGGTCAAGTTCCCGCCGGGCACCCACATCGCGTGGAGCGGTCAATTCGAATACCTGGAACGGGCGATCGAGAGGATGAAAATCGTCGTCCCGCTCACCCTGCTCCTGATCTTCCTGCTGCTCTATCTCAACTTCAGGCGTCTGACCGAAACGCTGATCGTCATGCTCTCGGTTCCTTTCGCGCTGGTCGGCGGTGTCTGGCTGATGTGGCTGCTCGGCTACAACCTTTCGGTCGCCGTCGCTGTCGGCTTCCTCGCGCTGGCCGGCGTGGCGGCGGAAACCGGCGTCGTGATGTTGATCTATCTCGACCACGCCTGGCGGGCAGCTCAATCGAACTGTCGCGCCGCCGGGCGCGAACCCGCGGCGGCCGATCTCTACGCCGCCGTGATGGAAGGCGCCGTCGAGCGTGTGCGGCCGAAGATGATGACCGTCGCCGCCATCATCGCGGGCCTGCTGCCGATCCTGTGGGGCACGGGCACCGGTTCCGAGGTGATGAGCCGGATCGCTGCGCCCATGGTCGGCGGGATGATTTCGTCGACGGTCCTGACGCTGGCGGTGATTCCGGCAATCTACGCGCTGGTCAAGAAGCGGCGCCTGCGGGCGGGGAGCGAGGAATCCGGCTGCCGGGACTGAACCCCGCGCTACTTTCGGTGGCCGGCGGACCCAATAAAAGTTGCAATCAGCCACTCGCGGGGCGGAAGGACGACTGCAGTTCCGCGGCCTGGCTACCCGCTACGACACGCTCGCCTGTCGCTTGAATTGCTTGTTGCAGTTCGCAGCGCACCCATCCGCTTGCTGTGAACACGCGCCGGCCCTCTCGATTTCCGTCAAGGCATGGAGTCGGGGGCGATCAAGCGCACCTCGGGAAAGTAACTGCGATAACGGCGGGCGTCTCGGGTGAGCAAGGTCAGCCCGGAAACCAGGGCGTGGGCACCGATGTAGAAATCAGGCATGGGGGCGGTCTTGGCCCCGCCCGCACGGCGGTAGGCAACAAAAGCGCGTCCCGCTTGGAATGCCGCCTCCCAGGGAAGATCGGCGCGCTGCAGCAGCATGTCGGAGAGTATGGAGGCTATCTGCCGCTCCGAATCGGCGTAACCAGCCAACTCTGCGTAGATGATGGGGTTGATGAACACCGCGCCGTCATTCGCGGCGGAGATGAGTTGAGCTGCCGACCAGACATACCATTGGGAGTCCGGGTCTGCCGCGTCGATGATGACGTTGGTTTCGATAAGATAACTGCCCATCAATCCTCGCCACGGGTTTCCCGCATGATTTCGTCGGTGGTCATGCCGCAGCCCTGGAAAGCGCCACGCAGGCGCTCAACCAATTGCTGGCCTCTTGTGCCACCCTTGGGCTTGAGCCAGACAACGCCGTCCTTGAAAGCAAATTCCACATCTGTGTTTGGCATCAACCCTGCCTGTTTGCGGATTTCAGCGGGTATGGTCACTTGACCTTTGCTGGTAATGCGCATTTACGTCTCCTTCTTGCTGTAAGAGGTAAGAATAGCATAGCCTTACCTCGGCGGCCGGATCGTGAAAATGGCCGAAACCGAGTACATGGTGCGCGACAGGAGCTACTTGCGCGGCCCAGCCAACCTCGAACTGCCGGGATTTTGAAGAGCGATCGGGATACGCCGGTGCCGATCCGGTGGAGTACGGGCACCGGTTCCGGAATGATGAGCCGGATCGCCGCACCAATGGTCGGCGAGATGATTTCATCGACAGTCAAGTAGTGGCGGCCGCGGGGAACGGAGCGAGCGGACCGTAGCCCCTTACGGAGTCGGAACAGGAGATAACACCGTCGCTGAACCCGAATCCGGCTCCTGCTCACGGCCTTGCCCCCGTGCTCCCGGTCAGCTCCGCGGCAACCGCAGCCGATCGAGGCGCAGACGCTGCCGTTCGTCGAACAGGCGGCGGCTGGCGAGACCAACTGCCACCATGGTGCCGGAACCGGTGCCCCCGGCGATCAGGAACATCACCAGAATCTGGTACTTGACCGCTTCGACCGGCGGCGTTCCGGCGAGAATCTGCCCGGTCATCATCCCCGGCAGGCTGACGATGCCGGCCGCGGACATCGCGTTGATGATCGGGATCATGCCGATCCGAATGGCCTCGCGGCGACTGTCGGAAATCGCTCGCCGCCAGTCCTGGCCGAGCGCCAGGCGCGCCTCGATCACCGCGCGTCGCTGCGCGGCATCCTGCGTCAGCCGGTCGAGCCCCAGCGAAATGCCGTTCATCGTGTTGCCGAGCACCATCCCCAGCAGCGGAATCGCGTATTGCGGCGCATACCAGGGGTCGATGCCGATCACCAGCAGCAGCGCCAGCAGCGTCACCGCGAACGACGACACGAACATCGACAGGGTGCCCAGGCCGAAACCCCACCAGCCGACGAAACGGCGCTTCTGTCGCACCATCACCTCGCGCCCGGCCACGACGAGCATCACCGTCGCCAGTAGCGCCACCCACAGCGGCCGCGCGCTGTCGAACAGCAGCTTGAGCACCAGCCCGATCAACAGCAACTGCACGGTGCTGCGGACGGCGGACAGCAGCAGTGGGCGTTCGACGCCGAGATGCATGCGCAGTGACAGCCCGGCCAGCGCCAGAATCAGCAGCGCTGCGACCGCGAGATCGAAGGGGGAAAGTGCGACGACGTTCATCGCAGCGCCTGCAGCCGGCCGTCGTCGAGCAGGTAGCTGCGCTGCGCGACCCGCTCGATCTGCGCGCCGTCGTGACTGACCCAGAGCAGCGCCGCCTGCCGTTCCCGCCGATATTCATCGAGCAAGGCCTCGACCCACCGGGTGCCTTCCGCATCGAGATTGCCCGTAGGCTCGTCGAGCAAGAGGGCGGCGGGCGCCTGCATCAGCGTCCGCAACAGGGCCAGCCGCTGCCGCTCGCCCGTGGAACAGCGCGCCACTTCCCAATCCAGGGCAGCAGCGGGCAGGGCGAGTTGTTCCATCCAGCGCGATTCGACGCCACGATCGAAATGATCGCCGATGCGTTCCGACCACCACTGACTTTCGGCCGCCACCAGGGCGACCGCGCGCCGCCACTCGGGCGCCGGCAGTCTCGAGCAACTGGTCGCGTCGAGCAGCGCATCGCCACGGTGTGGATCGAGGTCGGCGATCGCGCGTAAGAGCAGCGTCTTGCCACTGCCAGACGCGCCGCGGATGCAGACGCACTGGGCACTGCCGATCGAGAGGTCAATCGGACCGACATGGCGAGTGGCAATTTGTCGAAGCTGCAGGCTGGGCATGGGCGTTCAGAAATCAGACCGGTCGCGGCACAACGGCTGCTGCGCGAGCACGAAGGCAGGGCCCGCCCCGCGGTCGCGATGAAGTCGATCCGCCGTATCAGGGAGCGGTCGGCCCGAAAAGCTCGTCGAGGCTGCGTGCGTCGAGCACGCGATCCAGCCAGGAATCGATCTGCTCGATCGGTGCGTTGGAGATCTGTTCGAGCACCGCCGCCGGCACGACGCCAAAGCGCCGGGACAGCAGTTTCTGCAGAGCGAGCGCTTCTCCCTCTGTCCTACCCTCGGCCTTGCCCTTCGCCTTGCCCTTCGCCTCGCCCTCGGCCCTGTACGCATCCGCCCATTGTTCGAGTCGCTCC
>NZ_JAMTDV010000040.1 GCF_023806565.1 Accumulibacter sp. | reverse complement strand
TTGCCGCGCTGCGCGCCGACGGATCGGTGGTGACCTGGGGAGATCCGGCGAGCGGTGGTCAACTGCTGACCACGGTTTCGGGAGCTTCGTTGCACGACATCGTGAGCGTCGCGAACATCCTGACCGACGACGTATGGAGTTCGGACGTTTCTACCGGATTGCTGGTCGCTGCGCTGGACCGCAGCAAGCCCGAGGGGGATACCACCGGCGCGGTTTTTCATTTCGAGGTTGATCGCTTCGGAGAGCTTACTCAGGCAAGCTCGGTTGATTTCGCGGTGCTCGGCGCAGGCGACGCGCCGGCCAGCGCGGAAGATTTTGGTGGAGCCCTTCCCGCCGGCGTGGTCCGCTTTGCACCAGGTGAATCCCGCCAGTTGGTCAGCATTCCGGTTTCCGCTGACCAACTCGTCGAGCACGACGAGCAGTTCGTGCTGCGGCTGTTCAACCCCGTGGGTGCGGAGATCGCTGTTGGCAATGCGTCCGCGACGATCCGCAATGACGATACGGACGTATCGGTGGCCGCTGTCGACGCCGAGCGCTGGGAAGGCGATGACGGCTTCACTCCCTACACTTTCACGCTGACCCGTATCGGCGATCTCAGCCGTGCGAGCACGGTCGATTGGCGCGTCGTCGGCAGCGGTAACTCCCCCGCGGACGCCGCCGATTTCGGCGGCTCGCTGCCCGCGGAGACCGTGACTTTCGTTCCCGGCGAATCCAGCAAGCAGATCACGATCCACATCGCCGGAGATACCCAGGTTGAAGGCGACGAGGGTTTTTCCGTGCAGCTCTCCTATCCGCGCGGAGCGAGTCTGGGCGTCGATTCCGCGAGCGCGGTCATTCGCAGCGACGATACGCAGCCGACCGTCTGGGTCACGGCTGACGTCGCCGAACGTAGCGAGTCGGATGGCGCCGTAAGGCCGTTCACCTTCACCGTTCATCGTGCCGGGGATCTGTCGCAGGCGGCGAGCGTGGACTGGGTTGTCGCGGGCAGCGGCGCGAGCGCCGCCGATGCTGCGGATTTCGGGGGGGTGTTGCCCACGGGCACGATCCACTTCGACCCTGGCGAGACGGCGAAGGTGATCGAAGTCGCGAGCCACGACGACAGAGACTTTGAAAGCGACGAGGCGTTTTCTGTCACCCTGGGCAACCCAAGCGGCGTCGCCATCGATACCCGCACCGCCGAAAGCACGATCGTCAACGACGACAGTCCGGTCTACGTCTGGGCCGAAGCGGTCGACGCGAGCAAGCCGGAAGGCGATACCGGGACCACCGGGTTCCTCTTCCGCGTTATGCGCTCGGGGGATTTGACGCAATCCAGCACCGTTCACTACAGCGTTGCCGGCGAATCCGCGGACCCGGTTGATGCCGCCGACTTTGGCGGGCTCCTGCTTGGTGGTGTCGTGACTTTTGCGCCTGGCGAAAGCGAGCAGACGATCCAGATCGCTGTTTCGGGCGACACGGATCGCGAAGCGAGAGAAGCATTCGCTCTGACGCTCGACCATCCCACGAACGCGCTTGTGACCGGGTCAGAAGCTCTTGGATTCATCGGAAACGACGACGGGACGGCCGAAGTATCGATCCAGGCGCTGGCAGACTCCCGAGTCGAAGGGAACAGCGGCGACGTTGCATTTGAGTTTCTCCTCACTCGAACAGGAAGTCTGGCGGAGGCGTCTACGGTAGATTTTGCCGTTGCCGGCAGCGGGGAAAACCCGACGAATTCCTCGGACTTTGGCGACCAGTGGCCAGCCGGATCAGTGACTTTCTCTGCCGGCGAAGCGTTCAAGTTAATCACGATTGCAGCCAAGGGGGACCTCGAAATCGAGCCGGACGAGGATTTCTTGGTCACTCTCGCCAACCCGATCGGTGCGACGCTCGGAATTGCCGCCGCGGGCGCACGGCTGATCAACGACGATCTCCCGGCCACCGTTTCCGTTCAGGCTGTCGCTGCTTACCAACCGGAAGGAAACGTCGGTCCGAAGGGCGTCCGCTTTGAGCTCTCACGCAGTGGAGATCTCACGGCATCCTCGACTGTTTTTTACCACGTCGAGGGGTACGGAAGCGAATCAGCCGACACCACAGACTTCGGCGGTGGTTTTCCTGCGGGATCGGTTACCTTTGCTCCTGGCGAAACCTCGCGCGAGATTGTCGTGAATGTGGCCGGAGATACTCAAGCCGAACCCAATGAGTCTTTCGTGGTCAAGATTGCCGCCGTAGATAACGCGGTAATTGACGTCGCGACGGCGACAACGGCCATTCTTGACGACGATGGAATGATCGGAGTCAGCATTACCCCGGTGGAAGCAGCCGCACCGGAAGGCGAAACCGGCTCGCTCCGATCTTTCCTCGTGCAGCGGAACGGTGACCTGTCCGCTGCCCTGGATGTAAGTTACCGGATCGAGGGAATCGGCCAGAATGCAGCAGACGCCAACGACTTCGGTGGCGCGTATCCTTCGGGGACGATCAGCTTCGCGGCGGGTGAGTTCGAGAAAACCATCAGCGTGCCCGTTTCCGCCGACGATGACGTGGAAGGGAGCGAGTCTTTCCAGGTGAGCGCGAGTTGGGTTGCGCCGAAACCGGCGGATGAGTCGCAGCACGCGGCCATGGCCCAGTCGACGGCGGCGAGTAGCGGCAATGCTTTGGCTACCGCACTGATCATGGATGACTCGCACATTGCAGTCGAGTGCAGGCCTATGGACCTGTTTACTTTGGCATTCGACAAGTGGGTTGGAACGTATTATGGCGTTCATTCCTATCTGATCTACAAGCCGGAGTTCGGTGAGGAAAGGGCGATATCGGAACATAACGACGGCTTGTCGGCGCCATTGATGGTTGCGATTGACGTCCCCTTGAGCGCAACCAAGGATGCAAGATTCAGGGACCATTATGTGCAGTCCAACGCCGCGATTCTGGACCTCGGCACGCGAAATCCGGCAGACGTTTGGGACGTGATGAAACAGCAGGCGAGGAATGTCGATGCCCTGCACCTGGGCTACTCGGTGTTTGGTCCGAATTGCCACGAGACGACGGCCACCATATTGAACGCGGTGGGTTTCGACTACTCGGCCAATCGCCCGGGGAACTATGTTCATCAGCTCACGGTGGGGAATATTGTTGTTCCAATTCCCGGCGGCGGATCGGTACTCGGGTACGACTACCACCTGGACGGCACGGCGAGGAGCGACATTATCCGGGGAGCCTCTGGCCAGGATACCCTGTACGGTGGCGACGGCGAAGACACGATTTACGGCGGGGGAAACATCGACTTCATAGCGGGTGGTGGGGGAAACGACGATCTTTTCGGCGGTAGCGGTGGCGATGTCTTTTACCTGCAGTCCGGCAACGGGGACGATTACATTCACGATTATGAAGAGGGGAATGACCGGCTCGAGTATTTCGGTACTTCCCGGTTGTCAAAGAGTCTTGTGGATTATGGGGGCGATGGCATCCTCGATACGCTTATTCAACTGACCGGAGGTGGAAGCGTAACGCTGCTCCATTGCGGCCAGACGGTTAGTATCGGCAACTCCCAGTCGGTGCCCGAAGGACAGACCGCGGTTTTTCAGGTATCGCGGATGGGGAACATCAATGCACCGTTGACTTTGAGTTACGAGATTACAGGAGACGTTTCCGGGCAGGGCAGCATAACATTTGCCAAGAATAGTTCGACTGCGAGGATATATGTGCCCTCGGCAAACGACACGGTGAATGCACCCGATCGGCATTACACGGTCACCATTCTCGATCCGGGGATGGACACCGTGATATTGGACAACGTGAGCGCCCATGGAACGATCCTGGATGACGACCCGCCCACCCGACCACGGGGTGATCCCCACATGATCACGCTCGACGGTCTCGCTTATGACTTTCAGGCCGCCGGCGAGTTCGTGCTCGTCGAGAGCATCGCGGGCGAACCGCTTTCGGTGCAGATGCGAACGAAGCCCGTGGGAAACTTGGCCTCGTCCATCAGCGCGATCGCCGTCGAGGTCGCCGCGGGGCATCGCGTGACCGTCGATACGGATCGGCCCGATATCTTGCGCATTGACGGTGCGGTGATCAGCCTCGCTGACGGCACTTCCACGTCGGTTGGCGGGGGTAGCGTCGAGCGTAGCGGTACCGTCTTTACGATCACCACGGCAGCGGGGGACGTGGTCAGTGTCGAGGATTTCGGCAGTCATCTGGACCTCGGTCTGATGCTGGCCAATGGCCGCCAGCCGGGGTCGGTGCGCGGCCTGCTCGGCAATTTCAACCAGGACACGCACGATGACCTTGCGCTCGCAGACGGTACGGTTCTTGCCCAGCCGGTCGCTTTTGCCGATCTCTATGGTGCCTTTGCCGAATCCTGGCGGGTCAGCGACGCCACGTCGCTGTTCGACTATTCGCCTGGCGAAAACACGCAGACCTTCACCGACCGGTCGATCCCGAGTCATGCGGTGACGCTGGACATGCTGCCTCCAACGGTAGTGGAAGAGGCGACACGCCAGGTCGATGCGGCCGGAATTACCGATCCCGTGGTGCGCCAGGGGGCGATCCTCGACTTCGCGCTGACCCACGATCCGGATTATGTGATCGGGGCGACGCAAGTGGGCGATCCCGTTACCCCGCTGGAAGTCGTCGCTGAGCCACAAATGCCGCAGTCTGTACTGACCGTCGCCGCGAGGTCCGACCGCGTACCCGAAGGAAATGCCGGGACGACGAATTTGCTATTTGACGTGTATCGGACGAACAATATCTCCGGCGAGTTGAACGTCTCCTATCACGTCGCCGGCGGCCCGTTTTCGCCGGTAAACGCCGACGATCTCGGAGGCGCATTGCCCGCGCGAGTGGTTCATTTCGCCGATGGGCAAACGCTGTGCACCATCACGATTCCGGTGACTGGTGATCTGGCCGTCGAGAACGACGAGCAGCTGACGCTCAAGATCGGTGTCGACGACTCGGCGCAGGCTGGAGTGGTCCTTGCGAGAAACAGCGCGACGGTCACCGTCGCGAACGATGATGGCACTCTGCTGCCACGGTACGCCATCGAGGCGATTGATGCGATCCGCCCCGAGGGGAACGACGGCGAAACAACCGAATTCAGTTTCCGCGTGACGCGAACGGACAACTCGCGGGACGCGGCTACGATCGATTTCGCGGTTTCCGGCTTGGGTTCCGATCCAGTTGACAACGACGACTTTTCCGACGGTGTGTTGCCGAGCGGAACGCTGGCTTTCGCCCCAGGGCAAACTGAGCAAACTTTGCGACTTGCCATTGCAGGCGATAGCTTGCTCGAGCACAACGAGCGTTTTCAGGTAAGTCTGGCCAGTCCATCTCATGGCGTTATTGGAACACACAGCGCCATCGGCATGATCGTGAACGACGATGCATTCGTCACCCGCCACTCGATCACTTCGGACATGCCTTCGCGTGCTGAAGGGAATGAGGGAATTACGGAATTCACCTTCGCCGTCACGCGCGGTGGAAACATTGACGTAGCAACAACCGTTGACTTTGTCGTCAGCCCGGTCGGTAGCAATCCAGCCGATGCCACCGACTTTGGAGGGGTCTTGCCTGCGGGAACGATTTCCTTTGGCGTCGGCGATGTGGAGAAGGATCTCACCATCGCGGTAGCAGGAGACGTGGACGCTGAAGCCGATGAGGGCTTCCTCGTCCACCTCAGCAACCCTTCAAGCGGCGTAGTGGTCGGAAGCGGCGTAAGTTCGACGATCGTCAATGACGACCTGCCCGCACCGTCTCTCTCGATCTGGAGGATTGGCGCCGATCCGGTGGAAGGAAGCGGCGAGGGGACCAGCGTTAGATTTGCGCTGGTCCGCTCCGGTGACCTCGCTGTGAGCAGCACGGTAAAATACGACGTCGTGGGTAACGGCCCAAGCCCAGCCGATGGCGACGATTTCGTCGGCGGCTTTGGTAGTGGAGTGCTGATGTTTGAGGCGGGTCAGGACTTCAAGTTGCTCACGCTGGGTATCAAGGGAGACGTCGCCCTGGAAAGCGACGAGAGCTTCGGTATTGTACTGTCGGCACCGACGCACGCGACGATCGACGTCGGCAGTGCAAACGCGCTGATCATCAACGACGATTCGTTGGTCTCGGTCGGAATTGCGTCCGAGGAGTCGGCAAAGCTAGAAGGCGACACGGGCGAGACCGACTTCACTTTTGCCGTTTCGCGTTCCGGCGATCTCACGGGCGAGGCCAAAGTCGCGTATTCGGTTTCGGGGAGTGTGGATTCGAGCGACTTTGTTGACGACATTGTTCCAGCCGGAGTGGTCACCTTTGCACCCGGTGAAACAATCAAGGACGTAGTCGTTCGAGTACGCGGAGACCAGCTCGCAGAGGCGAACGAAGCGATGGTGCTCGAATTGTCGAGCCCGGTTAACGCATCGCTGGGCACTTTCGCCGCGAACGCAACTATTCTCAACGACGACGTATTGCCACCTCCGATGCTGTCGATCGTCGCTCATGATCCGAGCAAGGCGGAGGGCGATAACGGTGCGACGCTGTACAGCTTTGTCGTGCACCGTTCGGGCGATACGAGCGGAACGAGTACCGTCGACTTCTCGCTCGCAGGTACAGGGCCGTACCCCGCAGACCAGTCTGACTTCGGCGGCACCTGGCCGTCGGGAACGGTCACGTTTGCGCCGGGAGAGGTGGAGCAGGCGATCACCGTCGCCGTGACCGGCGATACGACGATTGAGCCGGACGAGCAGTTCTCGGTCAATCTGAGCAACGCGACCAATGCAACATTGGCGGTTGCCTCTGCAATTGCCATGATCGAGAACGACGACCTGTGGCACGCCCCGACCCTGTCGATCGCGGCGCGAGACGCGCGTGGCGCGGAAGGCAATATCGGGGTCACCGACTTCAGTTTCGTAGTCTGTCGCAGTGGCGACCTATCGGTGGAAACGAGCGTCTCCTACGGTGTCTCGGGAGTTGCCGATGCCAGTGACTTCGCCGGCGGATCCTTGCCTGCCGGGGTTGTCGTTTTCGCTCCGGGAAGTGCCAAGGAGATCGTGCACGTTGCGGTAGCCGGCGATAAGGAGATCGAAGCGCAGGAGGGCTTCACGATCACGCTCCACGATCCGGTAAACGGTGCGCTTGGTATTGCAGAAGCCACGGGAACGATCCTCAACGACGACAGCAGCAGCTTCACCATCGGCGATGCGCCAGCGCGTCCGTCACGGTCGGACAGCAGCGCCTGGGCGAGAAGCTGGAGCCACGACGGTGTGACGATTACGCACAAGGCCGATCTGAGCGACGCGTCCGAGTCCTACAGCGGCGTGCTTTTCTCCAGTGCCGGCAGTGGCGTCCTGGCTGGCGGCGACGTATCGGCCGGTGACCTCGGAGTGAGCGGCCAGACACTGGCAACCAGTGCAGTTTTGCAGGAAATCGACGGCACCGAAGGCCTGCGTTTTCTGCTAGACCACGAGGCTAACCAGATCAGCTTCCATCTCAGTCGCTTCACCCGTGATGACGACGGCACCGGCTTCAGCGAGGCTGGGCGCTTGCAACTGTTCGACTCCGATGGCCGACTGGCCAAGGAAACCTTCTTCTATGCGGACAGGCTCGACGGTTCGCGGGAGGTCACGGTTGCGGCAGAGGACGGGTTCAGTCAGGCGGTGTTCTCGGCTGGCGCGCAGAAAGGTGGCGATTTCGTCTATGGCGCCTATGGCAACGCGGATGGCGATGGCTACGGCACGGATCCGTTCGCCAACAGCTTGGGACTGCATGGCAGCGACTTCCTGATCGACTCGGTGACCTTTACCGCCGGATATGTCGATTTGTTCTGGGCTGGCTAGGCAACGTGCCACAGCTCTCTCGAAACTCTGAATGGAGGGATGCAATGACAATCATGGGATCAAGCGGACATCCGCATCGGACGTGTTCGTCCTGGCTGGAATCGGCGACGGCCCGTGCCGTCTTGGCGGTGCTTCTGTGGGTGTCAGCAGTTAATGTAGCATCGCCCGCTGTAGTCTTCGAGCAGGCACCCGTCGATGGCGCTGACGCGTTTCCCAGCATATCGGCTGCACAAAGTGCAGATGGCTTCGCGCTGTCGATGACTACCGGAGTGACCGGCCTGAGCTGGTGGGGATCGTATTCCCAGGATCCTGCGACCTTGCCGGTGGATGCGTTCAGTGTTCGGATCTTCGCGAGCAACGCTGGCGCGGGACCGAAGACGATTCCGGCGACAACGATCACCCAGCAGCCGACGCGGTCCGCGACTTCCCTTTTCGACAAAACGGGGGCTCCGGTCTATCGCTTCGACCTCGCGTTTGCGCCATTGAGCCTGGCGGGCGGGACGGACTGGTACCTATCGGTTGTCAACGCCTTCGACGTCGGTGACCCGAATGCGGTCTGGTACTGGCTGCTCAGCAGTGCGACAGGAGAGAACTTCTATCGATTCGTGGACGGCGATCCTTGGTCTTCAGATCCGACGGGTAACCTGGCGTTCCAGATCCGAGATTCGTCCGGAACATCGATTCCTCTTCCCGGCTCGCTGTTCCTCGCATTATTTGGCTTGCTCGCGATGCGTATGTCGGGCGGTGTGGCCAATTCTCGATCTGTCGGGTCGATGGAAGAGAGTTGAGGATCGTGCGTAGCGAGCAGCGTAGCGGCTGCTCGCAAAGAAGTGGGCGACGAGCGCAGTTGCGCACGGGTTGCCAGCGAACAGTGGGCCAAGGTCATTCTGGGAGAAATCTGGAGGACCCAGCATGGTCTTCCCTCTTCCCGCGGCCGACTTGGCCCAGTCCGAGTCCGACAGGCGGCTGGCGGTATCCCTTGCGCCGATTTGCCCGGCCGCGGTGTGGCCTGGCAGCAACTACTACGGGTCTCGCAGCGACCATGACGCTGCCGGGTAACGGCTTTGCCATCATCACCGCGCCGTTCGGACCGGCGAAACCTTCCCGATGGACGCGCTTGGCATAGGCCCGGGCATGCGCGTCGGTCGCGATCATTTCCCCGGGCGGCGGCTGCGCGCCGTTTCCAGTTGCTGGCAGAGACGCTCGGCACCGTCGAGCAGGCGTGGCGTGTGACGCTGGATCAGGTCTGGCGGAACGAAGAACAGATTGCCGCGCGCGACGGCGGTGAGTGTGGTCCAGCGTTTCCAGTCGTCGAGCCACTCGGGTCGCGCCTCGTCCATGCCGCTGGCGACGATCGCCTCGGGATTGGCGGCGATCACCGCTTCGACATCGACCGTCGGCGCCATTGCCTCGATCTGGCCAAAGACGTTCTCGCCGCCGCACAGGCGGATGACGTCGGAGATGATCTGCCGGCGGCCGACGGTCATCAGCGGCTGTTTCCAGATCTGGTAGAAGGTCGGCACCGGCGGGCGCTGGCTGTATCGTTTCTGCAGGCCGGCCAGACGCTCGCGGAAGCTTTCGGCGGCGCGATGGGCAGCCGCGCTGCTCCCGGCCAGCACCCCGAAGCGTTCGATCTCGCCAGCGACGTCGGCGAGCTGATTGGGCTGCGACAGATAGATCGGAGCTCCGATGCTGCGCAAGCGATCGATATGTGCGGCGACGTTGCCGCTCTGCCAGGCGATGATCAGATCGGGCTGCAGCGCGACGACGCGTTCCAGATCGATCCGCGAATAACCACCGACGCGTGCAATCCGGCGTGCCGCCGGCGGGTACTCGCTGTATTCGACGGTGCCGACGATGCGCTCGCCGGCGCCGGCAGCGAAGAGCGTTTCGGTCAGGTGCGGCGCCAGGCTGACGATGCGCTTCGCCGGCTGCGCGAGACGAATCGTCGCGCCGCTATCGTCGACCACGCGGACCTCGGCCAGGGCGTACTGGGCCGCCGCGAGCAGCCAGGCAGCGACAATCGGTCTCCACCAGCAATGGGTCACGCCAGCAGTTCCGATCGGCGACGGCGGGCAGGTGCGGGGAAACACAGGATCGGCATGCGACAATCGAGGGCGACAAAAGTTGGATTCTACGATGAACGGAGCTCCCACCCCCAGCCTGATGGTACAGGGCTGCACCTCGGATGCCGGCAAGAGCATGCTGGTCACCGCCCTCTGCCGCATCCTGCGTCGCCGCGGCGTGCGCGTCGCGCCGTTCAAGCCACAGAACATGGCGCTCAATTCGGCGGTCACCGTCGACGGCGGCGAGATCGGCCGCGCGCAGGCACTGCAGGCACTCGCTGCCGGCCTGCCGGCACACTCCGATTTCAATCCGGTGCTGCTGAAACCGGCAACCGACCAGCGCGCGCAGGTGATCATTCACGGCAAGGCGCTGCGCGACCTCGACGCGTGCGACTACCATGCCTACAAACCGCGCGCCATGCACGCCGTGCTGGAATCGTGGCGGCGCCTAGGCGCCCAGTACGAATGCCTGCTCGTCGAAGGCGCCGGCAGCCCGGCCGAGATCAACCTGCGCGACCGCGACATCGCCAACATGGGCTTCGCCGAGGCGGTCGATTGCCCGGTGATCCTGATCGCCGACATCGATCGCGGCGGCGTCTTCGCGCATTTCTGCGGCACGCTCGACCTGCTGTCCCCTGCCGAGCAGGCGCGCGTCAAGGGATTCGTGATCAACCGTTTTCGTGGTGACATCGGTCTGCTGGAAAGCGGCCTGCGCTGGCTCGAGCAGCGGACCGGCAAGCCGGTGCTCGGAGTGCTGCCCTACCTGCACGGCCTCTATCTCGACGCAGAGGACGCGCTACCGCGCGAGGCGGCGAGCCGGCCGGCGGCCGGGCTGCGCGTCGCCGCGCCGGTCTATCCCCGGATTTCGAATCACAATGACCTCGACCCGCTGCGTTTCCACCCCGAAGTCGATTTCCGCTTCGTCGGACCGAACGAGGAGCCGCCAGCGTGCGATCTGATCGTGCTGCCGGGTTCGAAGGCGGTACAGGCCGACCTCGCCTGGCTGCGCGCGCAGGGCTGGGAAGCGGCGATCGCCCGCCATCTGCGCTACAGTGGCAAGCTGATCGGCATCTGCGGCGGCCTGCAGATGCTCGGTCGTCAACTGCACGATCCACTCGGGCTCGAAGGACCGGCCGGCAGCATGCCGGGGCTCGGCTGGCTGGATTACGAAACGAGCCTGTCCACCGAGAAGACGCTGCAGAACGTCAGCGGCCCGCTGCAGCTCCCGGGAGCCGCGATGCTGCAGGGTTACCGCATCCACATGGGCGTCACCCGCGGTGCCGCCCTGAACCGGCCGGCGGCGATCCTCGCCGGGCAGCCCGATGGCGCGCTGTCGGACGACGGGCAGATTCTCGCGACCTATTGCCACGGTCTGTTCGACTCCCCACCGGCGCTGGCGGCGCTGCTCGCCTGGGCCGGACATCGGCCGAATCAGGATTTCGACCCGCTCCGGCGCCGCGAGCACGACATCGACCGACTCGCCGACGCGGTCGAACGGCATCTCGATCTGCGCCGGCTCGCCGAGTGGCTGCCGGCGCAGGCGATGCGGTAGTCGCGGCGCGGTGCCGGGCGCACGGATGGTCGAGCCGTGGCCAGCGGGATGCGACGCAAGGGTGAACTTGGCGCGTGCCGGGCGATCGCATCATCCCTTCGAGCATCCGTCCAGGCCGGGATTGGTCACGGTCAAACACCCTGACAGCGACCTCCTCGCCGGTACACTGCAAAGCGTTCTCGAACAGGCGGGATGGAAGCAGGAGGCTGGCGCGCTTTCCTTTGCTCCTGCATACGAATGATGGCGTACATTTCGGCGTCACGGTCCTCGACCCGTCGGCGGATGCCTCCCGGCCGGCGACACATTTGACGACGCGCTGTTGTCCGTAAAGGAAGCCATCGATCTGCACCTGGAGGGAGTCGTCGAAGACGGCGTAGAGCTTCCTGTGCGGCGCGCCATCGGCGAACACCTGGCAAATCCGGATTTTGCGAAGGGGGTGTGGGCGACGGTGGACGTGAACCTTGCCCGCTTCGACGTCTCCGCCGAGAAGGTCAATATCACCCTTCCCCGCCGCCTGCTGGCGAAAATCGACGGCTACGCCAAAACTCACGGCGAGACACGCTCGGGAATCCCGGGTGATGCCGCCCGCCTGGCGATGCAGCGGGAAAATGCCTGAGCGCAGGCGCGCTGCACGGCCAATCCAGACGAATCCCCCGTCCTTCCGACGCAAGCCGAAATCCAGCGGGACCTTGCAGTGCTTCGCCGCGCCCGGCCCAACGAGCAAGACCTTTGCCCGTCTTCCAGACCCGGAAAAATGTGGCGCTGTTGCCTGACAGCGCTGCCGTCCGCCAGATCGCGCGCATGAAATTGCTCGGCCAGCCAAGCGCTCTCGGTGACGAGTGACGGGCAGTTCAGGCCACTCCGGGCACCTGCCTGACCCTGCCCTGCTCGACGGGATGCGCGAGGACCGGCAGACAAGGAACGACCACTTCACCACCAATCATCCAGTTGCCCTACAATGCCGTCCGCCCCGCTCGCTTGCCAAGCGGCACAGCCGGACGATATTCCGGCGTTCGTGGTTATCGAGCAATCGCTGCGGACGGGCGCGAATCGCTCCCCTTGGCCGGCCGATCAGGATCGGCCGAGTCCAGGGTTCGGATATCAAACGGAAGGAGTTGCGAAGTGAAACGATTGAATCATCTGTTGATTCTGCCAGTCGTCCTGCTCAGCCTGGGTCTCGCGGGCTGCGGCAAGCAGGTCGATAGCGCGGCCGAAAAGGCGGCAGCCGAAGCCAAGGAAAAGGCCATCGCCGAGGCGAAGGCGCTGGAAGCGGCGGTCAGGGAGAAGGAGGCACAGGAAACCGCGATCGACGCGTATATCTATGCCTATCCGCTCGTGACAATGGAAATGACCCGAAGGGTAATGACCAACGTGGCCGAGCCGGAAGGGACCCGTGCCCCGATGGGCCAGTTCGTGCGTGCGCGTAGCTATCCGAACGCGTCGTTCCGGGACGTGACGGCGCCCAATGCCGACACGCTGTACACAATCACCTGGCTGGACGTTTCCAAGGAACCGTGGATTCTCAGCATTCCGGACATGAAAGGCCGCTACTTCCTGTTCCCGATGCTGGACGGGTGGACCAACGTCTTCCAGGTACCCGGCAAGCGCACGACCGGGACCGGGGCGCAAAAATACGCCATCACCGGCCCCGGCTGGTCGGGCACCCTGCCCGAGGGGGTCACCGAGTACAAGTCGCCGACGAACATGGTCTGGGTTCTCGGGCGCATCTACAGCACCGGCACGCCGCAGGATTACAAGGCGGTACATGCGCTGCAGGACCAGGTTTCGGTAGTGCCGCTCTCGGCCTATGGCCAAAGCTACACGCCGGCACCCGGCAAGGTGGATCCGTCGATCGACATGAAGACGCCGGTGCGCGACCAGGTCAATGCGCTTGACGGCCAGGCGTTCTTCAAGCTTTTCGCCGAGTTGTTGAAGGCGAACCCACCGAGCGCGGAAGATGCGCCGCTTGTGGAGAAGCTCGCGAAGATCGGCATCGTTCCCGGACAGGACTTCGATTCGTCGAAGCTCGACCCGGCGGTGGCCAAGGGGATTGCCGCGGCACCCCAGCCGGCGCAGGAGAAGATCTCCGTCTGGATGAAGGAAGGGATCGTCGCTGGCGACTTCAAGGTGGAGAACGGCTGGGCCTACACGACGAAGGCGGGTGTCTATGGCACCGAGTATCGCCAGCGTGCGGCGATCACCTGGTACGGGCTGGGGGCAAACCGTCCGCAGGACGCGATCTATCCGATCTCGGAGGGGCCTGATCTCCTCAAGAAATACAGCGGCGAGCACAAGTACGTCATGCATTTGAACAAAGGCGAAATGCCGCCGGTGAATGGCTTCTGGTCACTCACCATGTACGACGCCCAGTTCTTCTTCGTCGACAATCCGCTCAACCGCTACACCCTGAGCCAGCGCAACAAGTTCAAGACCAATGCGGATGGCTCCATCGACCTCTACATACAGCACGAATCCCCCGGGAAGAACAAGGAAGCGAACTGGCTGCCGGCGCCCGAGGGCGAGTTCGTGCTCACTCTGCGATTGTACTGGCCGAAGGAGACGGCGCCGTCCCTCATCGACGGAAGCTGGAAGATTCCGGAAGTGAAGGAAGTCGACTAGTCGCCAGCACTGCATAATCCAGCCGCCGACCTCAGGCGAAGCGGCTGGAACATGCCCGCCAGCGGACGCGGAGTAAGTGTGCGAATAAGGAATGCCGATGAACAGCAATTGGCAGCAAGACGAGCTGTTCCGGCGTCCGCACGTGCCGGGAACCAATCACGAGGAAAGCCATGAAAAACGGGATCAACCAGCACGCCAGCCTCAAGGAGAGGGCCATCGCGGAACTCAAGGCGTACTGGATCATCGTCCTTTACCTCTTCCTGTTTCTCGGTGCGCTCACCACCTATCGCCGCCTGATCCTTGCCGAGTTCGGCGTCGTCTATGTCCACTACGGGGTCGCCCTCTTCGAAGCGCTCGTCATTGCCAAGGTCATTCTCATTGGCAGGGCGTTCGGTTTCAGCCGACGGTTCGAGGATCGAGCATTGATCATCCCGGTTCTGTTCAAGTCGGTGCTGTTCGGCGCGCTCGTCTTTCTGTTCGGCATCGTCGAGCATCTCGTCGAGGGCTGGTTCCACAAGGAAAGCCTTGCCGCCATCTTCGAGAAGATCGTCGCGATCGGGGCCTACGAACTCGCCGCCCGGGTGCTGATCCTGATCGTCGCCTTCGTCCCCTTCTTCTCGTTCTGGGAGTTGGGACGCGTCATCGGGCTGCGACGGCTGGCGGCGCTGTACTTTTCCCGGCCGAACGCCACCTCCGATCCCTTGGCGGGCGCCGGGGAAGCCGAAGCAAATCACTAAGGCGCAGGCTGACGGCCCGCTGACGGCCGACTCGCCGATCGCTCGCGTCGCCAATCGCAAGCCGGACGAGCAGGCGGTCGGCATACGGGACGCCCGGGACGCCGGAGAGTGCGCAGCCGGATTCCCGCAGCCGGGACAGCGATCGCTACTTCAACGCGAGCGACAGACCGGCGACGACCAGCGTCACCCGCTCACACACCGCCGCCACCCGCTGGTTCAGACGCCCCTGCTCGTCGGCGAACAGCCGTGACAGCGCAGCCATCGGCACGATGCCGCACCCCACTTCATTCGACACGAGAACGATCTGCCCCGGAAGCTGCGGCAGCAGGTCGATCAGTTCCTGCGTCGCTTCCTCAAGCCGCTGGCAATGCACGGCTTCGCCGGCTTCGGCCTGCTGCGCCGCGTCGCCGGTAAACAGCAGATTCGACAGCCACAGCGTCAGGCAATCGACCAACAGAAAGACGTCGGGCGCCGCTTGCCGACGCAGCGCGGTGGGCAATTCAAGCGGCTCGACGACCAGCCCCCAGTCCGGGCAGCGTCGGGCGCGGTGGTGTTCGATGCGCCGCGACATCTCGGCGTCGAGCGCCAGCGCGGTCGCCACGTACACGACTCGCAGGCCGCTCTCAGCGGCGCGGCGCTCGGCCAGCCGACTCTTGCCCGAACGGGCGCCACCCAGGATCAGTTCTCGCATGCGGCGCAGCTTAGCACGGCGGGACGATGCGTATAATCGGCGACTCTCGTCCCGTTCTGCTCATCGCATGCATTTTTCCATTTCGCCCACCTCGCCCGTCCCCGGCCTGCAGGCCCGCATCGACGGCAAGACCAAGCCACCCGGTTCGCTCGGCCAACTCGAACGCTTGGCGTTGCAGATCGGTCAGATCCAGCAGTCGCTGACGCCGCGCCTCGACCACCCGCATCTGCTGGTCTTCGCCGGTGACCACGGCGCGGCGCGCGCCGGCGTTTCCGCGTACCCGCAGGAAGTGACCTGGCAGATGGTCGAGAACTTTCTCGCCGGCGGCGCGGCGATCAATGTCTTTGCCCGCCACAATGGGCTGCGGCTGCGCGTGATCGACGCCGGCGTCGCCCACGACTTTGGCAGTCGCGACGGACTGATCGATGCCAAGATCGCCTTTGGCACGCGCAACTACCTCGAACAGGCGGCGATGAGCGCCGCCGAGCGCGATGCGGCGCTGACCCGTGGCGCGGATCTGGTCCGGCGGCTCGCCGAGGACGGCTGCCGCGTGATCGGCTTTGGCGAGATGGGAATCGGCAACACCGCCGCGGCTTCGCTGCTCACCCATCACCTCACCGGAACGCCTCTCGCCGACTGTGTCGGACGCGGCACCGGACTGGACGACACGGGACTGGCGCGCAAACGGGCACTGCTCGCGAAAGCCGTTGCGCGCGCGGCCCTACCTGCGGACGCCGACGCCCTCGTCGCACTCGCCGAGTTCGGCGGTTTCGAGATCGCGATGCTCTGTGCCGCGCTGCTCGCCGGCGCCGAGCGTCGAATGGTGCTGCTGATCGACGGCTTCATCGTCACCTCGGCGCTGCTCGTCGCCGCCCGCATCGCACCGGCGATCACCGACTATTGCGTGTTCTGCCACCGCTCGGCCGAACCCGGCCATCTCGCGCAACTGCGCGCGCTGCAGGCGAGACCACTGCTCGACCTCGATCTCCGCCTCGGCGAGGGCACCGGCGCCGCGCTCGCCTGGCCACTGGTCCGCGCCGCCGTCGCGTTCCTGGACGAAATGGCCAGTTTCGAATCCGCCGGAGTCAGCGGGCAGGCCTGAATGGCGACCCGCCGCGGCAGCAGCAGCAAAGCGCCGCACGCGGAATCCCGACGTACGGTGGGGACGTGCAGCTTGCTCACAGCCACATCGCGACCATGCTGCCGCAGGAAAGAGTCGCCAGGGTGCCCGAAATCAGCGTCAAGGGACCCAGTTCGACGAGTTCCGAGCGACGCTGCGGCGCGATCGCGCACATGCCACCGAGCAGGATTCCGAGGCTGCCGAGATTGGCGAAGCCGCACAGGGCGTAGGTCATGATGATCCGGCTGCGCGGCGCAAGTGCCGCCGGCGGAAGCTGCGCCATGTCGAGGTAGGCCAGCAGTTCGTTGAGCACCGTCTTCGTTCCCAGCAGGGCGCCGGCAACGGCGCATTCGCCCCAGGGAACGCCAGCCATCCAGGCTACCGGCGCCATCAGCCAGCCGAGCAGACGCTGCAGCGACAGCGGCGCGCCGTCGACGCCCGGCAGCAAGCCGAGCGCCTGATTGGCGAGACTGACCAGCGCCACCAGTACGATCAGCATGGCGACGATGTTGATCAGCAGGCTCACTCCCTCGCCGGTCCCGCGAGTGACCGCCTCCATGCTGCTGCTGTCGGTGCGTGGCAGGTCGAGGTGGCGCCCGGTTGGCGGCCCCGCCGGCGGCTCCATGATCACGGCAAAAACGATCGCCGCCGGCGCGCTGATGAACGACGCAGCGAGGATGTGACCCAGCGCGTCCGGGACGACCGGGCCGAGAATGCTGGCGTAGAGGGCCATGACCGTACCGGCGACGCCGGCCATGCCGCCGGTGAGAATGATGAACATCTCGCCACGATCGACGCTGGCCAGGTACGGGCGGATCAGCAATGGCGCTTCGATCATCCCGACGAAGACGTTGGCCGCGGTGGACATGCCGACCGCACCGCCGACCCCGAGCGTTCTTTCAAGCAGCAGCGAAAAGCCCTGCACGAGCAGCGGCAGCACTCGCCAGTGATAGAGCAGGGCCGACAGCGCGCTCATCACCAGGACCACCGGCAAGGCCTGAAACGCCAGGACGAAGCTGGCTCCGGGAGCGTTTTCGGCGTAGGGCAGCGAGGCTCCGCCAAGGAAACCGAAAACGAGTTTGGTTCCTTCGCGGGTCGCCACGGCGATCGCCAGCAAGGCGTCGTTGCACGCCGCGAAGATCTCGCGAACGCCCGGCAGGCGGAAGATCAGCAGCGCCAGCATCCATTGCAGCGCGATGCCGGCGAGCACCGTCCGCCAGGGGATGGCGCTGCGTCGCGAGGAGACCGTCCAGGCCAGGACGAGCAACAGGAAATAGCCGACTACTGCCTGCAGCAGCGGGTTCATCCTGCCCGCCGCAAGGGCACGAGCCGCCGTGCGATCACTGGCGATCGACCGGCTTGCCGGTCTGCGCGAACTCCGCCCGGATTTGGCTCGCGCCACGGTAACGCGGCTGGATCTGCGCTTCCGGCGTCGGCGGCACGTCGCGCGGCGTCGCCAGCCTGGTCAGCGCCGCCGGCTGATCGGAAGTGACGCGCTGGCCGTAGTTGCGCTCGTAGCGATCGAGGAAGCGCCTGAACTGTTCGTAGTCCGGACAGCCCAGCGGACCCAGACAATGACTCAACGAGTCGTAAAGAATCGACGGCGGCGGCACCGTCCACCCGAACGGTGCCGGCCCCAGTGGCAACTCGCCGACGACGAAACCACCTGCAGCGGCATCGACCGCCAGTGAAGCGAACAGGACGGCAAGCAGGGTACGCATGCGGCAAGTGTAGCACCTGCGGGCAGGTCGCCGGCGGCACCGTGACCACACCGGCACCGTTATCCCGACGCCCCAAGTTTGACGCAGGAACGGCCAAGTGCCTGTCTATACGCAACTCACCGCAACTCGCTGGCCGTGAATCAGCATTACGCGCATCTACCGGCGGGCACGCGCAGACCGAGAGTCTCGAACAGCTCCTCCGGTCGGCCGACTATGGCATCGCGTCCTTGGCCTTGAGGACTGACTCCAATGCCCTCGCATTCGGGTTTGCCGACAGCACTTGTCCGAAAGCAAAACGGGCCCCGCCGACACGGGGCCGGATGCCATACGGCAGAGCCTCAGACAGCACGCCGCTTGCGTTGCTGATAACCCAAACCGGCCAGGCTGAGCCCCACCAGCGCCAGGGAAAGCGGCTCAGGCACATTGCCAGAAGTGGTCGTAATGTCGTTGAAGGCTGCCCAGTACTCATTGGCGCCGAAATTGGACGCGGCCACTGCGTCGGAAAGGGTCATAGCGAAGGTGCCGCTGACCACGATCGAAATGTCGGAATTCGAGGGCAACGCCTGATTGAAAGACGCGTACAGTTCGTTCGACGCCACGGTCTGGAGGAGGAAATAGGTCTGGCCGGCAGTCAAGGCCCAGTTGACGTTCTCCACGTCGGGGGTCACGCTGGCCGGGGTATTGACCGAGTGGAGGATGTTGCCGACGCTGTCTGTCAGAATGACCGTGTCGGCCTGACCCTGATTGGCATAACTAAAACTGGTCAGAATTGAGTTGGTCACGGCGCTGAACTCGATACCGGTGTAAACCCAGCCGGAGCCAGCAAGAGTTAGAGCCGGGCCATTGATCACGGCCGCGCCGGCGGAGCCGGCAACACCGGCGAAAGCGAGCCCCAGGGCAAGAGAGATCGACCGGAGGGAGGGAGTGCGAATCATTGAAAAATCCTTTCGAAAAGTGGATGTGATGAACGGTGTTTGCGGAACCGATAGGCCATCGGCTGATAGCCCCCCATCAACATAAGCACACTTTATGCCATGACTCGCAACTGATTGAAATGTTATATATATCGCCGGGTGGGTGCAGCCAGACAGCTCACACTGTAAAAAATTGCGACAATCTGCTCGCACCAGCTTTTTCCGCTTCCTCCGAGAGTCGTCCATCCTCACGAATGCACGTATTCGTGAGGCTCTGCGGCAGTTTGCGCGGCCACTCACCAGACATCGAGGCTTCGCCGGTTTGTCGTCCTTGCCTTGTTGTTCGGCCAGGAATGGATCGAAAAAATTGATTCTTGTCGCGGTCACAGAGTACGTCATTACCGCGCAGGGGGACTGGAGACCCGTCCGATCATGGATTGGGATTCGCGCCCGCGCAGGCACGAGCAAGTCGGCGTCAAACTCCTGGGACCATGCCACGGACGGCGGCCAGAGCCGCGACTACGGCCCGCCCTCGATGCGAATCACGACCACTTAACCGCCGCGCGACTCGACCATCTACCTTTTCAGCAGATGCAGCACGCTCTCGATTCCTCCGAGCACGAGGTCGCCGAGGTCGGCGTCGAGCAGGCCCTTGCGCTCTTCCCGCTTCGCCAGCGATCGGGCACGCTCGTTGGCAATCAGCGCATCGGCGACGGCATTCGGGTCGATGTGTTGCTGACTGCTCGCCTTGCGGCCGAAGTCGTCGAGTGCGGCCTGCACGGCGCCGTGGTCGAGAATGACGATCGGCGAGCGGCAATGACCGCAGACGCTGTCCCGACGGATGTCGACCGGAGCGCCGCAACCAGCGCAACGGATGGTCTGCACCTTGCGCGCCAGTTCCTCGACTTCGCTGCCGTTGAGTTGGCGAACGAAGCCCTTTTCGATCATGAACGCGGCGAAGGCGCTGAAACGCCCGTGCCTTTGTGGACAGCGGCTGTAGGCAAAACGCCCGGCACGCGTGCTGTCGAGGCAGGCGAGCAGTGTCTCGCGGCAACGCGGGCAGCGCAGGACGCCGGGCCAGGGCTGGCGGAGGTCGGCATGGTGCTCGTGGAGCAGGCCGAACAGATCGAGGACACCGGCCGGCGCCAGTTGCGCGCTCTCGTATTCGTCAAACCAGATGCCCTGGCAGGGGAAACAGATGTCGAGCGTCACCAGGCCGTTCAGTTGGCGCTCAAAGCGGTGAATCGCCATCGGCGCCTGGCAGCTCGGGCAGCAAGCTGCACTGCTTGCGGGCACGGGCGACGGGCGGTCGATCATGGCGGCGAGGAGGATAGCGTCGGCGCTGGTCGGGTGTCGGCGGGCGGCGAGCTACCGGCAGTCGTCCGAATCAGCCGGCGGCCCCTGCCTTGCGCCCGATCGGATAATAGGCAAAGCCCATTTCCTGAAGCGCGACGGGATCGTACAGATTGCGGCCGTCGAAAATGACGGGGTTTCTCAACTTGGCCTTGATCACCTCGAAGTCCGGGCTGCGGAACACACTCCACTCGGTGACGATGACCAGCGCATCGGCGCCCTGCAGTGCTTGCGCGGGACGCTCGCAGAAGCGCAGGTCGGAACGATCGCCGTACAGGCGACGGGCTTCGGGCATCGCCGCTGGATCGTAGGCCTGGACGCTGGCGCCGGCTGCCCAGAGTGCTTCCATCAGGACCCGACTGGGAGCTTCACGCATGTCGTCCGTCTTGGGCTTGAACGCCAGCCCCCACAGCGCGAAACAGCGGCCCCGCAGATCGCCGCCGAAGTGCTTGTGAATCTTGTCGAAGAGGACCTGTTTCTGCCGCTGATTGACCGCTTCGACGGCCAGCAGCAGTTCGGGCTGATAGCCGCTGGCCTGCGCGGCGCGCACCAGGGCATTGACGTCCTTCGGGAAACACGACCCGCCATAGCCGCAACCGGCATAAATGAACTGGTAGCCGATACGCGGGTCGGCACCGATGCCGACGCGAATCTGTTCGATGTCGGCGCCAAGACGCTCGGCGAGATTGGCGAGTTCGTTCATCACGCTGATGCGGCTCGCCAGCATGGCGTTGGCGGCATACTTGGTCAATTCCGCCGAGCGCACGTCCATCACCACCAGGCATTCGTGATCGCGGTTGAATGGCGCGTACAGACGCCGCAGGGTTTCGAGCGCACGCGACGGCGGATCGACGCCGAGGACGATGCGGTCCGGCCGCATGAAGTCCTCGACCGCAGCCCCCTCCTTGAGGAACTCGGGGTTGGAGACGACCTCGAACGGCATGTCGACAGCCCGCTCACGCAACGCTGCGCGGATCGCTTCGCGCACCTTGTCGGCGGTGCCTGCCGGAACCGTCGACTTGTTCACCACGATGCGGAACTGATCCATGTGTCGGCCGATCTGGCGGGCGACGTCGAGCACGTGCTGCAGGTCGGCAGAACCATCCTCATCGGGGGGCGTGCCGACGGCGATGAACTGCAGCAGACCGTGCGCCACTCCCTCCGCAGGATCGTTGGTGAAAGTCAGGCGGCCATTGGCGCTGAGTCGTTGGAAGAGATCTTCGAGGCCCGGCTCGTAGATGGGTATCTCTCCCTTCTGCAGGCGCTCCACCTTTTGGCGATCGACATCGACGCAGAGCACGTCGTTGCCTACTTCGGCAAGGCAGGTTCCGGTTACCAGACCGACGTAGCCTGAACCAAAAATGGTCACTTTCATCGCAAGTCCATCACTTCGTTGGCAGATTGTACCCGAAGACGGGCCTGTACGGTGCGCGCCACCGTTGCACATTTGGGCCGCCTTGGGTACTATCGCTCCCTTTCGCGGGCCCTTGGATCTTCGCCTCGACAAATCGCATCACTCTGGCAGAGCGAGCACGCGTGCCCTCCCGCGCGCTGCCACCAGCGCTGCCGTGCGCGCCACGGTAAGAGTCGCCAGCGCGCCTGACGGCGAAGCGGGGTTGGTTGCAAGCCACGTTGGTGTCCCGGTTGGCGTGCGGCACGAGCTCCCTATCTCCCATGATCAGGCCATCCCACCTCTTCCCAACCGATTTCGGAATTTCCAGTTCATGGCGGTGACCTGGTCATGAAGGCAGGAGAATTCGCGTTGATCCTGTGTGGCGTCCTATTGAACGCCTTCGCGCAACTGCTGCTGAAGGCAGGGGTGCGGCAGATCGGGCATTTCGATTTTTCGCTCGGCAACGCCTGGCCGGTGGCCAGTGCCATGGCCATGAACCTGCCGATTCTGGGTGGATTGTCGTGCTACGTGGTGAGCGTCGTCGTCTGGATCCTGGCCTTGTCGCGCGTCGAAGTCAGTATCGCCTACCCGATGCTGTCGATCGGCTACGTGGTCAATGCCGGGCTCGCTTGGCTGCTCTTCGACGAAGCCGTCGGACTCCAGAGACTGACCGGAATCGCCGTGATCATTGTTGGTGTCGTAATCGTTTCACGAAGCTGAAGCCGATGGAGTTCCTGCCTTTCACGCGACCGGACATCGATGACGAAACCATCGCCGCGGTCGCCGACGTCCTTCGTTCCGGTTGGCTGACCACCGGCCCGAAGTGCCGCGAACTCGAGGCGGCACTGTCACTGCGCGCGGGAGGGCGGCCCGTGCGCCTGGCCAACTCGGCGACTGCCGCCCTCGAGATGGCGCTGCGAATCGCTGGCATTCAGTCCGGCGACGAAGTGATCACCACCTCGCTGAGCTGGGTGGCAACCTCCAACGTGATTCTGGCCGTCGGCGCCACACCCGTCTTTGTCGATATCGACCCGACAACCCGGCTGATCGATCTCGACCTGGTCGATGCCGTCGTGACCCCGCGCACACGTGCCATCGTTCCGGTCGACCTGGCCGGCTTTCCGGTCGATCGCGACCGACTGTACGAACTCGCGGGGCGACATCGCTTGCGCGTGATCGAGGATGCCGCGCAGTCTCAGGGAGCTCGCTGGCGTGGCCGGGAGTTGGGTTCCTTTGGTGATCTGGTAGCGTTCAGCTTTCATCCGAACAAGAACATGACCACCGGCGAAGGCGGCTGCCTGGTGATGAACTCGGAGGAGGAAGCCGGTCAGTTCGAAAAGCTGCGATTGCAGGGGGTTACCCGCTTCGCCGACGGCACCTACGATTGCGATCTGCTGGGCGGCAAGGCGAATCTGACGGATATTGCAGCCGCCATCGGTCTCGGGCAGCTCAGGCGACTCGACCAGTTCAACGAGCGACGGCGCGAGTTGGCCCGCCAGTACTTTGTGCGTCTCGCCGGGCTGCCGCTGGAATTGCCGCCATCGGATTTCGAGCATGGCAACTGGCACATGTTTCAGGTCCTCCTGCCTGCCAAACTCGCCGAGCAACGGGGAGAACTGATCCGAATGATGCGCGAGCGCGGTATCGCCCTTGGCGTACACTACCCGGCAATTCATCGGACGTCCCTGTACGCCCGGCAGATGTCGACGCTTCCGCATCTGCCGCACACCGAATCGGTCGCCGCGCGCATATTGACCCTGCCACTGTTTCCTGCGATGCACGATTCCGACATCGAACGCGTGACCGCGACGCTGACCAAGGTGCTGGGATGCCTGCTCTCCGGGAAATTTGATCGATGAGCCTTCCGCAAGTGACGGTAGTCATTCCGGTATACAACGAGGAGGCTTCGCTGGGCGCATTGTTTGCGCGCCTCTATCCTGCGCTGGACGCCTTGAGCGGCAGTTACGAAGTCATCTTCATCAATGATGGCAGCCGCGACAAATCGGCGGCCATTCTCGCCGAGCAATATCATGTACGGCCGGACGTCACCCGGGTGATCCTGTTCAACGGAAACTTTGGCCAGCACCGCGCAATCCTCGCGGGATTTGCGCATGCGCGTGGCGAGCACATCGTCACTCTCGACGCCGACTTGCAGAATCCTCCCGAGGACATCCATCTCCTTCTCGAACAGATGGAGAATGGGTACGACTATGTCGGCTCGATCCGCCGCAGTCGCCATGACAGTTGGTGGCGTCACCTGGCCAGCCGCAGCATGAACCGGGTGCGCGAGCGCATCACCCATATCCACATGACCGACCAGGGCTGCATGATGCGCGCGTACAGCCGGCGTATCGTGGACACCATCAATCAGTGCAACGAAATGCACACCTTCATCCCTGCCCTGGCGTATTCGTTTGCCCAGAATCCGACGGAAGTGGTGATCGGCCACGAAGAACGCCATGCCGGCGAGTCGAAGTACTCGCTCTACACCCTGATCCGCCTGAACTTCGATCTGATGACCGGATTTTCGGTGGTACCCCTGCAGTTGTTCTCGATGCTGGGGATTCTCGTTTCGCTTGGCTCGGGTCTGCTGGTCGCCTACCTGCTGGCGCGCCGGTTGATCATCGGTCCGGAAGAAGGTGGGCTGTTCACCCTCTTCGCGATCACCTTCTTCCTGCTCGGCATCGCGCTGTTCGGGGTCGGCATCCTGGGCGAGTATATCGGGCGAATCTACCACGAGGTGCGCGAACGTCCCCGCTACCTGATCGCCGGGATACTGGAGGCAGAGGACGGGCAGCAATGAGCAGCGCCGTCGTCTTTGCCTACCACAATGTCGGGGTGCGCTGCCTGCGCGCCCTGCTCGCCGGAGGGGTCGACGTGCGCTTGGTGGTGACGCACGAGGATGACCCGGGCGAACGGATCTGGTTCTCGTCCGTGCGCCAGCTTTGTGCCGAAAACGATATTCCGTGCATTGCTCCGGACAACGCGAATACGCCCGAGATAGAAGCGCGCGTCGCAGCACTCGATGCCGATTTCCTGTTCAGCTTCTATTACCGCCACATGCTGAAATCGCCCCTGCTGCAATGCGTGCGGCGCGGTGCCTACAACATGCATGGTTCGCTGCTGCCGCGGTATCGCGGACGCGCTCCGGTCAATTGGGCCGTCCTGCACGGCGAACGCGAAACCGGAGCGACGCTGCATCAGATGACGGTGAAGCCCGACAACGGCCCGATCGTAGACCAGTTTGCCGTCCCCATCCTGCCCGACGATACGGCGCAGGAGGTATTTCAAAAGGTCACCGTCGCGGCCGAGTTGTGCCTGACCCGAACCTTGCCGAAGCTGATCGAGGGCAGCGCCGAACACCGCACGCAGGACTTGACACAAGGCGCCTACTTCGGCGGCCGGCGGGCCGAAGACGGGCGGATCGATTGGCAGCAGAACGCACGCCAGATCCACAATCTGGTACGCGCCGTCAGCCGGCCGTATCCGGGCGCCTTCAGCGATTTCCCGGCGGGCCGGCTGGTCTTGTGGCGAACCCGGGTGATCGACGACCAAGGACTGCGAGAAGGCAGCGGCATGCTGGCCAATGACGGCGACTGCATCGAGATACACCCGCGCGGCGGTGGCATTCTGCGCGTACTGGAAGGCGATTTCTGCGGGCTGCCGCTGCACGCCGGCGTCCCGGCACAAGCGCCCGGTTCGCAACCGCTGCCGGCCCCGACTCCCGATTGATCCACACCCTTTCCGGCGGATAGCACGCATGAAAAAAGTACTTATTCTCGGTGTCAATGGCTTCATCGGCCACCACCTGAGCAAACGCATCCTGGAAACGACCGACTGGGAAGTTTTCGGCATGGACAGGTCCGCGAGCAGGATTGGCGGATTCCTCGCGCACCCGCGATTCCATTTTTTCGAGGGTGATCTCACCATCCATCGGGAGTGGACCGAGTATCACGTCAAGAAATGCGACGTCGTGCTGCCGCTGGTCGCGATTGCCACGCCGGCAACCTATGTGCAATCGCCGCTCAGCGTCTTCGAACTCGATTTCGAAGCCAACCTGCCGATCATCAGGTGGTGCGTCAAGTACCGGAAACACGTCGTCTTCCCATCGACGTCCGAAGTCTATGGAATGTGCCGGGACAGTGAATTCGACCCGGAAAAATCCGAACTGATTTATGGCCCGATCGGCAAGCCGCGCTGGATTTATGCCTGCTCGAAGCAGTTGCTGGATCGCGTGATTGCTGCCTACGGCCAACAGGAGGGGCTCACCTATACCCTGTTCCGTCCGTTCAACTGGATCGGTGGCGGCCTGGATTCGATCCATACGACGCAGGAAGGATCCAGCCGCGTCATTTCCCAGTTCATCGGACACATCCTGCGTGGCGAAACGATCAAGCTGGTAGACGGAGGCCACCAGAAGCGCGCCTTCACCTACGTCGATGACGGAATTGCAGCCTTGATGAAGATCATCGCAAACAAGGATGGACGGGCCAACGGTCAGATATTCAATATCGGGAACCCGCACAACAACCACTCGGTACGCGAACTGGCGACGATGCTGCTGGGAATGGCGAAGAACTATCCGGAATACGCCGCAGGCCTGGCCAGGGTACAGGTGGTCGAGACCAGTTCCGGAGAGTACTACGGCGCTGGCTATCAGGATGTGCAGAACCGGGTGCCGAAAATCGAGAATACCCGACGCATTCTCGAATGGTCTCCGCTGGTCGGCATGGAAGAAGCGCTCAGGGGAATCTTCGACTATTACCATCAGGAACTCGTGAACCACGATCCTGCCGCCTGAGTGACGCAAGAGCTGCTCGCCCTCAAGATCGATGTCGACACCTGGCGCGGCACCCGCGAGGGGGTGCCGCGCCTGCTCGACATCCTGCGTCGGCACGACGCTCGCGCCACCTTCCTTTTCAGCCTGGGGCCCGACCACACCGGCCGGGCGATCCGGCGGGTATTCCGCAAGGGATTCCTGCGCAAGGTGTCGCGCACCTCGGTCGTCGAGCATTATGGCTTGCGCACGCTGCTCTACGGTACGCTGTTGCCCGGCCCGGACATCGGACGTCGGGAGGCCGCCCTGATGCGATCGGTGCGTGACCGCGGGCACGAGGTAGGGATTCATTGCTGGGATCACATCCGCTGGCAGGACAACGTCGCGACACAAACGGTTGATTGGACGCGGCGCGAGATGCTGCGGGCGGCGGACCGCTTCCGCGAGGTGTTCGGAATCCCGGCGCTGACGCACGGCGCCGCAGGCTGGCAGATGAACGCCGCCGCCTTTGCCTGCGAGCAGGATCTTGGCTTCCTCTATGCCTCGGACGTGCGCGGCTTTCGTCCCTTTCGGCCGGTCGACGAAGACGGCAAGGCATGCGGCGTGCCGCAGTTGCCGACCACCCTGCCGACGCTGGATGAACTGATCGGCGTCGATGACCTGACCGCCGACAACGTCGATCGACACCTGCTCGCACAGACGGAGGCAGGCGGTTGCCCACACGTTTACACGCTGCACGCGGAACTCGAAGGGATGCGACTCGCCGAAACGTTCGATCGGCTTCTTCGCGGGTGGCGTCGACAGGACTTCCGTCTGGCGACCTGTCGCGAACTGTTCGACTCGCTCGATCCGGCAAACCTGCCACGGCACCGCGTGATCAGCGGAGAACTGGCAGGACGCAGCGGCACCTTGGCGTTGCAGGGCGCGGCGATCGACTGAACCGGCTGCGTATCTACCGGCCCCGAAAGTAAAAACCCCGGCCACTGGCCGGGGTTTCGGGAGTGTTGCTGCGCGACTACAGGGCGGGATACTTCGCCGGATCGGACATCTTTTCGAGTACCTTGTTCAGCTCCGGCATGGTGATGTTTTCGTCGTAGATGCCGGCGCTCACCTGAATCCCGGCGGCAAACGAGACGTCGGCGGCCAAGGCGTAGGAAACCTTCCGTGACAGGCGCCCCGCCCCAGGCTTGGGCCAACTATATTCCACCCAACCGCCACGCGGCTCGCTGCCGGCCTTGCAAAGTTCCTTGAAGATGTACTTGCCCGAGTTGTCGGTGACCTGCAGGATCGGCTTGCCGACCAGATCCGGGCGCAGCGGGTGCGCAATCATCCGGTCCTTGCGGCAATCGTAAACGAACACGTAGCTGTCCTTCCAGACCCACTTGCTGTCCTTCTGATTGAAATCCGAATAGGCCGACGAGCCCTTGTCATGCAGAAAGCGGGCGGCGGCGCGCACCTTGGTGATCGCCTCCTCGGCATTCGCGACTTCGGATTCTGCCGGCGCCGCGGCGCGCGCCGCTCCGCAGGCAAGCACCAGTCCGAGCAATCCAGCCATTCTTACAAATTTCATAGCATGCTTCTCCTCTTGCTTCTGTTGAGAGGTATTGGGAACACCAGCCCTGGCTGACGCCTATCGTTGTCCAGCGGCTGCCGACAACAAGCCTCAGGCGATCCAGGGCTTGCCCACCGGGAGCACGTCCCGGCCAAACAAATCGGCATAGATGAGATGGGCCATGATGTACCACGCCATCGCTGCGGTCACCATCAGCTCATACCCGGCGACCACCGTCAGGTCCGGATAACCGAAATGTGCCAGATCGAGCAGGACGAAGCCGACCAGCAACAGGGTGAAGGTCAGTGCCAAGGCGCTGCTCACCCGCATCGAACCAATCCACAGGATCACCGTAAACATCGTCCACGCCACCAGGAACCAACCGACATCGGTCTTGCTGGAAGTGTAGATGTTGTAATGGTTGCCCAGCAGTAGTAGCACCAGAGCGATCCAGAAACAACCGTAGCCGGTGAAGGCGCAGTAACCAAAGTTGTTTCCGGACTTCATTTCCTGCAGCCCGGCGATCATCTGCGCCAGTCCACCAAAGATCAGGCCCAGCCAGACGACCGGGCCCAAACCCATCCATCCCACATTGTGAAACTGCAACACCATTGTGGTCAGGCCAAAGCCGGCGAGACCTACAACAGCCGGATTGCCCAGCTTCTGTTCTGCCATAAAAATCCCCTTTTTATTCACTACGAATGCCGCGGAATGAACCCCGGACGCCCAATTTAACAAGCCGTCCCGGTCATCGGGGGACGCTGCTCATACCCACCGCCGAGACGACCGGCGGGATTCTACCTGCATGGTCGGGGCGTGGCAAACCCCTGCCAGCAGCAATTCGGTTCGCCCCGTCGCGGCATGCTAGAATCCCATGCTTTTTTCCCCTCCCCGGCGCAATGTCGGCACATTCCCGCCCGAATCTCCCACAACGCGAAGCGATCCGCTACCTCGACGGACCGCTGCTGGTGCTGGCCGGCGCAGGCTCGGGCAAGACGCGCGTGATCACCGAGAAGATCGCCCATCTGATCGAAGCCTGCGGTCTCAGTCCAGGCAACATCGCAGCGATCACCTTTACCAACAAGGCTGCGCGCGAGATGCAGGAAAGGGTGAGCAGGCTGCTCGCCGGCAAATCGACTCGCGGCCTGACGATCTCGACCTTTCACTCGCTGGGCGTACGCATCCTGCGCGAGGAGGTCGACGCGCTCGGCTACCGGCCGAACTTCTCGATCCTCGATGCGACCGATTGCTTCGCTATCGTTTCGGAGCTTGCCGGCAGCGCCGACAAGGCAACCATCCGCCGGCTGCAGGCGCTGATCTCCCAATGGAAAAGCAGTCTCGTTTCGCCCGACGAAGCACGAGGGATTGCGCGCGGCGAATACGAGGTGCTGGCAGCGGAGGTTTTCGCCAACTACGCCGCCACTCTTCGCGCCTACCAGGCTGTCGATTTTGATGATCTGATCGTACTCCCGGTGGCGCTTTTCGAGAAACAGCCGGCGCTGCGCGACAAGTGGCAGAATCGCCTGCGCTATCTGCTGATCGACGAGTACCAGGACACCAACGTCAGTCAATACCGCTTGCTTCACCTGCTTGCCGGGCCGCGCGCGGCGTTTACGGCAGTCGGCGACGACGATCAGGCAATCTACGGCTGGCGCGGTGCGGACGTCGCCAACCTGCGCGGCCTGCCGCGCGACTATCCGAATCTCAAGATCATCAAGCTCGAACAGAACTACCGCTCGACGGTCCGCATTCTCAAGGCGGCCAACGCACTGATCGCGCACAACGAGAAGCTGTTCGACAAGAAACTGTGGTCGGACCTGGGGCATGGCGAACCGATCACCGTGCGTTGCTGCGCTGATCAGGAAAAAGAGGCGGAGGCGGTGGTGATGAAGCTGCAGGCGCACCGCTTCGAACACCGTGGCGCGTTCCGCGATTACGCGATCCTTTATCGCGGAAATTTCCAGGCGCGAGCGATCGAGCGTTTTCTGCGCGACCAGCGCGTTCCCTACCTGCTCTCGGGCGGACAGTCCTTCTTCGAGAAAACGGAGATCAAGGACATTACCTCCTATCTGCGACTGCTCACCAACCCCGAGGACGACCCTGCGTTCCTGCGCGCCGTCGGCGCACCGAGACGCGGCGTCGGCAGCAGCACCTTGCGGGCACTGGGCGCCTACGCTGGCGAGCGGCACCGCTCGCTCTTCGCTGCAGCCGGTGAACAGGGCTTCGCGCAGCGAGTGCAGGCCGGCCAGTTGTCTCCCCTGCGCGAATTTTGCGAGTTCATCGAGTGTCTGCGCCAGCGCGCCTGCCGCGAACCGGCAGCGCAGGTGCTCTCCGCCCTGCTCGACGCGATTTCCTACGAGGCATGGCTTCTCGCGCAGGACGAGATGCGTGTGGCGCGAAGCAAATGGGCAAACGTCCGGGAGTTCTGCGACTGGCTGGGCAGGAAGGGAGACGAAGAACGGAAGACGCTGTTCGAACTGACTCAGAGCATTGCCCTGATCGGCATGATCGACCAGCAGGACACCGAGATCGACGCCGTCCGGCTGTCGACGCTGCACGCGGCCAAGGGTCTCGAGTTCAGACACGTATTTCTGATTGGCGTCGAGGAAGGCGTTCTGCCACATCGCGAGGCCGCCGCCGAAAACCGCATCGAGGAGGAGCGACGCCTGCTCTACGTGGGAATCACGCGGGCGCAGCGATCACTGCATCTGAGCTACGCGGAAAAGCGCAAACAGGGTCGCGAAGTCATCCCGTGTCAGGCATCGCGTTTCATCGCCGAAATGGGCCGCGAAAATCTTCGCTTCGCCAACGAAAACAGCACGACCGTGCCCGACAGGGCGGCCAGTGCGGAGCGTCTTTCTGCACTCCGCGCGATGCTTGCTGGCCAAACCCGCTGAATCCGGCGGCCGATCATCGACGAGACCGGGTGCCTACCCTCGACATGCCAGGGGCGAAACCCGACGCTAAGCCTGGAACCCGCCTTCCGGCAAACACCCAGTCCAACCAGATCTACCGGGCAACCAGCCCTACTTGGCGAGACCGACCAGATACTCGACTGCGGCCTTGATCTCGGCATCGCTCAGGTCGGGATTGCCGCCCTTGGCCGGCATCGCGTTCTTGCCGTTGATCGCGCTCTTGACCAGCGCAGCCGTTCCGGTAGCAATGCGCGGCGCCCATGCCGCCTTGTCGCCCGCTTTCGGTGCCCCGGCTGCGCCGGAAGCGTGACAGGCCGAGCACACCGAATTATAGACGGTGGCCCCGTCCTGCGGCTTGCCATCGCTCTTGACAGGTGCCGCTTTCGCCAGTTCAAGTTTGGCGACCGGTTGAATGCGTCCCTCCACATCGTCGCTGCCGCCTGTCTGGCTGCCACCCTTCCCGATCATGGAAAGCGGCCAGATGACGGCGACCAGCACGAGGGCGACGAGGATGGTGACGATCAGGATCGACCGTGAAGAGTTCTGTTGCTGAGCCATGCCAAATCCTTAATGGGGTGCGGGTTAGATGGCGCATTGTAGCGCCGTTTCGCCTTCCCCAGAAGTGCCCGAGCGATCTCGGAGGAGGGATTCCGGAGCAGTGGACTCCCTCGGGCAAACCGGTTAAGCTTCTGCCCCTCACGCGCCCGTAGCTCAGTTGGATAGAGTACTGCCCTCCGAAGGCAGGGGTCGGACGTTCGAATCGTCTCGGGCGTGCCAGTTCAGCTTGCCGAATCGCCGGCGAGTTCAGATGCTGCCCGGGCAGATCGCCCGCTTCGAAAGCCGCTACTTTCGCCGCGGCATTTTTTCCGACGGATTGCCGCGACGCGTGTCCGACTGCAGGGGCGCTCGCGCAGCCCCCTTACACGGGGAACAGCCGCAATCCTCGCAACTTAGCATATCGTCATTCTACTTAGAGGCGTGAGCCAGATGCG
>NZ_JAMTDV010000039.1 GCF_023806565.1 Accumulibacter sp. | reverse complement strand
TGCAGTGGACGAAACGCGGTTCCAGTTTCACGCGCGTTTCGATTGTCGTCCCGGAATGCGAGGCCGGTCTGTCACCTTTTCCGGGCCGGTCGCATCCGGCTTTCGCAAGCGCTTTCGTCCGTGCAGAGGGCCAGCCTGTCCCGGCTGCCCAAGCGCGGAACCGTGCTGCGATCGGTTGCTCACCCGCTACGGCGGCTCGACGCCTGGCTCGCCGGCTTCCAGGCGTCGTCCGGAATCGTTGGCAGGTCTATTTGCGTGTCTCGACCATGACCAGCGGCTCGTCCGGAATGACGATTGCCGGACGTCTGCGGCGTGGCGCTGACTGGCTTGCCTCGACGGGTGGCGGAGGCGGTGGCGCCAGGTCCCTGCTCGTTTCGACCAGGATCAGACCGCTGCTCTCGATCGCTTGCAGAACCTGTTGCGCGGGCGTGGCCAGCGGTTCGGCGGGCAAGAATGGCGCAGGAGATTCCGGTGCCGGTGGCGGCGCCGTGGCTTCCGTGTCGGCGGGCGGCTCGCTCTCCACCTGCGCTTCCACTGCCATGGCGGGAGCCGCGAGCACGTTCGCTTCCGTAACCAGGGGTGCTTCGGCAGCTGGGGCTTCGGCAACCGGGACTTCGTCTGCCGGCGGAGCTTCTGCAGCGGCCGCCGCTTCCGGCTCGACAGTGGAGCCTTGCGCTTCGGCGGCCAGGACCGTCGCCGGGAGCGTCTCGCTCACTGCCGCTGGAGCTTCGGCAGTGCCGGTCGCCGCCTGCGGCATGCTCGGCGCTGCCGGGACCGTATCGGCCGTGTCCGGGGTGGCGACTGCCGTCGCTATCGGTGCGGTCGCGGTGTCCGCTTCCGGGCTGCTCGTCACCGGGCCCGCTGCGTCCCGAGTAATCGCCTGGCCATCGGTCTTCTCGGCGCGCTCGCGGCGTCCGCCGCGACGGCCACGACGACGGGACGTGCCGCCGGACTCGTCCGCAGGCTGCTCCGGCGGGGTGGGCGCCGCCGCAGGCGCTGGCGCAGCCGGAATCGGGACAGGCTCGGCGCTCGCGGCGGCTGCCGCGGCCGGCGGCTTGCGTTCGGTGCGCGCGCGCCGTGGCTCGCGCGCTGGTCCCGGGTCGCGTAGCTCACGCGGCTCACGTGGCTCGCGTGGCTCGCGCGGTTCCCGTGGTTTCTGGGCATCGCTGCGGGCTGGTGGCGGTGGCGTTGCCTCTCTGGATTCCCGATTGACGCGGGTCTCGGAGACGTCGCGCGTTTCGTCGCGGCGTGTACCACGCCCGGTTGCCCGGCGGTTGTCGCGCGGTGTTTCCCTCGCCGCGGTGCTGGTAGGCGTCGCCGGCGGGGGTTCGTGGTCGGCCATGGGCTGATCGTCATGGCGGAACCAGGAGACGATCCGCTGCCACAGGCGTTTGCCGGGCGCTGGCGGCTCCTCGGCCAGCGCGGAATCGTCGGCGATCAGCGGCGCCGGTTGCGACGAGGTCACCCCCTTGATCGCCGCTTCGGGTCGGGCCGATTTCGCTTCGCCCCCGATTGCAAGCTCCTTGCCCTCGTCTTCGCTCGGCAGGGCGACCATCCGGTACGACGCCTGCTGCACGAGATCCGCGCTGGTCTCGTCCTGGCGAAGACGCAGGAAGGTGTGCTGCGGTGTTTCGAGATGAATGTTGGGAATCAGCAGGATGTTGACCTTGTGCCGATGCTCTATCGCCTGCACGTCGGTCCGCTTTTCATTGAGCAGGAAGGTGGCGACATCCACCGGAACCTGCGCATGCACGGCGGCGGTGTTGTCCTTCATCGCCTCCTCTTCGAGAATGCGCAGGATGTGCAGGGCGGCGGACTCGGTGCTGCGGATGTGGCCCGTCCCCGAACAGCGCGGACACGGGATGTAGCTGGTCTCGGCAAGGGCCGGGCGCAGGCGCTGGCGGGACAGTTCGAGCAGGCCGAAGCGGCTGATCTTGCCGGTCTGCACGCGCGCGCGATCGAAACGCAACGCTTCGCGGATACGGTTCTCGACTTCACGCTGGTTGCGCTGATTCTCCATGTCGATGAAGTCGATGATGATCAGTCCGCCCAGATCGCGCAGGCGCAACTGACGGGCGACTTCTTCGGCTGCCTCGAGATTGGTCTTCAGTGCCGTTTCCTCGATGTCGGCGCCGCGCGTCGATCGGCCCGAGTTCACATCCACCGACACCAGGGCTTCGGTGTGGTCGATGACGATCGCGCCACCGGACGGCAGGCCGACCTGACGCGAGTAGGCCGATTCGATCTGGTGTTCGATCTGGAAGCGCGAGAACAGCGGCACGTCATCGCGATATCGTTTGACGCGACTGACCGTGCCCGGCATCACATGTTCCATGAACTGCTGTGCCTGTTCGAACACCTCGTCGGTGTCGATCAGGATTTCACCGATGTCGGGCTGGAAGTAGTCACGGATGGCGCGGATCACCAGGCTGCCCTCCTGGTAGATCAGGAATGCACCCTTCTGCTGATCGGCAGCAGCCTCGATTGCCTTCCACAACTGCAGGAGATAATTGAGGTCCCACTGCAACTCTTCCGCGTTGCGCCCGATGGCCGCAGTGCGCGCGATCAGGCTCATGCCCTGCGGCACCTGCAACTGATCCATGACCTCTCGCAGTTCGGTTCGCTCGGCGCCCTCGACGCGGCGCGAGACGCCGCCGCCGCGCGGATTGTTCGGCATCAACACGAGGTAACGGCCGGCGAGACTGACGAAGGAGGTGAGCGCGGCCCCCTTGTTGCCGCGCTCGTCCTTGTCTACCTGAACGATCAGTTCCTGGCCCTCGCGCAGGGCATCCTTGATGCTGGCACGACCGGCATCGACACCCGGCTGGAAGAGAGCACGGGAAACCTCCTTGAAGGGGAGGAAGCCGTGCCGTTCCGAACCGTAGTCGACGAACGCCGCTTCCAGGCTGGGCTCGATGCGGGTAATGACCGCTTTATAAATGTTGCTCTTTTTCTGTTCCTTGTTTGCCGATTCAATGTCCAGGTCAATCAGCTTCTGACCGTCGACAATGGCAACACGCAGTTCCTCGACCTGTGTTGCATTAAACAGCATGCGTTTCATAGTTTGGGCTCCCGCGCGTTCTCACGGGCGAAACGGCCGTATCCAGGCAATGACGGATTAGTTGTGGATGGGATGCTGGAGAAGCGTTCCGATAGGGCAACTAATAGGGGATTCCCGCCGACGCGAATGTTTGTCGGGCCTTGAAAGTCAAGGGCTCGGGAATCTGTCTGGGTCGCTCCACAGGTGCCAGGCGCGCGCAGTTCAAGTAGTATCGCTACTTAGTGGTGAGCGTACTTAACCAGGTGATTGGCGTCAGGTGATGTCGCACAGGTCGGTGCGAGAGGGGCGGCTAAGGCCTGCCGGAAAGTGCGTCGCAATGACTTCAGAATCGGCGTCGCTCGACGGTCTTACGGGTCAGCGCCTCTTTCAACCCAAAGCGCAAATCGGGATAAGTATATTTAAATTGGTCGAAGTTGGCAAAAACTCCGTTATCCGAACGGTGATCACCGAGAACGAGCATGGACAGCGCCTCGACAACCTCTTGCTGAAACGCTGCAAGGGAGTGCCCAAGAGCCACGTGTACAGCATCGTGCGCAGCGGCCAGGTACGGGTCAATGGGCGGCGAGCCGATGTTTCCTATCGTCTGCAGGCCGGTGACGTGCTGCGCATCCCGCCGTTGCGGGTGGCAAGCGTCGAACAGGAGATGGTCGCCGGTGCCGGATTGCAGGTGCATGTCCCGATCGTCTATGAAGACGAGGGACTGCTGGTCGTCGACAAGCCGGCCGGGATTGCCGTGCACGGCGGCAGCGGCGAAAGTTACGGGCTCGTCGAGGCCTTGCGGCGGCAGCGACCGGAAGCGCGATTTCTCGAACTGGCGCACCGGCTTGACCGCGAAACCTCGGGGATCCTGTTGCTCGGCAAGAAGCGCTCGGTGCTGCTCGCCCTGCACCAGATGTTTCGCGAGGGCGGACTTGCGGGGAGCGGCCGCTCTGCCGACAAGCGCTATCTGGTCCTGGTTTGCGGCCGCTGGATGGAACCGCTGCGCAGCGTCCGCCTGCCATTGCTCAAGTACCTGCTGGCGTCCGGCGAGCGCCGGGTTCGCGTTGCCGACGAAGGCAAGGCGGCACACACGGTTTTCCGCCTGCTTGCCCGCTGGCAGCGCTTCAGCCTGCTGGAAGCCGAACTGAAGACCGGAAGAACGCACCAGATTCGCGTGCATCTGGCGCATCTGGGCTACCCGATCGCCGGCGACGAAAAGTACGGCGATTTCGGGCTGAACAGGGCGCTCGCCAAGGAGGGACTGAAGCGGATGTTCCTGCATGCTTCCCGGATGCGCCTGCCGCACCCGCTGGAGGGCCGGGAACTGGTGGTCGAAGCGGCAATGCCGGCTGCCCTGAAAGCGTTCGTGGATGGTCTGTCGGCGAAGGAAAAGCAGGATTATGGCAAGACGGTTTGAACTGTTGGTCTTCGACTGGGATGGCACCTTGCTGGACTCGGCAGCCGCCATCGTCGCTGCGATCCGTGCCGCCTGCAGCGACCTCGGCGTAGCCGCGCCGGCGGACGAAAGGGCGCGGCACGTGATCGGCCTTGGCCTCCACGACGCTCTGCGCCACGTCGCCCCCGATCTGCCCGAAGAGCGCTATCCGCAAATGGTGGAGCGCTATCGCCATCACTATCTGGCTTGTGATCACGAACTGCGCCTGTTCGACGGCGTTGCCGAGCTGATTGGCGAGCTTTCGCGTGCCGGTTTCCTGCTCGCTGTGGCCACCGGAAAGAGCCGCCATGGGCTCGAGCGTGCGCTGCGATTGAGCGGGCTCGGCGCCCATTTTCACGCTTCGCGTTGTGCCGACGAATGCTTCTCCAAGCCACACCCGCAGATGCTGGACGAACTGCTCGAAGAGTTGTCGGTCGAGCGCGAGCGCGCGCTGATGATCGGCGATACGACGCACGATCTGCAAATGGCACACAACGCCGGCGTTGCCTGCCTGGCCGTGGCCTATGGCGCGCATTCCGCGTGCGAGCTGGACGCGCTTCGTCCGTTGGCCAGCCTGCGGGAGCCGCGAGAACTGTCCGAGTGGCTGTGGCAGAACGCCTGATCTGCCGGTCGGGTGACTTGCTCGACGGGGGGCGGGGAGTCCGTTTCACGGTGCACCGGCAGGGCGTCGAGCAGGCCGCCTTTGCGGTACGGTTTCGCGGCCGCGTCTTTGCCTATCTCAATCGCTGCGCGCACGTATCGGTCGAGCTCGACTGGCAGCACAACGAATTCTTCGATGATTCCAAGTTATACTTGATCTGCGCAACGCACGGCGCGCTGTATTCGCCGGAAAACGGTCGCTGCCTCGGCGGCCGCTGCAACGGCAGAGGGCTGACGCCGCTCCCCGTCACAGAGCGGGATGGCGCAATCTATTTCACCCCGGGCGAGCAAACACCTTGAGTACCTCCGAAAACGAACCACATTGGGAACGACAGTTGCTGGAGAAGTTCGCCTATGCGTCGCTTCAGGAACAACGGGCGAGGCGGCGCTGGGGAATCTTCTTCAAGCTGGCCGGGCTCGCCTATCTGGTGGCGGTGCTGGTACTGGTAGTCGATTGGGGCGGCCCTGAACAGCTTGCCGATGGCCGACACACTGCCGTGATCTATCTGCACGGCACGATCGAGGCGCAGGGTGAAGCCAGTGCGCAGAACATCAATGATGCCCTGGACGCGGCCTTCGGCGACAAGGGGACGGCCGGCGTGATCCTGCGTGTCAACAGTCCGGGAGGAAGTCCGGTGCAGGCGGGCATTGTGCACGACGAGATCCGCCGGCTGCGCACGACGCACCCGCAGATTCCGCTCTACGCGGTGGTCGAGGATGTCTGCGCGTCGGGTGGATACTATGTCGCAGCCGCCGCCGACAAGATCTTCGTCGACAAGGCGAGTCTGGTCGGTTCGATCGGGGTGCTGATCGACTCGTTCGGTTTTACCGGGGCGATGGAAAAGCTCGGCATCGAACGGCGACTGCTGACAGCCGGAGAAAACAAGGGTTTTCTCGACCCGTTCTCGCCGCAGGATGCGAAACAGAGGGAGCACGCGCAGGTCCTGTTGCGCGAGATTCACAAACAGTTCATCGAGGTCGTGCGGCGCGGGCGTGGCCCGCGCCTGAAGGAGACGCCGGAAATGTTTACCGGCCTGATGTGGACAGGTAGCCAGAGTGTGCGCCTGGGTCTTGCCGACGGTTTTGGTACCGTCGGTTCGGTCGCGCGCGACGTGATCAAGGCCGAACGCATCGTCGAATTCACGATCAAGGAAAACATCGCCGAGCGTTTTGCCAAGCGTCTGCGCGCGGAGGCGACGCAAGGCGCGGTCGGTTCGCTGCTGGGCAGTGGGCGGTCGCTCTTTCGTTGAACGGAGTGGACTGTCTGCTACGACTGCAGGAGGAATACGGTCGGCCGGCGACTGATGTCGGGTAGTGGCTGCCGCCGCCATTCGGAGACCGCGCGAGTGGTGATCTGTTCGCTCGCGAGCGTGAGGTCGACGGCGAGGCAGATACGCGTGCCCGGCGCACACTTGGCGAGCAGTGATTCCAGCATCTGGCGGTTACGATAAGGTGTTTCGATGAAGATCTGGGTTCGCTGCTGTTGCCGAGAATCCTTCTCGAGTTCAAGCAGACGTTTCTCCCTTTCCGGCGTGTTGCTCGGCAGGTAGCCGTGGAAAGCAAAGCTTTGCCCGCTCAGTCCTGACCCCATCAAGGCAAGCAGGATCGACGACGGCCCCACCAGCGGCACGACCTGTACGCCCCGTTGATGAGCCAGCGCCACGAGCGCTGCACCTGGGTCGGCGACCGCGGGACACCCCGCTTCGGAGATCAGCCCGAGGTCGGCCCCGGCCAGTGCCGGTGCCAGCAGTCGCGGCAACGAACTCGCTGGCGTGTGCTCGCTGAGTTCGCAAATTTCGATCTGCTGCACCGGCAGTTCCACCGGCAGCGATTTCAGGAAAGCGCGGGCAGTCCTCGCGTTTTCAGCGACGAAATGCTTCAGTCGTTGCGTGCAGGCGACGACGTGCTGTGGCAGGACGGTGGCCGCCGGCATCGGGCCGAGCGGAACCGGGATCAGGTAGAGCTTGCCGGTGGTCATCGGTGACGGCGGAGACGCACGACCGCTCCCGTTCAGAATACGGAGACGTTCTCTAGGCGCAGCAGGTCGCAGAGCGCGATCAGCGGCAGGCCGATCAGCGCGTTGGGGTCTTCGCCGTCGATCCTCGCGATCAACGCGATTCCCAGCCCTTCCGACTTGGCGCTGCCCGCGCAATTGTAAGGCTGCTCCTTGTGCAGATAGCTTTCGATTTCTTCGTCGGCAAGCTCGCGGAAGGTGACCAGTGTCGGTACGCCGCGAAGGTGCGCCTTGCCGCTCCTCGCGTCGAGCAGGCAGAGGCCGGTAAAGAAGTTGACCCGCTGCCCGCGCATCGTCCGCAACTGGCGCGTGGCCTCGGCGTGCGTTCCGGGTTTGCCGAAGATCCGCCCATCCAGGCAGGCCACCTGGTCGCTGCCGATGATCAGGGCCTGCGGGTAGGAAGCCGCGACCGCACGCGCCTTGGCTTCGGAAAGGCGCAGCGCACCTGCTGCCGGATCTTCTCCCGGCAACAGCGCCTCGTCGACGGCCGGACTGGCGACAGAGAACGGCAAACCGAGGCGCGCCAGGAGTTGGCGGCGGAACGGCGAGGTCGAGGCAAGAACCAGGAGGCGATCGGGCATTGGTGGGTCGGTCGCGACATGCGCTGACGGCGGAGCGGGAACGGGGTGACAGCAGAGCAGCCGATTTTCAGTGTCGCTGCTTTGACTTCAAAAGCCGAAAATAATATCATGCTCGGCTTATGTCGCGACGCCTTGTTATTGACAGCCGGTCGTTCGGCACGGAAGGAGCTTCGCTGCAGGGCGAACTGACGGTTGCTTCGCTCGGTCGCCTGCTCGATTTGCTGACGGATTCGGCAGGTTTCCTGCAATATCGGATCCAGGGCGGGATCGGGCCTCTCGGCAGATCGCAGTTGGTGGTGACGGTGGAGGGAGTGCTCTCGCTGTGCTGCCAGCGCTGTCTGGAAGCGATCGACTATCGGCTGGAAGTTCGTAGTCTGCTGGAGTTCGTCGATGATGACGGCGATCTGACGCAGGAGGAACTGGAGGACGACTCCCGGGACTTTCTCCCGCATCAGCCGGAGCTTGACGTCGCTGTGCTGATCGAGGACGAAATCCTGCTCGCGCTTCCCAACGCGCCGCGCCACGCCGATTGCGTGCTGCCCGGGGCGGGGCAGCCGACAGCAAGGGTGTCGCCGTTTTCCGTGCTAGCCGGCTTTCACGGCAAGGCTTAGCGAATCTGACTTGAGGAGTTCGTAATGGCCGTTCAACAGAACAAGAAGTCCCCGTCCAAGCGTGGCATGCATCGCTCGCACGATTCCCTGAGCGGCATGCCGCTGGCAGTGGAACCGACCACCGGCGAGGTGCACCTGCGTCACCATATCAGTCCTACCGGTTTCTATCGAGGCAAGAAGGTCGTCAAGGGTCCCGGCGAGTGATTCGTCGGAATTGGGCACGACGCTCTGCATGCTGGTAAGTCGTCCGTCTGGCGCAGGATGACGATTACCGTTGCCATAGACTGCATGGGCGGCGATCACGGTCCACCGGTGACCGTTCCGGCCGCGCTTCAATTCGTCCGCGAGCACGCCGACGTGCGCGTAGTCCTCGTTGGTCAGGCCGGGGCGATTCGGCCCATGCTCGGTGACGCGGCAGTCGGTCGCGTTTCGGTTCGCCATGCGTCGGAGGTGGTCGCCATGGATGAGTCGCCGTCACTGGCACTGCGCAACAAGAAGGACTCGTCGATGCGCGTCGCCATCAATCTCGTCAAGGCGGGCGAAGCGGATGCCTGTGTCTCTGCCGGCAATACCGGTGCGCTGATGGCCATCTCACGATTCGTCCTGAAAATGTTGCCGGGCATCGATCGTCCGGCGATCTGTGCAGTTCTGCCAACGATGACCGGCCACACGCACGTGCTCGATCTCGGTGCCAATGTCGATTGCAGCCCGGAGCATCTGCTGCAGTTCGGAATCATGGGTGCTTCGCTGGTGGCGGCGATCGAGCACCGGGAGCGGCCGACGGTCGGCATCCTGAACATCGGCGAGGAAGAGATCAAGGGCAACGATGTCGCCAAGCGTGCCGCCGAACTGCTTGCCGACTCCGGTCTGAACTTCGTCGGCAACGTCGAGGGGGATGGGGTGTACAAGGGCGACGCGGATGTCATCGTCTGTGACGGCTTTGTCGGCAACGTGGCCTTGAAGACGTCGGAAGGCCTTGCGCAACTGCTGGCCACGTTCCTGCGTCAGGAATTTCGACGCAACCTGCTGACCAAACTTGCTGCCGTGGTTGCCCTGCCGGTGCTGCAACGTTTCAAGAAGCGTGTCGACCACCGCCAGTACAACGGTGCGACGCTGCTCGGCTTGAAAGGGATCGTCGTCAAGAGCCATGGTTCGGCCGATGTGCTGGCCTTCACGCGGGCGCTGCAGCGTGCCGCGGAGGAGGCTGGCAGCGGCGTGCTGGCCAGGATCAGCGAACGCGTGGCGCGGCAACAGCCGCTTCAGGAGACCGCCTAGCATGTTCTCGCGCATTACCGGAATCGGCAGTTTTCTGCCCGGTCAGGCAGTCACCAACGACGACCTTGCACGCCGCGGCATCGAGACCAGCGACGAGTGGATCACCAGCCGCACCGGCATCCGCTGCCGACATCTCGCGGAAAACGGCGAAACTTCGAGCGATCTCGGCCTCGAGGCGAGTCGCCGGGCGCTCAATGCCGCCGGTCTGCAGGCGTCCGACGTAGACCTGATCATCGTCGCCACCTCGACACCGGACTTCATTTTTCCGAGTACCGCCTGTCTGCTGCAAAGCAAACTGGGCAACAGCGGCGCGACCGCTTTCGACGTGCAGGCGGTGTGCAGCGGCTTCGTCTATGCGCTGACGATTGCCGACAAGTTCCTCCGTTCGGGCAGTCACCGACGGGCTCTGGTGGTTGGCGCCGAAGTGTTTTCGCGCATCCTCGACTGGTCCGATCGCACGACCTGCGTCCTCTTCGGCGACGGCGCCGGAGCTGTCGTGCTGGAGGCTGGCGACCAGCAGGGGATCCTGGCGACAGCCCTGCATGCCGACGGTGCCCATCACGGCATCCTTTCGGTACCCGGTAGCGTCAGCGGCGGCAAGGTGACTGGTGATCCCTTCCTGCGCATGGATGGACAGGCCGTTTTCAAGTTTGCCGTCCGCGTTCTCGCCGAGGTTGGCGAAGAGTGCTGCCAGGCGGCCGGTATTGGTACGGCCGACGTCGACTGGCTGATTCCGCACCAGGCCAACATCCGCATTCTCGAGGCGACCGCGAAAAGAATGAAGCTGCCGATGGGGAAGGTGGTCGTCACCGTCGATCGGCACGGCAATACTTCGGCTGCCTCGGTTCCTCTGGCGCTCGATGAAGCGGTTCGTGAGCGACGCATTCAGGCAGGACAGAAGATTCTGCTCGAAGGTGTCGGCGGCGGTTTCACCTGGGGCGCGGTTCTCTTGCAGCTCTGAAGGAGCATTCATGGCGTTTGCGTTTGTTTTCCCGGGCCAGGGGTCGCAGTCGGTCGGCATGATGGCGGCCTACGGCGACGCGGCAGTGGTGCGTGCCACTTTTGCCGAGGCGTCGGCAACCCTCGGTGAGGACCTCTGGCAGTTGCTCGCCGACGGTCCTGCCGAGGCACTGGCGCAGACGGTCAATACGCAGCCGGTGATGCTGACGGCCGGGGTCGCCGTCTATCGCCTGTGGCTCGAAAAAGGCGGCCGGCCGCCGGCCATGGTGGCGGGACACAGTCTTGGCGAATATTCCGCGCTGGTTGCCGCGGGGGTCTTGGCCTTCAGCGATGCCGTACCGCTGGTACGACTGCGTGCTGCGGCAATGCAGGAAGCCGTGCCGGCGGGTACCGGTGCGATGGCGGCGATTCTCGGTCTGGACGACGACAAAATTGCCGCCGCCTGCAGCGAAGCTGTGACTGCAACCGCTGGCGTGGTCGAACCGGTGAATTTCAACGGACCCGGGCAGACCGTCATCGCCGGCAGCAAGGCGGCAGTCGAACTGGCCTGTGCCGCGTGCAAGACGCGCGGCGCCAAGCGCGCCGTGCTGCTGCCGGTTTCGGCGCCGTTTCACTCGTCGCTGATCCGGCCGGCGGCAGACCGCCTGGCTGCCCGCCTAGCCGAATTGACCTTTGCTGCGCCGCAGATTCCGGTGATCAACAATGCCGATGTGGCGATCGAGTCGAATCCCGCGAGGATCAAGGATGCACTGGTTCGGCAGGCGTATTCGCCGGTGCGCTGGGTGGAGACGATTCGGAAAATGGCTGCGATGAACGTCACGACAGTGGCCGAGTGTGGTCCGGGCAAGGTCCTCGCCGGGCTCAGCAAGCGCTGTGCGGAGCAGGTGACGAGCGTCGCGCTGGCGGACCTGGCGGCGATCGACGCGGCCATCGCGAACCTGGAGTAAGCCGGATGCTCACAGGACAAGTGACTCTCGTCACGGGCGCATCGCGTGGAATCGGCCAGGCGATTGCACTCGAACTGGGACGCCTGGGTGCTACCGTGATTGGTACCGCGACGAGTACCGAAGGCGCTGCGAAAATCTCGGCGTATCTGCTGGCGGCCGGTTGCCAGGGGGAAGGGGCGCTGCTCGAAGTGCGCGACGGTGCGCAGGTGGACGCGTTGATCAGCCAGATCGAGAAGACCCGGGGGGCGGTGTCGATCCTGGTCAACAACGCCGGCATCACCCGCGACAATCTGGCGATGCGCCTGAAGGACGACGATTGGGACAGCGTCCTCGACACCAATCTGAAAGCTGTATTCCGGCTGTCGAAGGCGGTCCTTCGCGGCATGATGAAAGCCAGGCAGGGTCGCATCATCAACGTCACTTCGGTGGTCGGGCATGCCGGCAATCCCGGGCAGGCCAATTACTGTGCGGCGAAGGCCGGCGTCACCGGCATGAGCCGCGCGCTGGCGCGCGAGCTCGGCAGCCGCAACATCACTGTCAATTGTGTGGCGCCCGGGCTGATCGATACCGACATGACCCGAGCGCTCGACGATCGGCAGAAGGAGTCGCTGCTCGGCGGCATTCCGCTCGCTCGCTTCGGGTCTCCCGAAGACGTCGCGGCTGCGGTCGCCTTCCTCGCTTCGCCGCGGGCTGCCTACATCACCGGCACGACGCTGCACGTGAACGGTGGCATGTTCATGGGTTGACCGGCGCCCGCAGAGCGGCCGGGGTGGTCATTGGTAACTCACGGCCATTTTGTTAGAATAGCGCGCTTTGTCTTACATTCGAACCTTGAGAGGGAACACTTTGATGGAAAATATCGAGCAGCGTGTCAAGAAGATCGTGGCGGAACAACTCGGTGTCAACGAGGCCGACATCAAGAACGAGTCGTCGTTCGTTGACGATCTCGGCGCAGATTCTCTGGACACGGTGGAGCTGGTGATGGCTCTGGAAGAAGAGTTCGAGTGCGAGATCCCGGATGATGAAGCCGAAAAGATCACGACTGTTCAGCAGGCCATCGACTACGTGACTGCTCACAAGAAGTAACCGGAGTCCTGGCTCCCTGTGGGCAGGTCAGTGGCCCGCTCCGACAGGGCGTATTCGCGCTGGGAAAGTTCCGTATTGATCGTCGGAGTTCAAATTGGCACGTCGCAGAGTAGTCGTCACCGGCCTTGGCATCGTTTCTCCCGTCGGTAATTCGATCGAGGAGGCTTGGCAGAACATTGTTGCCGGTCGTTCCGGCATTGGTCCGGTCACCCGATTCGATGTCTCCAGCTTCCCTGTACGCATTGCGGGGGAAGTCAGGGGATTCGAGATTGGCCAGTATCTGTCGCCGAAAGAGGCGCGTCGGATGGACGTTTTCATCCACTACGGAATGGCCGCCGGATTACAGGCCATCCGCGACGCCGGGCTCGACTCGCATGCGTTCGACCCGGAGAGGGTCGGCGTGTCGATCGGTTCGGGGATTGGCGGTTTGCCGATGATCGAAAGCACCTGCGACGATTTCGCAGCGGGCGGTGTGCGCAAGGTCTCGCCATTTTTCGTTCCCGGTTCGATCATCAACATGATCTCGGGAAACCTGTCGATCCTCTGCGGCTACAAGGGTCCCAACATTTCGCTGGTCAGTGCGTGCTCGACCGGTACGCACAGCATCGGCGATGCCGGACGGCTGATCGAGTACGGCGATGCCGACGTGATGATCGCCGGCGGCGCCGAGGGTTGCGTCTCCAGGCTCGGATTGGGCGGCTTCTGTGCTCCGCGCGCGCTGTCCACCCGCAATGACGATCCACAGACCGCAAGCCGACCGTGGGACAGGGATCGCGATGGCTTCGTTCTTGGCGAAGGGGCCGGCGTGGTGGTGCTCGAGGAATTTGAGCATGCCAAGGCGCGCGGTGCCCGGATCTACTGTGAGCTGGCGGGTTTCGGCATGAGTGCCGATGCCTTCCACATGACTGCGCCGCTTGAGGATGGCGAGGGTGCGGCGCGCTGCATGAGCAACGCGCTGCGCAATGCCGGCCTCAACACGGATCAGGTGCAATACGTCAATGCGCACGGCACTTCGACGCCGCTCGGCGACAAGGCCGAGACGATTGCCGTCAAACGCGCCTTTGGCGAGCATGCGTACAAGCTGGTGGTCAATTCGACCAAGTCGATGACCGGTCACCTGCTGGGCGCCGCTGGCGGCATCGAGGCAGTATTTACGATACTCGCCATTCATCATCAGGTTTCGCCGCCGACGATCAACATATTCAATCAGGACGAAGCCTGCGATCTGGACTACTGTGCCAATGCGGCGCGTGCGATGAAGATCGACGTTGGCATTTCCAATTCTTTCGGCTTTGGCGGCACCAACGCCACGGTTGCTTTCAAGCGTATCTAGACCGGCGCGTCTGGGCAGGGGCGGGACCCGGTGCAGTTCCCGATCCAGATCGAATTGCGCCGCTCACGTCTTCTCGCTTTCCTGACCGTCGCTCTGCATGTCCTGGCGATCGCTTGTCTGTGGCTGCTGCCCTGGCCAGTTTTGGCGCGTGGCGTGCTGGTGCTGATCGTCGCCCTGTCGGCATGGCACTCTCTGCGACCATCGCCAGTCGCCGGCCTGCGCCTCGGCGAGCGAGGCGAACTGTGGATTCTCCGCTCCGGCAGCGAACCAGCGGCCGCGGCAGTGCAGCCGGATAGCGCAGTGTTTTCCTGGTTGGTCGTCCTGCGCGTGCTTGGCGAGCGAGACGGTATGCTGGGCAGCGTGGTTTTGCTGCCGGACAGCATGTCCGCCGAGCAGTTTCGTCTATTGCGCCTGTGGCTGCGCTGGCTGGCCAGTCCTACAGGGGGACCGACCGGGGACGGCGTCTGATTACCGTATTGCGCGCGTGCGGCAGCGTCTCCGGATAGTTGCGACTGAAGTGCAGGCCACGGCTCTCGCGACGCAGCAGCGCGCAGCGGATGATCAGATCGGCGGTGACGACGAGGTTGCGCAGTTCGATCAGATCGTTGCTCACCCGGAAATGCGAGTAGAAATCGTCGATTTCACGCACCAGCAGGCGGATCCGGTTTTGCGCCCGCTGCAGACGCTTGGTGGTGCGGACGATCCCGACGTAATCCCACATGAAACGACGCAGTTCGTCCCAGTTGTGCGAGATGACGATTTCTTCGTCCGAGTCGCTGACACGGCTGGCGTCCCAGGGTGGCAATGGCGGTGACTCGCCCTCCGCTTGTTGCAGAATGTCGTTCGCCGCTGCTTCGGCGAACACCAGGCATTCGAGCAGCGAGTTGCTGGCCAGACGATTGGCGCCGTGCAGACCGGTGCAGGAGGCCTCGCCGGCGACGTAGAGTCCGGGAATGTCGGTGCGTGCCCGCAGGTCGGTGACGACGCCGCCGCAGGTATAGTGCGCTGCGGGGACGACGGGAATCGGCTGACGCGTGACGTCGATTCCCAGATCAAGGCAGCGTGCGAGGATGTTCGGAAAGTGTTCACCGAGGAACTCCGCCGGTCTGTGCGAGATGTCGAGATAGACGCAGTCCAGGCCGCGCTTCTTCATCTCGAAATCGATCGCCCGGGCAACCACGTCGCGCGGTGCGAGTTCACCGCGTGCATCGTGGCGAGGCATGAAGCGGCTACCGTCGGGCAGCAGCAGCCGCCCGCCTTCGCCGCGCACCGCTTCCGAAATCAGGAAGGACTTGGCCTGCGGATGGTACAGGCAGGTCGGGTGAAACTGGATGAACTCCATGTTCGCCACCCGGCAGCCTGCCCGCCATGCCATGGCAATGCCGTCGCCGGTTGAAGTGTCCGGATTCGTCGTGTAGAGATAGACCTTGCCGGCGCCGCCCGCAGCGATCAGTGTGTGCTGGGCGCCGATCGTCCGTACCTCACCGCTGACGTTGTCGAGCACGTACGCGCCGTAACAGCGCCGCTCGCCGAGTCGCAGCTTGTCGGCGGTAATCAGGTCGATGGCGATGTGCTGTTCAAGTACCGTGATGTTCGGTTGCTGGCGCACGAGACCGGTCAGGGTGTTCTGCACCGCCTGGCCGGTGGCATCCGCGACGTGAATCACGCGCCGGGCACTGTGGCCGCCCTCGCGGGCAAGGTGGTAGCCGCCTTCATCGCGTGTGAAGGGAACGCCCTGTGCGATCAGCCAGTCGACCGCGCGCCGACCGTTCTCGATCACGAAACGGGTGGCTCGCGGGTCGTTGAGAAACGCGCCGGCAGTGATGGTGTCGCGAATGTGTGCTTCGATCGAATCACGGTTGTCGAGGACGGCGGCGATTCCTCCTTGCGCCCAACTCGACGCACTGTCTTCGAGGTTGCGCTTGCTGATCAACGCCACCTTGCGCGTCTGCGCCAGCCTGAGCGCTGCGGCTTGCCCAGCCAGGCCACTGCCGATGATGAGAACGTCGAATTGAAGCGCCACGGTGGAGGCGTCCTGCCAACAAGGGGCTGCAACTATAGCATGGGATGAAGGCCTGCACGCCGGGTGCCAGGCGCTCGCCGCGATCCTCGGAGCACCCTTGCCGCCTGCGGCCTGTCCGTGCACGCCTGGCCTGCGCCCGTCTTGCAGATCGCGCAGGCGATGGTGGTGACCCCGTTGCCGGTGCTGCCGCGGTACCATTGCTGCCGATCGCCGCAGCGCCGAAGACACCCTCATTTACGTGCGCAGCGACCGTTCACTCAACTCGTGAAACGAAGCCGAATTCAGGACCATGGAATTACGAATGCAAATCTCCCGTACGGGCGTCGACGTCCGGAAAGAGTCGCTTTACATCGGCCTGGCCGCCTTGTTCCTGTTTACCGTGGGTCTGCGGGGGCAGCCCTTCGTCGATTTCGATTCACGGTTCGCCCTGTTTGCGCACGAGATGTGGCGGCACGGGCCGACCTTCTTCCCCACGACCTATGGTGCTCCCTATCCCGACTATCCGGCGACCTCCACCTTCCTGATCTGGTGCTTTTCCCTGCTCTCCGGCGGCGTGACGAAGCTGTCTGCGGTCTTGCCGACGGCACTGGCGTCGGCGCTGAATCTGACGATTACCTACCGCCTGCTGGCACGGTTCTCGCGGCGCTGGGCCTTGTCGACGGTCTGTTTCGAGTTGCTGACCGTGAGCTTCCTGGCGGAGGCGCGCGCGATTTCGCTGGACCAGATGGTGGCCACCGTCACCCTGCTTGGCTTTTATGTGGCCCATACCGGCCAAGATCACTCGCGGCGCTTCCCGCTGACGATGCTGTTGCTCCTGTTGGCCGTCGGGTTTGCGATTCGCGGACCGTTGGGTCTGGTGATTCCGGCGGGCGTGGTTTGCAGCTACTACTTCCTGTCGGCAGAGTGGAAAAACCTGCTGCGCTTTGCGCTTGCCTCGGCGGCACTCCTGCTCGTCTGCTGGTTCGGCCTGCTGGAATTGGCCGCCTATTTCCATGGCGCCGATTTTCGCAGGGAGGTGATCGACATGCAGATGGCAGGTAGAATGACGCAGGGGGAGAACACCGGGCGCTGGTACTACTTCACCAGCAGTCTTGGCAACTACGCGCTGAGTTATCCGCTTGCCGTGCTGGTGGTGTTTCTGCTGGCAGTGTCCCGCATGCTCGGGCGAAGTCGGCTACCAGAGGACGATGCCGCATCGTTCCTGCGGTATCTGATCGGGTGGACGCTGATCGTCATCGCTGGTCTGTCGGTGCCCGACGCGAGGAAAGTGCGCTATCTGTTGCCGATCGTCCCGGCGATTGCGGCGCTGGCTGCGTATCCGCTGCATGCGGGGATCGATCCGCAGAGGCAGCGCGTCCTGGTGTTCCTGCGTAAGGCACTGGAAGGGCTGCTGCTGCTTCTGCCGACGGTTGCCCTGATCGGCCTGTGGGAGTCCTTTCACCACACCAGGACACTGGCGGTAGCGATGCAGGTGCCATTCCTGCCGATGGCGACCCTGCTGGTCGTCCTTCAGGGAACGATGCTCTGCCTGCGCTGGCGAGGCTCTGCGGATACTGCATTGACGGGGGAACTGCTGGGTGCCGTGGCCACCGTGTTCTTGCTCAACCTGCTGGTCGTCGAGCCGGCCAGGCTGCAACTGCACGATACCAGCGCCTTTGTCAGGCAGGTGGAAGCGCTGCGCCAGCGGCAACCGGGAGAGGTCGTATTTTTTCGTGTCGGCAGGGACGCCACCGCGATCAAATACCTGGTGAATCTCGACTACGATCTGCAGCCGAAGTTTTTCGATGGCTGCGCCGATTTCGACTCGCTGGCGGCGACACCGACCTACGTCATCGTCAATGACGAAGACCTGCCCGCCGCACGCGAATGCGCCTGGCTGCAGTCGTTGGCGCCGGTTGTGCACGAGCATTTCGACCGGCAGCATTCCTCCGTGTTCTACCTGCCAGGCGTGCCGGCGACTTGACCCTGCTCCCGGCACGATTACAATTTCGAGAACTGCCGCCGTCGTACTGCTTCCTTTCAGGGAGATTTTTGTGCCGCGGAGGCACCAGCACCCGGCTCCGGAGATTTCGGCGTGACCGGTGCACGCTAGTCGTTGGTGAACGTCGATGAACCTGCCGAAGCGTCGTGTAGGTGATCCGTGCGCACCGTGGCGGGCTGGGGGAGCCATGAGGCTCCTCCAGATCCCGATCAGGGGTCAAGAGCGAGGCCGAGTACGATGCAAAGATACGCCATCATTTTCCTCTCGGCGATCGTCCTGGCGGCTGTGGCGATCGAATATTTCAGCGGCACGAAGGAGCATTTGCGTGGCGAAACGCTGACCGTTGCTCTGGAACAGGTAATCGAGAGCAAGGACCCGGAAAAGGCCATGGCGGCGAAAGCGATTCTTGGCAACTATACAGAGACACGGCAGATCGCCGCGCTCTGGAGCGGCCTATACTGGGGATTCGCCTGGGCGGCTGCAGTTCTCGGCGCCCTCTCGGGGCTGGTACTGAAGCTGGAGTCCCTGATCGCTGACGAGAAGATAAAGAAAGACATTGCGGCGCTCTTCACGGTAGCTGCAGCGATCATGATAACGGTTTCGACAGGTGGCGATTTCCAGCGCAAGTGGCAGGCGAATCGAGCGGCGGCGGCCGATATTGAACATCTCGGTTACGAGTTTCTCGGCAAGCGTGGCGAAAATCCACGGCAATACTACGAAAAGCTCAGTGAAATTCTCCTGCGGCGCCATATGTCAATCCTCGGAACCACCGAGAAACAGTCCCATTTGCCAGGACAGACCGATAGTGCTGCTGGCAGCCAGGGAAAGTGACGCCTGACACGCCGATGGCCCGGCCCCGCTATTGCTGGCTTCGCAGACCTGTTCGACCGCTTTGTGGGCGATGTCGAGCACCTGCCCGCTAGACCATGTCACAGGATCGAATCGACTTCGACGCATTGCCGTGGGAATCCACGGTCCCGGGGGCACGCTTCAAGGTCCATCGAGAAGGCGGCAAACAGATTCGGCTCCTTGAATTCACCGAAGGGTTCGTCGAACCGCATTGGTGCGAAAAGGGCCACATTGGTTACGTCCTGGAAGGTACGCTGGAAGTCGATTACCGAGGACGGTGTGTGCGCTATCCCGCGGGCTCCGGCCTGTTCATTCTGGGGGGGCCACAGTCGGGCCACAAGGCGACGTCGCTTACGCCACTCGTGCGGCTGCTGCTGGTGGAAGATGCGTAGCGCGTAGACAGCGGGCGACTTGGTGTGCTGCCCGTGTCTCATTCACTGAACGTGGGGTTCTTGCCGAAGTATTCGAAACAGCGTACCAAGGCCGCCCGCTGTTGCTCGCCGAGCTCGAGAAATTCGACCCCGCAGACGTAATCTTCGCCGCTCTTGCCATGACTCCAGGCCAGACGCGCACGCACCTTGAGCGGAACCTGCCCGGAGTATGCAGCCATCTCCTCCGCCGGGAGATAGATCGACACAGTCATTGGACGATCGGAAACGATTGGCCGTGCCAGCCGCAACCGAGCGCCGACGAGTGAAACGTCGCGCGTGATCCCCTCGAATGTGTCCTTTCCCTGCTCGACGAGCACCCGCAGGTTGCCTTGCAGCCGTGGTGCTCGACGATTTTCGTTCTCCGCCTTGTCGATGTCCGGGCTATGGGTGAAGGAGAAATTGGCCATGATAGCGTTGAGACGGGCGGCGACTGCGGTCAGGTCGTCGCTAATCGCCGCAGTGACCTTGAGCTTGTTGCTCGATTCGCGCAATGTCTGGAACAGCGAATCGAGCGTCTGCTGCAGCAGCCTGAAGCGATCGAGCTGTCGTGTGCTCGCTGCGGAAATGCTTTCATTCGCTCGTACCGTCTGTGCGACGTCATTCGATATGTGCTCCATGGTTTCCGCCATGCGCCGGGATTCCTCGCGCGTCTCGCTGACCGAGTCGATCAGGGTAGCCATGGTCGAGACGACCTGCTCCACCTTGCCGGACAATTGCCCGACGATCGCTCCGACGCGTTCGGCAGACTTGGTGGTGCGCTCCGCAAGCTTGCGCACCTCGTCGGCAACGACCGCGAAGCCACGTCCCTGTTCGCCGGCGCGGGCGGCCTCGATCGCCGCGTTCAACGCCAGCAGATTGGTCTGTCCCGCGATTTCCTTGATTGCCTTGGCAATATCGTCGATCTCTCGTGCCGACTGCTGCAGATCGCGAATCTCGTCCGAGACCTGCTCGACCCTGGCCGAGGTCGTCTTCATCGCTTCCACGTTGCTTTCCACGCTGGTGATCCCGGCGCGCGCCAGGCCTTCGACGTTGTTCGAGCGCTCGACGGCGGCAATTGCCTGCGCAAGCGCCTGCCGGGAGATTTCGTCGAGCTGGGACATCGCTCCACTCACCTCGCCGGAGCGGCTCTCCTGCTGCTTGCTCACCTTCGCGATTTCATTCGAAATCGCCGAAATCTGATAGGACGATTGGCCCATGCTCAATCCGCAGCTCTCGACTTCGTGCAGGACGACATTCAAACGCTCCTGCATCAGCTTCATCGTCTTCAGCAGATCGCCGACTTCGTCGCCCGAGACCACTTCGATCTCGTTGTCGAGCTTGCCGCCGGCCACGGCATGCGCCACATCCATCCCGTGCGCGAGCGGCCGTGTGACCACCTTGCGGATGAACAGGAAGATCACGAACAACATCGGCAGGGTCAGCAAGGCCGCTGCTGCAATCGTCTGCATGCGTTGTCGTGCGACGGCTTCCTGGGTCGATGTGAGCGCAAGCTTCATGCTCACCGCGCCGAGGACGGTGCCCTGCGGTACGGCATGGCACATCATGCAGTTCTTGCCGAGATAGTCTTCCTGCGCCAGCGCCGGCCGAATCACGCGAAGCTCCTCTTCGCCAGTCGCCGCGGTTTCGACGATGGAATATTCCTTTCCTGTGGCGAGCACCTGCGACTCCGCGGAATCGTGTTTCCTTTCATCCTCGGAGCCGGAACCAAACTGCTGGATCACCGCCTCGCCGCGCAACACCCTGACGTCGCGAATGCTGGGCAACTGCCTGATCTGGTCGATGAACACCTCTCGTTGCTGGATCGTACCCGTCACCATCATTCCGGTAAGCCCGGCGAGCACCATGTCGTGCGCGCTGCGCGCGAATTCCTGCGCCTGCCCGATGGCCGTCTTCTCGCTCAGGTGACCCATCCAGACGATCATGATCGTCCACGAGGCGATCGTCATTGCGCCGATCGAGACGAGCAGGCGCACCCAGATTTTCTGGTTGGCGAATTTCGAGAGCATGTTTCTGTATGATTTCGCGAATGAATCTTGTTGGTCTTTGGTGCAGATCGACGCCGCAGGCAGTTGCGCTTCGGGGGATCGGGCAGCCGTCGCGCCGGTTCGGCAAGATCAACTGGTCGAGACGATGATCGCCCGCAGGAGGGTGCCACTTCAGCCCATGATCTTAGCGCAGGCCGGAGCCGGTTGCCACGATTGTTGAGTGGCCGGAGTGAATCGGCGTCACGGGTGCAGGCTCAGCCGCGGTCGAGTCGGGCACCAGAGGCGAACGGCGACCTGCTTGCTGGACGCCAAGGGGCCGGGGACGCGATCCAAGGACCGCGAAAACAGATCGGGCATCAAGGTGATATCGCATATTTTCATACCATGCTTTAGGCGCTGGCCAACATCGAGCGTGGTTTCCGGGTTCTCAAGGCTGAGATCGAGATCGCCCGCCGCATCCAGTATCACCAAGTGACGCTGCATCAACGCCAGCCAGCGTCCGGCTTGTCCGTCGTCACCCCCAACCACAAGGAGCTGTTCGAGACCCTCGCCTTGCCTGAGCCTACAAGCAGACGCGTGTAGTGCCAATTTCGCATGGGTGAATTGCTCATGAACAATGACTTACACGTCTTTCTGTCGAACTCGGGTGTTCCGGCGTCCCGCGGCCGGCTGGCGTGGTGCCCGTTGCACTGCTCCCAGTGTCTCTGGTGGCCAGTTCATCAAAGTTTACGAGCTTGCATGATGAAGCAGGTGCGTTGGCCCTGCTCCAGTTCGCGGTATTTCCTGCTCCCCTCCATGCTCATGAAGGCCGCGGCTTTTGCCCTCAGTACGGGAATGTTCGGAAGTGCGCTTAGGATTTGCTGCTTGCGCGGCTGTTCGCAATGGAGCGCCCGCAGCACGTTGGGACGAATGTCTCGCCAGCGTTCGAGGCGGAAGCCGGCCCTGGCGTAGCGTCTTTCCAGGAATTGACGAACATATCCGTCGGAGCCGTCATTCTGGTCGGCGAGCAGTACCAGCCCTTCCGGCTTCAGGCACCGGTGTAGTTCCCGGACGAACTGCGGGGTATGGAAAATGTGTGCCGAGTCGATGCACAGGAAGACGTCGACGCTCTGGTCGGCCAGGGGCAGGCTCGGGGCTTGAGCGTAACGCACGTCGAGGCCGAAGCGCTTGCGCGCGGTGCGGCGCGCGAAGAATGAGCGTTCCAGGCCGATCAGCCGGGCGCGCGTGAGGCCGCGGAGAAAGGCCAATCCACCACCCCGTCCGCAGGAAATTTCACACAGGATCTCGTGGTCTTCGAGCGGGCGCGCAAGTTGAGCGTAGGTCTGCCAATAGAGCTCGTACTGGCAGCCCTCTTCGGGGTGCGGGTAGAGATCGGCGAGCCCGGTTGTGGCCGGGGCATAGCCGAAATTGACGCAGGAGACCTTTGCCGGCGTGAACAGGCCGAACACCAGCTCATAAAAGATGAACAGCATCTTGCTGCGGAGTCTTGTCACGATGTTTCGCATGTCCGCATGGGCCTCATCGTGCTATTCGGTGACAGACGTGGATTCGGTCGTGGTCGCGTCTCCGACGCAGGCGTCGATGGCGATCACGGTATGGATTGCGTGCCCGTTCCATCGCGTCCCGCCGCTGCGGCCATGACTTCGCGCCGCGGGGTCGCGGGGTGCGGCGCCGGGAAACGTTCAACACGATCCGGAGTGGAACTGTACCAGACGCAGGCGGACAATTGCCGGAGGCGTATCGCGGTTGTCCAGCAGGATTTCTACCGGAGACTGTAAGACCGCTCAGCGGCTTCCCGGAATGTCCGCCCAGCCGGGACTGGCCCGTGCGGCTGCTCCGGCGTGCCGACAACGGCTGTTGCCCGGACGACCGTGATCGCGGCAACGCGCCAGACCAGCAGCAATCCTGCGCCCATGCCGGCGCCGGTGGCGGCCCGCTGCCTTCCGCGGTCGTTACACCGCGTCCCGACTGTCCCTTGAAGTCCGGGCTGAGGGCAGTCTCCACGCCAACCGGCGTGACGCGGCATGGCATCGGCTCGATCCGCTGTCGCCAGCATCGGACTGCTTTGTCGCGAACCCGACATCCGGATTGACGCAGGCGCCGGCCAGACCTTGACGACTGGCTGGCGAGGTCGGCACGAGTTTTGCTCGGGTAGGACAAACCCATGCGGAATCCGCACAATGCCGACAATTCCCCGCACCGACTTGCTTGCTGCTTGGCCATCCGGCCTTGCCGACGGCAGCATCGTTCCCTATCTCGGCCCCGGCGTTCTGGCCGATGTGACCTCGCTGGCCGACGGCCGGAGAATTCCCGCGACGAGCGAGCAACTGATCCTGGCGATGAACGGCGGACGGCCGATGGCGCCGAAGCTGATGTACGAATTTCCGCGGGCGGCGATGAACGTCGAACTCAAGCGCGGCAGGGGAGCGGTCACGCGCTTCCTCGATGCCACCTACGGCGCCAGCCAGTGGACGCGGGCCGCGCTGCACGACTGGCTGGCGCGCCTCTGCCCGCCCTGCGTGATCGACATCAACCGCGACACGCAGCTGCTCGACTCGTATGCCGCGATTCCTCACCTGCTGATCGTTGGCTGTGCGCGGATCGGCGGCTCCGATCACCGCTTCCGGCTGTACCACTCCGCCGGTGACGGTTACCGGGAGATTCCTCCGGAGTCAGCCGACCCGACGCTGCCGGTGCTGCTCAAGCCGATGGGCACGGCGCGGCCGGTGGCCAGCTACGTCGCCTCCGACGCCGACTATGTCGACTACATCACCGAGCTGATGGGCGGCTTCGCGCTTCCCGCCTTTTTCAAGGCGCGCCGGCGCGGCAAGCGCTATCTGCTGCTCGGCATGCGCCTCGACCGCGATACCGAACGGATGATCCTCAGCAACCTGATCCACGATGCGGCGGCCGATCCGGCCGGCTGGGCATTGATCGCCGGGGCGAACGACAAGGAGCGAAGATTCTGCCAGCGACTCGGCATCGAGTTGGTCGAAGCGGACGCGGCAACGCTGCTCGCCAATGGCGTGGCGGCCTGAGAGCTTCCGAAGAAATCGTGGCGAGCAGGCCGAGATACAAGCGATCCGTGGACCGCGAGAGCAGATCGGGCATTCAAGCCCGCTGCGGTCAGCTCTGCTGGCTATCGCCGGCACCACCCAGGCCGCCCGAGTCAACGCGCCCGACACCTCGTTGCAGATGTTCCAGTGGAGCTGGAACGACATCGCCACCGAATGCACCGAGTGGCTCGGGCCGCAAGGTCTTGGCACGGTCCAGATTTGGCCGCCGGGCGCGACAAAGCAGGTCAACAGCTGCTGGGGCGTGTATCAGCCGTTAAACTACGTCAATCTCGATAGAAGTATGTGAAGTGGGACGGCCCCCGCGCCGCCGGGGAGTGGGATCAGGCAACCGGCAGCGGCAACCGCGAATTCTCGACCTGCGCGTCAGAGGCGCAAGTGCGCGCCGATGGCCATTTCGCGTGCTGACCGTCAAGACAACGATCAAGGAGATCCAACCATGCATTTTTTTCGTCAATCGCTTGGCCTCGCGCTGGCCTGCGGCGCCTTTGCAAGCTTTCCGGGCAACGCCGCGATCAATGCGTCGCAACTCGGCGCCACCTACAACGCCAACCACAGCGCGATCGCCTTCAAGGTCTATTCCTCGCGCGCCACGCGGATCGAACTATGGCTGTATGCCACGGGCAGTGCAACGCCGGAAGTGGCGCGGATTCCGCTCACGCGCGGCAGCGGCGACGTCTGGTCGACGGTCGTCTCGCGGGCGACGCTGAGGCGCGCCGGCATTACCGGCCCGGTCTACTACGGCTACCGCGCCTGGGGTCCGAACTGGACCTGGGACGCCGGCTGGAGCAAGGGTTCCAGCCTGGGTTTTGTCAGCGATGTCGACGCGCAGGGCAACCGCTTCAATCCGAACAAGCTGCTCGCCGACCCGTACGCGCTTGAATTGAGCCACGACCCGCTGACGCCGACCGATCCGAGCGGGGTACCGTATGCGTCGGGACCGGATTATCGCAACCTCGACAGCGGCTTCGTCGCTCCGCGCGGAATCGTCCTCGGTGGCGACAAGCAGTCGATCGGCAGCAAGCCGACGCGCGCGTTCAAGGACGAAGTCATCTATGAAGTGCATGTGCGTGGCCTCACGATGAACGATCCTGCCATTCCCGCGGCGTATCGCGGCACCTATCGGGGCGCCGCGCTGAAAGCACCGTATCTGAAGGGCCTGGGGATCAGCGCAGTGGAGTTCCTGCCGGTGCAGGAAACACAGAACGATACCAACGACGCGACGCAACCCCCGAGTACGGAAGGTGCGAACTATTGGGGCTACGCGACGCTCAACTACTTTGCCCCGGATCGCCGCTACGCCGCGGATCGCAGCCCCGGCGGACCGACACGCGAATTCAAGGCGATGGTCAAGGCGTTCCACGATCAGGGAATCAAGGTACTGATCGACGTCGTCTACAACCATACCGGCGAGGGAGGTGCGTGGAAGTCCGACGACACGAGGACGTACAACGTGCTGAGCTTTCGCGGGCTGGACAACCCCACCTATTACACGCTGACCAGCGACAGGCAATCGACCTGGGACAATACCGGCGTCGGCGGCAATTACAACACGCACAATCCGATCGCGCAGAACCTGATCATCGATTCGCTCGCCTACTGGCGCGACACGCTGGGTGTCGACGGTTTTCGCTTCGATCTCGCGCCGGTACTCGGCAACACCTGCGAGGAAGGTTGTTTCAACTACGACAAGATGGACCCGGGCACGGCTCTCAACCGCATCGTCCGCGAACTGCCACCACGTCCGGCGAGCGGTGGCGCCGGCATCGATCTGATCGCCGAACCCTGGGCGATCGGCGGCAATTCCTACCAGGTCGGTGGCTTCCCGAGCGGCTGGTCGGAGTGGAACGGCCGCTATCGCGATACCGTTCGTCGCAGCCAGAACCAGCTCGGTGTCGCGGCGATCACCACCGGCGAGCTCGCGACACGCTTTGCCGGATCGGCAGACCTCTTCCAGAACAACGGCCGCCAGCCGTGGAATTCGGTCAACTTCCTCATCGCGCATGACGGCTTCACGCTGCACGATCTGTACACCTGCAACGGGAAGAACAACGGCCAGCCGTGGCCATACGGCCCGTCCGACGGCGGCGAGGACCACAACAACAGTTGGGACCAGGGCGGCGACGCCGCTGCGCAGCGCAAGGCGGCGCGCAATGGCATCGCCCTCCTGATGTTGTCCGCCGGCGTGCCGATGATCGGCGGCGGCGACGAGGCGCTGCGCAGCTTGCGCTGCAACAACAACCCCTACAACCTCGATTCGACCGCCAACTGGCTGAACTGGAATCTGAGCCCCGAGCAGGGCAACTTCCAGGTCTTCACGAAGGCGATGGTCGCTTTTCGCGCTGCGCACCCGGCGTTGCGCCCGGCGACATTCTATTCGTCAGTCGACAACAACGGCAACGTGATGGAGCAATTGCGCTGGTTCAAGCCTGATGGCGCGATTGTCGATGGCGCTTACTTCGACGATGCGAACAATCACGCCATCGCCTGGCGAATCGACGGCAGCGAATTCGGCGACAGCGCCGCGGCGATCTACGTGGCCTACAACGGCTGGAGCGGCGACGTCAATTTCTCGCTGCCGTGGCCTGGGGCCAACCGCAAGTGGTATCGCGTCACCGACACCTGCCCATGGGCCGAAGGCGCAAGCCAGGTGCGCGCGCCCGGCAGCGAGGAACTCATCGGCGGCGAAGGAACGAACTATTCGCTGTGCGGGCGCAGCGTTCTGCTGTTGATTGCCAGATAGGCGGGGCAGGGCACGAGGCGGGATGAGCGAATGGATTCCGGTCAGGGGCCTCGACGTCGCCCCTCGCTTCGATTCACTGCGAGCCCGGGCAGGCGGGCAAGCCTGCCGTTGTGACGCAACCAGCCGCACGACCATAGGGAGGTGGCGGCCCGCTCATTGACGGCGCCGGGCTCGCCTAGCCCGCGCCTGCGGTCTCGGTCAGGTCAAGGTGGCCGGGCGCGACAGCGAGCCAATCGCGTTGGTTTGCCGCCTCGGACGGCGGTCGACTGGGAAAACTCCCCGGAGGAAGTGCATTTTTCTCGATAGCCGTGTTCTCGCCATCATGCAGGCCGGCTGCCCGGAATCCCGCAAGAGAAACCGTTGATGAGTCGTTGCATAAATCTTCTACCCGAGGCAATGCAATGAGAGGTGCAAGAATCGTCGCTACCGGACCGGCCCATGCCAAGCCAATTCCGCCAACCGGGGTGTAGCAGCGCGAGGGCGGTCAGCTTGTGGTGTGGATCTCCTGTTCTGGTCAATGACGTCGCCTGACGTGTGATTCCGTGTCTTGCGGGCCGCGATTCGTGTTTTTCTCCGTGACAAGCCGTTGATGTATAGTGGAGAAAACGCACCGTCAGTGGACGAGTGCGTGATTCATCGTGCGATTTCGCTCGACAAATGGTACTTGGAGATACTAGGGAACCGCTGATCAATGAACCTCGACGCGTGCCAAGCCCACTCCCGGTTGGCCACCCGACGGCTCGGAGTCAGGGGTCGCGCCGTTCGAGTTGCCTTTGCCGGGCGTCAAAGCCCGGTTTCGGCCTTTCCGCTCCTTTCTTTGGGCGCTTCGCGGTGCTCAGGACGCACCTTGGTTGTGCAGGGCCAGAAGCCGCTGCTTGGCGATGACCAGGTTCGCGAGCGCAAAGAGGATGTGCAATTGGGCCGTGTTCTTCGGGAGCCCCTTGTAGCGGACCTTGCGGTGGCCAAAGAGATTCTTCACGATGTGGAAGGGATGCTCGACCTTCGAGCGGATGCTCGCCTTGACCGATTCCAGGCGACGCAGCAGCGTACCGAGCTGGCTCTCCTTAGGGATCGCCTTCAGCTTGCTGCGCTTCGTCGCCACCTGCCAATCGATCTCCCGGTCTTTCAGGTCTTCGCGCTTCTCGACCCCGGTGTAGCCGGCATCCAGATACACGGTCTTCTCTTCGCCGTGCAGCACTTCGGCCGTCTGCGCCACGTCGGCGACGTTCGCCGCGGTTCCGACTACCGTATGCACCAGTCCGCTCTCGGCATCGACGCCGATGTGCGCCTTCATGCCGAAATGCCACTGGTTGCCTTTCTTCGTCTGGTGCATCTCGGGATCACGGGACTTCGCTTCGTTCTTCACCGACGGCGGTGCGGCAAGGATCGTCGCGTCGGCAATCGTCCCTTCGCGCATCATCAGCCCCTGGGCCGTCAGTTGCGCGTTGATCGCCGCGAAGACGGCCTTCGTCAGTTCCTTCTCCTCCAGCAGATGCCGGAACTGCAGCAGCGTCGTCGCATCCGGTGCCGATTCCCGCGACAGGTCGATTCCGACAAACCCCCGCAACGCCTGGCTGTCGGTGATCGCGTCTTCCACCCCTTCGTCCGACAGGCTGTACCAATGTTGCACCAGATACACCCGCAGCATGCGCTCCAGCCCGATCGGCGGCCGGCCGCGCTTCCCTTTCGGGTAGTGCGATTCGATCACCGCCAGCACCTCCTGCCACGGGATCACCCGTTCCATCTCGGCAAGAAAGCGCTCGCGTCTGGTTACTCGCTTCTTTCCGGCAAACTCGGCTTCCGAAAAACTGATCTGCTTCACGCGACCATCTCCTCCTCGGCAAGGCTTTCATTATACCAAAGGCATTGCTCACAGAGACGATTAAATCAGCGCTTCCCTAACTGGCTGCCATCCAAATGCTATGGCCGGAAGCGGTCCTCCGCCATCCTTCGCGAGTACGCTGCCGATAGATGACCGTGAAAATTAATCTACCTCAACCGCTGTCGCCCTGCGAGCGCACCCGCGAAGCCACCGCCATCCTTGCCACGGCGATCGCGCGACTGCATGCCAACCGGCCCGACACAGAGCGCGGTTTCCCTTGGCTTCCCGGCCCCCAAGCGCGTTCATAGAACGCCTTCTACCCCTGGAGTCCAACGATGACCCTTCCCCGGATCGCCGCGCCGCTCGCGGCACTGCCTCACATGCCCCTGGATCGCTTGTGGACCTTGTGGGATCAACATTTCGCGTGCCGGCCGCAGCGCGTCAATCGGCGCTATCTTGAAACCCGTCTCGCATAATTCCATTCAATGTGCCTATGTGAGCAATGCCCTCGAATCCTCTGACACTGGGCGCTCGGGGGCCCGTTACCACCGCAAGGCCGGCACCCACGCGCTGTTGCCTTGTACGAGAGGCGCCAGCGTTGCCAACGTCGTTGCTGCGCTTCGGGAAACCTTGCCGAGCAGGAAGCAATCGTCTCCAATCGCCGGAATGCCGAACTCTTCCGGCGACCTCGACAAGTGGCCATGCGGTGGTTTACGCTGCACTTCCTGCGAACAACTGGGTCACGCGGTGTGCCGGGAACGGCGCAACGGGCGTCTCGGGGGCGAAGCGGGGAATGCCGGCGAGTCCGCGCAGGCCCGAAGTAGGTATATCAGCCAACCCTCCAGCCGATCGCGCTCCTTCGCGCCCTGTCGACGAAATGGGTCTGCCGAGCCTTGCCGCGTGGCAGGAATTCAATGCAGCGAACTGCCGGATGCATGGCTCGTTCGTCCTCCGGTTTCGGAGGGGGACGCGCAAGGCTTTCTCGTCTTCCGGAGAGGTCTCTTCGAGGGTCCCCCTATGCTGCTCGATGATCTGCTTCGCTACAAGCACTGGGCTGATCGACGCACGCTTGACGCGGTAGCGAAGATCGATACGCATCGCTTCCCATCCGCATGGGCCTTCGTCCGCCAGCAACTTGATCACATGGTCCGGGTTGAAGAGCTGTTTCGTGCCAGGCTTCTCGGGAACACGGAACCACATTCGGCGACAGGCTCCGGCAGCGTTCCCGAACTGGACGAACTGGACCGAAGGCTTTCGGAATCCGATGACTGGCTGCGGACCTACGCGCAGTCACTCGAACCTGAGCAGCGTACGGAGTCGATCCACTTTCGCTTCGTGGATGGCCAACGGGGCACCCTCACTCGCGAAGAGGTTCTGTACCATCTGATCAACCACGGCACCTATCACCGAGGTGCAATCGGACGCACGCTGGATTTGGCAGAGGCTCCCCGCCCGGCGGACACCTACACGGTCTTCATTCACGCCGCTGAGCCCGAGCGAAGGGCAGGGACCTTGCCAGAAGCTCCCCGGTAGTTGAGCAGGAGCGTGACTTCCGGCGACCGGAAGCCGGAAAGGCGGGATGTGGAGTTTTTCATTCCGCGTGCCGAGGAAGGCGTGACCCCTTGGCCAGCCGGCAGATTGAGGAAAGCGAAGCACGCGTTTCGGCAAGTCGGCCGCCCGATCGAATCCCCCCTCAGCGCGTCAGCAGCATCAGCAACAGCAGATTGGCGAGCAGCGAGACGCCGGCAATGATGCGCCAGGTGAGCAGCGGGTTGCGCATCGCCAGCGGGGTGACCGGCGGGCGGCTCACCGGTCGATTGGCGCCGCGTTCGAGCGCCAGCAGGAACTCCTCGGCGGTTTCGAAGCGCTGCGCCGGGTCCTTGGCGACCGCCTTGAGCAGGACGTTTTCCAGCCAGCCGGGGATCTCCGGCCGGTAGCGCGTTGGTGCCACCGGTTCGCCGAACTTCGGATGCTGGAACGGTTCGATCTCCCCGTACGGATACTTGCGGCTCAGCAGGTGGTAGAGCGTGACCCCTGCCGCGTAGAGGTCGTGCGCCGTGCCTGCTCGCGCATCGGTGAAAAGTTCCGGCGCCATGTAGCTCGGCGTGCCGGGATTTCCCTTGCCGGCCTCGTCTTCCGACAGACTGACGGCGACGCCGAGGTCGAGAATGCGCAAGCGACCGTCACGACCGACGTGGATGTTCGCCGGTTTGATGTCACGGTGCGCGATGTCGAGGCGGTGCAGCGCCGACAGTCCCTTCATCAGGCGAATGCCGTGCTGGACCGCGTCGGCGACGGTGAAATGCATGTCGGCGTCGAGCATTCGCTGCAGGGTCGCGCCATCGTGCCAGCTCTGCAGGTAGTAAAGGCAGCTTCGCATCTCGCTCGGCACGAGTTGTGCGAAGAACGGTGAGACGATCCGCCGGGCGCGCCATTCCTCCATGATCAGCGCGCGGATCTCGTCGACGTCGTCGGACAGCTCCGGGCGCAGCGTCTTGAGCACAAGCTGCTGGCCCGATGTCTGCTCGGTGACGCGGTAGAGCAAGGTGGCGCGCGAGTCGTGCAAGACTTCTTCGATGCGCAGCCCGTCGATTTCCTGGCCCGGCCTGAAGCGTGGCGGCACCGGCAGGCGCGCCGTACCTTCGAGCGAGTCGCGCAGGTTTTCCGGGGGCAGTTCCAGGATGCGCGCGACTACCGCGCTGGCGTTGTCCTGACCGCCCGCGGCCAGCGCCAGGCTGGTCAGCGACGCCGCGGCCCGCTGCGCGTCGGCATGCGCGAGCAGGACGCCGGCGATCCGCCTTTGTTCGAGCGCACCCCAGACGCCATCGGAACAGAGCAGGAAGCAATCGCCTTCGCGCAGCTCGCCGTCGACGAAATCGAGATGGAAGTGCCGATCAAGGCCGACCGCACGTGACAGGACGTTCCGGAGTTCGGGGTGCTCCCAGACGTGATCGGTGGTCAGTCGCCGGCACTCGCCGTCACGCAGCAGGTAGAGGCGCGAGTCGCCGACGTGAGCGCAGACGTAACGTCGGCCGCGCAGCACCAGCACCGTCAGCGTCGTTGCCATGCCGGCCAGTTCGGGCTGCCGCGTCGCCTCGGCCATCACCCAGCGGTTGAGCGGAACGACGACCTTCTCCAGCGCGTGCGGCACGCCCCAGGTGTCGGGCGTCGCGTAGTAATCCGAAAGCAGACCGCGCACCGTGTATTCGGCAGCCTCGCGGCCGCCCTTGTGACCGCCGATGCCGTCGGCGACGGCGGCGATCAGGCCCTTGTTCTCGAGTTCGGTTCCCTGCGGCGTGACCATGCCGCAGAAGTCCTCGTTGCGCTCGCGAGGTCCGGTGAGCGAGGAATGACCGATGTCGACTCGGAGGGGCATGCCGGGAGCGTCGTGAAATGGGGCGGCAGGTGTAAGCTACTATACCGTGCCGCCCCGACTGCGCAAAGGTTGGTTTCGTTCAGATCTTGGCGGCGGTCAGATGGGCGGCGCCCCAGGTCGTGCGCCAGCGGGTCTTGACGCCGGTCAGCCCGCCCAGAGCGAGGATCGCGAGGGCGGCAAAGATCACGAAGCCGAGCTGATAGCTGCCGGTGATTTCCTTGG
>NZ_JAMTDV010000038.1 GCF_023806565.1 Accumulibacter sp. | reverse complement strand
TAGTCATCCATGCGGGCGTCCCAGTAGCCGTAAGCGCCTTTCAAGCGCTCACGCCTGAGGACCGGAAAGCGCTTCACGACCTCGTCCGCGGGGTACCAGCGACTCGTCGGAAAGCCTGATCCGCGCGCGAGCAAATCGTAGAGCTTGAGTCCGCTGCCGACGATCCATCTTGAGCGCCCATCGTTCCCAAATACCGGAATCAGCAACTCCAGTGGAGTCGCCAGATGGGGCGCCTGCTTCACCCACCACGAACGCTCCAGAAGGGCTTCACGAACGAGCGCCAAGTGGCCGTGTTCCAGGTAACGCAAACCCCCATGCAACATCTTGGTCGAGGCGCGACTGGTGGCGGACATCAGGGAGCCTCTCTCGTACAGGTCTACAACGTCGCCCCGTCGGGCGAAAGCCCAGGCGGTCATGACACCGTTGATCCCACCCCCGATCACCGCGACCTTCATGCACGCGTCAGTATCGTCTCGTCCAGCGTGTAGATCTGACCAGTCGCCGGGCATCGTGCAGACGCTTTCCCGACGAGGGGAAGTTCGAGTCGTTCGCCATGCTCGCTGATCCAGCCGATCTGCCTGGCTGGCACTCCCGCCATCAGGGCATACGGCCTGACATCGCGGTTGACCACGGCGCCGGCCGCGACAAAGGCAAACTCTCCGACGGTGACGCCACAGACGATGGTGCAATTGGCTCCCAGCGTTGCACCCCGCCGCACTATGGTGACACGATATTCATTCTTGCGGGTCACGGCAGAGCGCGGATTGTAGACGTTGGTGAAGACCATGCTCGGGCCGCAGAAGACATCGTCCTCGATATGCACAGCGTCGTAGATCGATACGTTGTTCTGCACCTTGACGTTGTTGCCAATGGTGACGTCGTTGCCGACGAAGACGTTCTGCCCGAACGAGCATCCGCACCCGATGCGGGCGCCAGCACAGATATGCGCGAAATGCCAGACCCGGCTGCCGTCGCCGATGACCGTACCCGTATCGACAATGGCAGAGGGATGAATGGTCACGGCCATGTCAGTAATCCAGGGGCAAGGCAATGCGTCTGCCGTCACGCGCGGAGAGATACGCGGCAATCAACACTTCGAGCGACTTCAGGCCCTCGCGCCCATCGGTGTCCGGCTCCGCTTTGCCACGCATGACATTGATCACATTGTCGTAGTACAGGGGGTGGCCGAAGCCGTAGACGGATGTCGTTTCGTAGTTGGCCGAGGCAATCCGCTCATCTTCGGGCAGTGGTTCGGCAAACTCCCAATGCTGGATCTCGTTGACCGCGACACCGCCTACCCGTACGGTCCCTTTCTCGCCAAGAATGGTAATGCTGCCTTCCAGGTTCTTGGGGTAGGTCAGCATCGTGACGTTCATCGATCCCAGAGCGCCGGACCGCCAGCGTACGCTCAGCACTCCACTGTCTTCCACCTGGATGTCACGTGCCAATGTTGCCGTGTACGCCTGCATGCTTTCGATCGGGCCGATCAGCCAGTCGAGCAGGTCAACGTAGTGGCTGGCCTGATTCATGAAGGCACCCCCGTCGAACTCCCAGGTGCCGCGCCACTTGGCGCTGTCGTAGTATTCCTGCGGTCGCGTCCAGAAAACGTTGATGTTGACCATGTAGATTCGGCCGAAACGCTTCTGCTCCACCGCTCGCTTGAGTAGTTGCAGGGTCGCATTGCGCCGGTTCTGCTTGACGACGAAGAGTCGTACTCCCGCATCGTCGCAAGCCTTGACCATACGCAACCCGTCATGCCAGTGCGTCGCCATGGGCTTCTCGGTCATCACATGACGGCCGGACAAGGCGATCTCGATGGTTTGCTCCGGGTGGAGGCCACTGGGCGTTGCCAGTACCACAAGATCCGCCGCGCTCGTGGCGAGCATTTCGGTCAGGCTCGAGTGACCCTTGGCCCCCGTGCGCTGAACGGCTCTTTCGAGCGCGCGACCGTCGACGTCACAAACATCGGCAATTTCGACATGCTCGGCATGCTGTTCCATTGCGCCGAAATGGTTGCCCGAAATCCGGCCGCACCCGACAAGGGCCATGCGGATCTTGCGGTCGGTAATGGTACGATAAATGCGCATCTCTCTCCTCTTGCGATCGGAACACGGTAAAACGGGCGTGGGGCGCTGCCTGGCGGTAGGGACGATGTCGTGGTCTGGCAAGTACCCGGCGCTGCGCGTGTTCCGTGCGCCCAGCCGGGGCTGTCATGGTCACCGGCGGTGTTGGTAAGTCATTGTTGCGACGACGTGGGCACTGCCATTGCACGAGCGGGCTGCGAAAACGCTGCCGGCTCTCCGGATCTCGTCGGATCGTTGCGTCATGGGCCCGCGTTGCCGGCAACGGAAATGTCCTGAGGCGCTAGTGTACTACTGTTGAGTTGGCTGCGCTGGCCTGTACACCGAAAGCGTAGCTACCATCTCGCTGCGCCGGAACGCCCGCGACCCGGCTATGCGGCTACATGCTGCGCGTTCGATTCCGGCGAATACTCGGGCAGCCAGCGCGACAAATCCTCGCGCACCTGTGCATCGCTCCGACAGCCTGCAGCGAGCCACGGTCGCAACTTCTCCAGGAAGTCCTCATCGACCGGGCGCGCCTGCGCGATCCGCAGCTTCCGATGTCGTGTTTGACGGGTTTGTTCGGAATCAGCCAGGAGCTCCTCATAAAGCTTCTCGCCAGGACGCAGGCCGGTGAATTCAATCCGTATGTCGTCGTCCGTGTAGCCACAGAGGTGGATCATCTTCCTCGCCATTTCGACAATCCTGACCGGTTCACCCATGTCGAGCACGAAAATTTCGCCGCCTTGGCCCATGGCGGCTGCCTGCAGGACCAGTTGCGCCGCCTCCGGGATCGACATGAAGTAACGCGTGATTTCGGGATGGGTAACGGTCACCGGCCCACCACGAGCAATCTGTTCCTGAAACTTGGGGATCACGCTGCCGGTGCTGCCGAGCACGTTCCCGAAACGAACCATCTCGAACTGCGTAGCGCTCCCCTTGCGATGCAACGCCTCGCACACCATCTCGGCCAGTCGCTTGGTGGCGCCCATCACGTTGGTCGGGTTCACCGCCTTGTCGGTGGAAATCAGGACAAAGCGCTCGGCGCCGACACGCATCGCGCACTCGGCCACCAGCAAGGTGCCCATCACGTTGTTGCATACCGCCTGCCAGGCGTTGCCCACTTCCATCAGGGGTACGTGTTTGTACGCGGCGGCGTGGAAGACGACCTGCGGACGGTAGGCATCAAACACTTCGCGCAGGCGCTCGGCGTCCCTGACGTCACCAGCCATGGGAACCAGGCGAATGGTCGGTGCATGCACGGCAAACCACTGTTCGACACTGTACAGGGCAAACTCGCTGTGCTCGAAGAGAATCAACTGGGCCGGCGCAAAACGCGCCAGTTGCCGACACAGCTCGCTGCCAATCGATCCGCCGGCGCCCGACACCAGAACCACTTTACCGGCAACCATGGCGGCAACGTTCTCCGTGTCGATCGACACCGGCTCTCGCCCCAACAGATCCTCGATTTCCACCGGACGGATCGAAGAAACGGCGACGCGGCCCGACATGACCTCCTCCAGGCCCGGCACGGTAAACACGCGAGCGCCCGCCTCGACGGCAAGGTCGGCCGCGCGACGACAGGCTTCCGCGGCTGCCGATGGCATCGCCAGAATGACGTGCGACGCCTTCTCGGTGGCCAGCAGATCGGGCAAGCTGTCGATACCGCCGACCACCGGATTTCCGGAAAGCTCGCGGCCCCACTTGCTGCGGTCGTCGTCGACCATGCCCACCACTCGCCAGTCCGGGCTGCGCTCGAGTTCCCGCACCAGCATAGCCCCACCTCGCCCGGCGCCCACGATGACTACGGGCTTGCCTTGTGCGATCAGGCCACCGTACAGCCGATGCTCCTTCCACATCCGGTACGCCGCTCTGCCACCGCCCATCTGGATGGTCAGCAACATCGGGAAGAGGACGATTACCGAGCGCGGCACGATCACCGGATGGCCACGGTACAACGCAAAAAATACCAGCAGGGCCGCGGTCGAGAATCCCACTGCTCGCAGCACTCGTTTCAGGTCCGGCAAGCTGGCAAACATCCAGATCCCGCGATAAAGGCCGGCGAGGCGGCAGGCTGCGGCGTGCGCAGGCAGGAGGAAAACCAGACCCCAGCCCATCATCGAAAGAAAGCTGGCAGGTACATCGAAATTGAAGCGGAGCATGAATCCGCCTCCCCAGGCAAAAACGACTGCGGAGAGGTCGAAGAGGAAAACGAGGAGGGGGAGAAAAGTCCGGATCAATGATCTGGGCGGAAGGTGGTGGATCGCCGCATCAGGGAAAGACTTCCGCGATCCTGAACGCCCCGCCCTGCGCATCCTTGGCGGATAGCACCGGATCGCCACCGACTTCCCAGTCGATCGCCAACTCCGCGTCATTCCATAGGATGCAGCGCTCGTGCTGTGGCGCCCAGTAGTCGGTGGTCTTGTAGAGAAACTCGGCGGCATCGCTCAAAACGACAAAGCCATGGGCAAAGCCCTCCGGAATCCACATCTGCTTCTTGTTGTCAGCGCTCAGGCGTTCGCCCACCCAACGACCGAAGGTCGGCGAACTCCGGCGCAGGTCGACTGCCACATCGAAGACCTCGCCAGATACGACGCGCACGAGCTTGCCTTGCGGTCGATTGATCTGGTAATGCAATCCACGAAGCACGTTCCTGGCGGAACGCGTGTGGTTGTCCTGCACGAAGGTAATCTTCCGGCCGATGGCGGATTCGAATTGCGCCTGGTGGAAGCTCTCGAAGAAGAAACCTCGATCGTCGCCGAAAACTTT
>NZ_JAMTDV010000037.1 GCF_023806565.1 Accumulibacter sp. | reverse complement strand
CGGATGACCCGTACCTCGCTTGGAAACGCCCAAGCGTGAGGCGCGGCGGAGAACAAAGAATGGCCGGCAACTGGCGGCTTGGCTGGGACTGGTGCCGTGGCACCGATTCGTGCCTGCTGCCGTCCTGGTTGATCCTCAGCCCCGGCCACGGGGAACGCTCCCTCCTCTTCCGGTGGACTCCACGCGCCTTGGCTTTGGGAATCAACTCTTCTTCCTGCAACCGGCTCTTCACCCAGGTGTAGCTCCGCGTTCCCCCGTCCTTCCGATACCAGGCAGAGAAGTGCTTCGCACTCCACCCCTCGTGACGCCGACGGTATTTCTCGGTCAACGCCATCACCTCGTCTACCGGCGCCTTCCGGTGCGACACTTGGTCCAGCCGCCGGTCGATCAGCCCTTCCACTCCCGACTCCTCGTACCGCGCCAGGTAACGACGGAACGTCCGCTCACACACCCCCAGCAAGCTCGCCGCTTCCGCCTGCGTCAGCCGCCCCGCTTCCCACCCTCCATACGCTTCTTCAAACCGCATCTTCCTGATCTCCTGTAGCAACTCCGTCCGTCTCATCTCGCTCCTCCTCTGGAGCAACATAAACCGGACAGACCATTTGCTACAAACCCGGACAGATTATGTGTTGCCTACACACTGATCGGATCACTCTCGCGGAATGGCGCCGTGCGTGCTATTTTTCGCAGTCAGAAAGTTTCGAGGGGGATGCGTGAAATGTGGGATCGACTGGTCGCAGGGACCATCCTGCCGCTTGTCCTGGCTGCCTGTACGGCGAGCGGACCGCAGACGCCGGCCGCACCGGCCGCCACCAGAAACAACACGAAGCACGGCAACGAGCAACTGCAGTTCAAGCTCGCCAGCGGCGTCTATCGCTGCGAACAGGGCCAAAGCATCGAGGTGCAGCGGAACTCCCGGAACGATGGGATGATCGAGCTCGTTTGGCAAGGCAATCGCCACTCTCTGCAGCGACACGATTCGAGCTCGGGTCTTCCGCGTTACGAGGATCAGCAGAAGGGCCTGCTGTGGATCGATCTGCCGTGGAAAAGCGTCCTGGTGGACGCCCGCAGTGGCCGGCCCTTGGCCAATGAATGCAAGGCGGCGCAGGGCTGACGTCGACTGGATGTGGCCCGGCGGCAGAGCGGCAGGCGCCAAACGGAGACCGCCGCGGCCGGCCATCGACGGCGACGCGATGGTCGTCCCCGCCTACCAGAGCGGTGTGCCAAAGGCGCGGGCAAAGACCTCGGCGATTTCCTCAAGACCGGGACGATGGTTCTGGCCACCGCGGTGGGCGATCTTGATCGCGCCCATTACCGCCGCCAGCCGGCCGGTCTTCTGCCAATCCCAGCCGGCAGCAATTCCGTAGAGCAGGCCCGAGCGGTAGGCATCGCCACAGCCGGTCGGATCGACGACGGCGTCCGGCTCGACGCAGGGAATCTCGTAGCGCTGACCGTCGGCGTAGATGCGCGAGCCGGCGCCGCCGAGAGTGACGACCATCGCCTCGACCTCGGCGGCGAGTTGCTCCATGGTTCGGCCAGTGCGGTCGCACAGCAACTTCGCTTCGTAATCGTTGAAACACGCATAGGTCGCCAGCCGCATGAAGGTCATCAACTCGTCACCGGAAAACATCGGCATGCCCTGACCGGGATCGAAGATGAAGGGAACGCCGATTGCCGCCAGATCGGCGGCGTGCTGCAGCATGCCGTCACGCCCGTCGGGAGCGACGATGGCGAGCGTGACGCCGGGCACGTCGGCGACCCGATTGAGGTGAGAGAGAGTCATCGCTCCCGGATGAAAGGCGGTGATCTGATTGTCGTCGAGATCGGTGGTGATGAACGCCTGGGCAGTAAAACAGCCCGCAATCCGGCGCAGGTGCGCGCGCGACAGTCCGTGATCGCTCAACCGAACCAGGTAGGGATCGGCGTCCTCGCCAACAGTGGCCATGATCAGCGGATCCTCGCCCAGCAATTTCAGATTGTAGGCAATATTGCCCGCACAACCGCCATACTCCCGACGCATCTCGGGCACGAGAAACGCGACGTTGAGAATGTGAATCTGCTCGGGCAGGATGTGATTCTTGAACCGGTCATGGAAGACCATGATGTTGTCAAAGGCGATGGAACCGCAAATGAGCGTGGGCATGTGTTTTCCGTGGTTCTGGTAGGGTGGAAAAGTATACCATCGGAGCCGGCGCGCGCCCCTGGCAACCAGCCGCGGCCAGCCCCGTCAGGGATAGAAGACGTAGAGCCGGTAGCCTGCGGCAGGGACGCCCTTTGCCTCCAGCCACAGGCGAATCTCGACTTCGGCGCCGGCGGCAAACGACTCCTCGTCGAGCGCCGCGACCGGCAGATACTCGTCCGGCTGAATCACACGGCGCACGATTGGCTTGTCATTGGTGTCGGTGAGCGTCAATTCGAGCGCCGGATACGCCTGCGCATAGGACGCCCGATTGCGCAGCGTCGCCTGGAGAACCAGCAGCTTGTTTGCCGCGGGATCGGTCTGCAGATCGGACGCCTCGATACTCAACAAGTCGGCACGCCTGGGCAATGGCATGTCGCTGCCCAAGGCGGCGCTCATCGCCGCAAGCGCAGGCCCGACGGCAGGCAGGACAACGCCGATGGCGACCCGAAAATGAAAGACGACTTGGGCGACAAGCGTCAGCGCCAGCAATGCGGCTACGATCGCGAACGGCCTGACTACGCTCCGGTCGGCACGAGTTGCCTGGACGCCGCCTTTTTCTTCCAGCCAGCGGCCGTGATCCCTCGCGTCCTCATCGGCATGCGCTGCGCCACCGCCGTTTTCGCCAGTGCCATGCTCCGCGCCAGCAGGCAGCGCTTGGACCGCCGGCGATGCGATGGCCAACTCGTCCGAGCCTCGTTCAGTCGCCGCTTCGCCATCGTCCTGCGCGCTGTCCACATTTGCCAAGCGGTGCTCCGTGAGCATTTCGCGAGCGGCGTCGGATTCGCTGGCAATTTCCTGCGGCGCCGCCGCTGCCGTCACCGGCGTCGGTGCCATGCGGCTGGCGTCGTCGTCGAGCAGACGATCGATAGCGTTGAACACGGCGCGGCAGTTGCCGCAGCGGACCTTGCCGGCACGCACCCGAAGTTGCTCGGGAGTGATCCGGAATATGGTCTGACAGCTCGGGCAACAGGTATTCACGCCCTATCCTTGACGCCGGCCAGGCAGACCCAGCCGTCACGAGTGCCGGCGGGACGCAACGGGAGGTACGGAGCGTAGGCAGCGATCAGTTCGTCGCCCTGTTCGACGAGAATTCCTGACAGCACCAGACTGCCGCCTGGACGGACGTGCGCGCTGATCGCTGGCGCCAGAACCTTTAGCGGGTTGGCGAGAATGTTGGCCAGTACGAGGTCGAACTGCCCGCACAGCTCGCGTGCCGAGTCGCTGAAGCAGGCTTCGACACCATTCCGTTGCGCATTGTCGCGCGCGGCGATCACCGCCTGCGGATCGATATCGACACCCACTACCCCGGCCGCGCCAAGTCGGGCCGCGGCGATCGCCAGGATCCCCGAACCACAGCCATAATCGAGCACCGACATGCCGGCAGTGACACCTTGCGCCAGCCATTCCAGGCAAAGGAGTGTGGTGGGGTGCGAACCCGTTCCGAACGCCAAGCCGGGATCGAGCACCACGATGATGGCGTCCGGATCAGGCGCCGCGTGCCACGAAGGAACGATCCAGAGACGTTCCGTGACGCGAATCGGAGAGAATTGCGACTGAGTCAACCGTACCCAGTCCTGCTCGGCGACTTCTTCCTCGGTGTAGGCGGGCAAGTCGCCGAGACCGGCCTGTGCCGCACAGGTCGCCAGCAATTGGTCGACGTCGGCGTCGGGCGGGAGCAGCGCGCTGACTCGGGAACGCTCCCAGCCGGGCTGGCTGATCGCACCCGGCTCGCCAAACTGGGGCTGTTCGGCGGCCGTTCCGGCGTCGGCATCCTCGATGCTGGCGGCCAGCGCCCCGGCATCGAGCAGCGCGTCGGCAAGTGCATCGGCGTGCCGACAATCGGTCAGGATGCTGAGAGAGAGCCAAGCCATCGCCATTCGCGCGCGTTCAGTCGCCCTTCTTGACCTCGTCCTTGGCGGCGAGCCTTTGCTCGAGATAGTGGATGCTGGTTCCGCCCTCCATGAAACGGGCGTCGTGCATGAGCTCCTGATGCAGCGCGATGTTGGTCTTGATTCCCTCGATGCTCATTTCGGAAAGTGCGACGCGCATGCGGCGAATCGCCTGGTCGCGGCTGTCGCCGTAGGCGATCACCTTGGCAACCATCGAGTCATAGTGCGACGGAATGGTGTAGCCCTGATAAATATGCGAGTCAACGCGAATGCCGGGCCCACCCGGCGGGTGATAGAAAGCAACCTTGCCTGGCGATGGCACGAAAGTGAACGGATCCTCGGCATTGATCCGGCATTCGATGGCATGACCGCGGAAGGTCAGGTCGCGCTGCCGGAAGCGCAATTTTTCACCGGCAGCGATGCGAATCTGCTCGGCAACCAGATCGACTCCGGTGATCTGCTCGGTAACCGGATGCTCGACCTGAATGCGGGTGTTCATCTCGATGAAGTAGAACTCGTTGTTCTCGTAGAGGAACTCGAAAGTCCCCGCGCCACGATAGTTGAGTCGCCGGCACGCATCGGCACAACGTTCGCCGATGCGCACGATGTGCCGGCTGGCGATGCCCGGGGCCGGCGCCTCCTCGATGATCTTCTGGTGACGACGCTGCATCGAGCAGTCGCGTTCGCCGAGGTAGACGGCATTCCGGAAACTGTCCGCCAGTACCTGAATCTCGACGTGGCGTGGATTTTCCAGGTATTTCTCGAGATACACCTGCGGGTTGCCGAAGAAGTTTTGCGCCTCCGAGCGAGTCATGTTTACGGCGTTGATCAGCGCCGCCTCGGTATGGACGACGCGCATGCCGCGGCCACCGCCACCACCGGCCGCCTTGATGATGACCGGGTAACCGATCGCTTTGGCGATTTGCAGGATCTCCATGGGATCTTCGGGCAACGCGCCATCCGATCCGGGGACGCAGGGGACACCGGCAACGCGCATGGCTTCCTTGGCAAAGACCTTGTCCCCCATCAGGCGGATGGTCTCCGGACGAGGACCGATGAACACGAAGCCCGAAGATTCGACGCGTTCGGCAAAGTCGGCGTTTTCGGAGAGGAAGCCGTAGCCCGGATGGATGGCCTGGGCGTCGGTAACCTCGGCCGCAGAGATGATCGCCGGCACGTTGAGGTAGCTCTGGGCGGAAGGTGCCGGCCCAATGCAGACGGATTCGTCCGCCAGCCTGACGTACTTTGCCTCGCGATCGGCCTCGGAATGGACGACTACGGTCCGGATGCCGAGTTCACGGCATGCACGTTGAATGCGGAGTGCGATTTCTCCGCGATTGGCGATGAGGACTTTCCCGAACATGGCGGTACCGCATCCTTAATGTGATCGTCGCTTCAGCGACTCGTGAAACTCGCTTCGCCCGCTTGCCGGGAAAGGGCCGTGGATCGAAACGGGGCTTTCATGGGGCGCGACTATTGGCCCGCGGATAGTTCGGGCACGCGCTTGGGAATCCTCCCGGCACGGCCGCGGAACGGTCACGACGTGCAAATCCGGCCTGCCGCAGGAATACCATGACTGTCAGCCGATGATGAACAGTGGTTCGCCATACTCGACCGGCTGGCCGTTCTCGATCAGGATCGCCTTGACCGTGCCTGCGAACTCGGCCTCAATCTCGTTGAGCAATTTCATCGCTTCGATGATGCACAGCGTGTCGCCAACCTTGACCACGCTGCCGACCTCGACAAAGGGTTCGGCACCGGGACTCGAAGCGCGGTAGAAGGTACCGACCATCGGCGCCTTGACTGCATCTCCTGCAGGAAGCTCGGGCTCCACGGGAGCTGCAACCACGGCAGGGACCGCTGCGGCGACGGTCGGCACGAGCGGCAGCGAGACGGGCTGCGCTGTTCCCTGCTTGACGATGCGGACCCTTTCCTCTGCGTCGTTGATCTCGAGCTCGGTGATGCTCGACTCCTCGACAAGGTCTATGAGCTTCTTCAGTTTTCGCAGATCCATGTACTCACTCCGGGTGGTCGTTGTTGTGTGCGGATCAAGCCCAGAGCGGTCGCCGGACAGGGCACGCATCTGGCCAGCAGACTTACTCCGCGGCGATCCGGCTCAATAAATATTCGAGCGCCAGCAGGTAACCCTCGCTGCCCAACCCGCTGATCACCCCAATCGCCAGATCGGAGAAGTACGACTGCCGGCGAAACGGCTCGCGGGCATGCACGTTTGACAGATGGACTTCGACGAAGGGAATCTCCGTAGCGGCCAGCGCATCGCGCAGGGCAATGCTGGTATGCGTGTAGGCGGCGGGATTGATGATCAGGTAGCGCACTCCCTGTGCGCGTGCGGCATGAACCCGTTCGATCAGGGCTCCCTCGTGGTTGCTCTGGAAGGCTTCCAGGTGCACTCCCGCAGCATCGGCACGATGCGCCAGCGCCAGATTGATCTCCGCCAGTGTGCGCGTACCGTAATGCTTCGGTTCGCGCGTGCCGAGCAAATTGAGATTGGGTCCGTGCACCACGAGCAATTCCGGCGGGTTGGGTGTGTTGCCGGTTTTCGACGAAGTTTGCTTCCTCATGGCCTCAAGTTTGCAGCAAATGACGGCATCTTGTCCAGCAACAGCGTACCAGGCTTGGGGCAATTCGCGCTGCCGTTAGCCAGGCAGTGCGCAGCGAGGCGGGGCGATCACCAGCCGGACACGTCAGCTTACCGGGCAGGTGGTGCGCTCTCTGCCAGCAGTTTTTCAACGGTTTCGAGGCGGGCGCGCTCCCGGACTTGCCCGTCCCGCGTCCGGAAATTCAGCCGCTCGTCTTCACGCGGATAGATGACCAGGTTGGCCACCGCTTCCTCGCCGACTATCGTCAGGACCGCTTCCGCACGCTCACTGCGCGGCCGGCTGTGACGGTACTCGATGCGCTCGTTGAGCAGGAAGATCTCGACGTCCTTGGCACTATCCGGGAACAACTGAATGTCGATCTCGGCAAAACGTCCGGCGGTCCCGTCGAGCACCGAACCGGTCAGATAGGGGTTGAAGCGACGCATCATGGCCATCAAGCGAGCGGCAGCGCGCAGCAGACGGATGCTCCTTGCCTGCTGCTCGTCCTCGTGGAACAGACGCTGGTAAATCCGCAATTCGCCATGCACCTCGCTGTCGTCCGGCATTGCCGCGGTTTCCGGCAGGCCGAGTCGGCGTGCCGCCTTGCGCTTGGCCATCGCCGGATCGCCAATGCCGTCCTCGGTCAGCAATCGGGCCGCCAGGGTGGCAATTCGGGTCCGCTGCTGGGACTTGCGGGAGCGTTCCGGGCGGCGGCTCATCGATCCATCCTGAAGTGTTCCGGAGAAGGCGCACTTCGTGCAAGGCGCCCGGCGACGCAGGCAGGGGTACAATCGCGTCTGATCGCGCTGATTCTAACTTGGATTCGGTACATGCACATTCACATTCTCGGCATTGGCGGCACCTTCATGGCAGGCTTGGCGCTACTGGCGCGAGCTGCGGGACATCGGGTAACGGGTTGCGACAGCGGCATCTACCCGCCGATGAGCACGCAGCTCATGACCGCCGAAATCGAGTTCATCGAAGGCTACGACGCTGCGCAGACTGCCTTCGAGCCCGACTGCTACGTGGTAGGTAACGCGATTTCGCGCGGGAACCCCTTGCTCGAAGCGATCCTGGATCGAGGTCTGCCATTCGTTTCCGGGCCACAGTGGCTCGCGGAGCACATTCTCCGTGGGCGCTGGGTGATGGCTGTGGCGGGAACCCACGGCAAGACCACCGTCTCGGCGATGCTGGCGTGGATCCTCGAGGACGCGGGCTTGAGTCCCGCTTTCCTGGTGGGTGGCGTACCGCTGAACTTTGGAGTTTCGGCGCGGCTTTCCGGCATCAGCACGGATTCTCCATTTTTCGTCATTGAAGCCGACGAGTACGACACGGCTTTCTGCGACAAGCGCTCCAAGTTCATCCACTACCGTCCGCGAACCGCCATCCTGAACAATCTCGAATTCGATCATGCGGACATCTTCCCTGACCTTGGCGCGATCGAGACGCAGTTTCACCACCTCGTGCGCACGCTGCCGAGCCAGGGTCTGGTCGTCTCCAACGCCGCCGAAAGCAGCCTCGAACGCGTCCTGGCGCGTGGCTGCTGGACTCAGGTCGAGCGCTTCAACGACGCCGCTGGCTGGCGAGCGACCGGCAACGACGCCGATGGGTCGTTGCAATTGCTCTGCGGCCAGGAAGCGATCGGCAGCGTTCGCTGGGGCCTAACGGGCGAACACAATCGCAACAATGCGGTGGCGGCACTGCTCGCCGCGCGCCACGCGGGGGTGCCGTTTGCCCGAAGCCTGAACGCATTGGCACGATTCAAGAGCGTCAAGCGGCGCCTCGAACTCCGGGGCAGTGCAGCCGGCGTCGACGTTTACGACGACTTCGCGCACCATCCCACGGCGATTGCAAAGACTCTCGCCGGTCTGCGCAGCAAAGTGGGCAGCGCCCGCATCCTCGCAGTTCTCGAGCCACGTTCCAACACCATGAAACTGGGAGTGATGAAGGCCTCTTTGCCCGGCAGTCTCGGCGATGCCACCCAGATTTTCTGCTATGCGGCGAACCTCGGCTGGAACGCGGCGGAGGTGCTTTCGCCATTGGGGGAGAAGGCTGTCGTCGACGATCAGCTTGACCGTTTGGTGGCACGCATTGCTGCAAGTGCGAGCGCGGGAGATCAAGTCCTGGTGATGAGCAATGGGAGCTTTGGCGGCATCCACGAGAAGCTGCTGGCGGCGCTTGCCGCCGAAAGCTCAGTGCAGGAAGTGATCGGCCAGCAGTGATGCGAATAGCAATGTCAGGTAGAGGATCGAATAGCGAAAGGTCAACCTCGCCAGCTTGTCACTGTAGTTGCGCCACAGAGTGACACTGTAGACGAGAAAGATCGAATCGAGAATCAGGGCAGCGACCAGATACCAGGGGCCGCTCATACCAAGGGTGTATGGCAGGACAGTCGCAATGGTCAGCAGGACGACGTAGAGCAGACTGTGCCGGCAAGTGAAAGGTATGCCACGGGTCACCGGCAACATGGGCAGCCCTGACCTGGCGTAGTCGGCGCAGCGGTAGCAGGCGAGAGCCCAGAAGTGAGGCGGCGTCCAGAGCAAAATGATGAGGAACAGCAGCCAGGCTTCGGCCGGCACTTCACCGGTCACCGCGGCCCAGCCGAGTACGGGCGGCATCGCCCCGGCAGCGCCACCGATCACGATGTTCTGCGGGGTTCTTGGCTTGAGATAGAGCGTGTAGATCACCGCGTAGCCGACGAAGGTCGCCAGCGTCAGCCACATGGTCAGTGGATTGACCAGGCGATAGAGGAGGGACAGACCCACTCCGCCGAGGACGCCGGAGAAAAAGAAGGTCTCGAACGCCCCCACCTCGCCTCTTGGCAGCGGCCGGGCTCGCGTCCGTGCCATTTGCGAGTCGATGTGTTCTTCGATCAGACAATTGACGGCAGCCGCCGCACCGGCTACGAGTGCAATGCCAAGCATCCCCGCAATCAGAATCTGCAGTGGCACCGGCCCGGGCGAGGCAAGGAACATGCCGATGCCTGCACAGAAGACGATCAGTGAAATTACCCGAGGCTTGGTCATCGCGCCGAAAGCACGCGCCCGCACCGCAGTGCTCTGCAAAATTTGTGAAATCGCAATCATCATCAAGTACCTTCGTGTTCGGGCCGGCGGTGCCCGCCTTGTTCAGCCAGCGACCGTCAGCGCGGCGTAGTCGTGCAACATCGACTGCAGGTCATGCGGCGGCAAGAATACCGCACGGACGCGGCCGCGTGGGCTGACGAGATAGATTCCCGCGGAATGATCGACAACGTAGCTGCTCCCACCTTCCTGGGGCTGACGCCGGTAATAGACACCGAGCGTCTCGGCGAGTGGAGACAGTGCTTTCTCGCTGCCCGTAACACCAACAAAGTTCGCATCAAATGCACTCGTATAGCGTTTCAGGACGTTGGGAGTATCACGGTTCGGGTCTACCGATACCATCACCACTCGCGGCGGAACGAGCCCGCGTTGCAGAAGAGAGCTCTTGAACTCCTTGAGCAGGAGCAGCGTTGCCGGACAGACGTCCGGGCACGAAGTATAGCCAAAGAAGAGCAGCGTCCAGTGTCCGGCCAACGAGCGATTGTCAAAGGCGTCCCCCTCGCTCTGCAGCGAAAAGGCCGGCAGTGATTGTTCCTCGGGAAACACGGTTGCCGCCGACAGCTGCGGCTTCGCCGGATCGACGGCCGGCGCCTGTCGCGACGGCAGCGAGCGCCAGATCAATGCAGAGGCAAGCAGCGCGATCAGCAGACCGCCAAGTGCCGTCATTGCCCATAGCCGTTTGCTCATTCGCGGTGCTTCATTTCCTTGGCAATGAACTGAAAGGGCGCCCGCAGGCGCCCCGAGGACTTCAAGCGGAAAGTGCTCAACTCTTGCCGTAAGCGTACGGCGTCCACTCAGCACCCACTGCTGGCGGTGTCGGCCAGTTACCGTGCGGCGGCGGAGAAACCGTCGTCCATTCGAGCGACATCGAACCCCACGGGTTGTTACCGGCCGGACGACCCTTGATCGCGCCGATGATCCAGTTGAGCAGAGCGATCGCGAAACCGATGCCGAGAATGACCGCGCCAATCGTCATCAGTTGGTGGGCACCTTCGAATTGGGGAAACTGCGAGTAGTCGTAATAGCGGCGCGGCATCCCCTTTACGCCGATGTCCATCATCGTCCAGAAGACGATATTGGTTCCCACGAAGGTAACCCAGAAGCCCAATTTTCCCCAGAACTCGTTGTACATCTTGCCGGTCATCTTCGGAAACCAGTAGTAGACTCCCGCGAAAATGGAGAACGTTCCGGCGACGGCCATCACGTAATGGAAATGACCGACCACGTAGTAGCTGCGGGCAAGATGCACGGTCAACGAGGTAACGGCAAGCGGAATTCCCGTCAAGCCGCCGATCAGGAACAGAAAGAGCACGCCAAGCGCATAGAGCATGGGGGTTTCGAAGGTGATTGAACCCTTGTACAGCGTTCCCACCAGACTGATCAGCATCAGGCCGACCGGAACCGAGATCAGCAATGTCGTCACCATCTGGCCAACGCGGATCCAATCAACCATTCCCGAGACATACAGGTGATGGACCCAGACTTCCCCGGCCAACAGGACGATTCCGAAGATGCCCCCATAAACCGCCGCCTTGTAATTGAACACCTTGTTCTTGGCGAAGGTCGCGACGATCTCGAACAGGACACCGAAGAACGGCAGGAAGATCACGTACACGGCGGGATGCGAATAGAACCAGAACAGGTTCTGGTAGGTCAGGACATCGCCTCCCTGCGTCGGGTCAAAGAAATGTGTCCCCAGATACTTGTCCATGCTGATCAGAGTAACCGCCGTCCCCAACACCGGAACGAAAATCAGCTGGAGGATGAACGCCCCGACGACGCACCAGACGAAGATGTTCAGCTTGTTCCAGGTCAGGCCCGGGGCGCGCATGTACGCAATGGTAGTCAGGAAGTTGACTCCTCCCAGGATCGAGGCGAAACCGAGGACCAGCACCGTGAAGGTATATAACGCGGTGTTGCCCGTAGTTATGGTCGAATACGGGGGATAGCCGGTCCACATGACATCCGGCGGATCCGGGATGAAGAACGTCAACAGCGCGAGAATCACGCCGACGTAGAACAGCCATACAGACAATGCGTTCACGCGCGGAAACGCGACATCCTTGGCGCCAATCATCAACGGAATGCAGAAATTGGCAAAGAATCCGGTGAGAGCCGGAATCTGGAAACCGAGAATCATTACCGCGCCATGTGCGTAAAGCCAGACGTTATAGCTGGAAGGATTGTTGGTGATCGTGGGGCCGATCGATGAAAGCTCGATGCGCATCAGCAGCGCCATGACTCCGGCGACGATGAAAGCCGCAATCGAGCCGATCAGGTAGAGCACTCCGACCCGCTTGTGGTCCGTGGTGAAAATCCATTCCTTGAGGTTCATGTCCCATATCCTCCCGTCACTCAACTGCTCTTCTTGGCCGCGGTGCCGCTGGCCTCATACCATGCCTTGAACTCTTCCGGCGTCTTCACGATCACGCGTCCCGCCATGTACGAGTGCATCACTCCGCAGTACGCAGCGCAGGTCACGATATGCTCCTTTCCCGCTTCCTTGGGCAGGAACCAAAGATAGGTTACGCGGCCCGGCATCGAGTCTTCCTTGACCCGGAAATCCGGAATGAAATGGTTGTGAAGAGTGTCGCGACTCGTCATGCGCAACAGAATCGGCTTCCCGGCAGGGACTATCAGCTGATTCTGCGTGTGGGCGCCATTGGGATAGGTGTAGTCCCAACTGTACATGCCCGATTCAAGCTGAATTTCGAGGCGATCAGCAGGAACGTCCCGGTAGGAATTCCACAGCACCCATCCATTGGCGGCGATGAAAAAGTCATCCGCCATGAAGACGAAAACCGGGATGATCACCCATCCAATCGCGGCGGCGGTAGAGAGGGTCGGGCCGCTGCCAACCGTCGGCCCCCCAGGCACCCGTCGATAGCGCCAGATGAAGTAAGCGGTCATCAGCGCAAAGAGAATGCCGATCACCGTGATGTCGATGATCACCTCGCGCCAAAGGTGATCCCATCCGGGAGCCGGGTCCACGATGCGCGCATCGCCATAACCGGCTGCCATCACGCCGGCGCTAGCGACCACCATGACCGTCGCCGCCGCACAGTGCTTGAGTGCCCTATTCATGCAACCTCCCAATCTTCCTTCGATAACCCCATACCCCAAGACCCATCACACTCAGACCAAGGAGCAGAGAACCCACACCCGCGACTAGCGAGTAATTCAGTTGATACCTGCCTTCTTCATAGTTGTAGCTGAAGCACGCACCGGTCAGCATGTCAAACACAGCTGTCGAATTCGATATGCGCTCCCAGTCCGCGTCGGTAAGTGCCAACTCGATCGTCCGCGCATCCATTCGTGTTCCGTAGATATACCGCGCCACCCGACCTTCCGGAGTGACAAAGACCAGCACGTTCGGGTGAAGAAAGGCCTTCGCGCCATCGGACCAGAAGAAGCGAAAACCGATACTTCCAACAAACGACGGGATATCCTTCTCCGCGAGAATGGCGTGCCGCCAGCCATCCCGCCAGGCAGCGGGCAATCCTCCCGTCTTGCGGAGAAATTCCGCGGCCGTTCCCGGCGAATCGCGTCTGTCGAACGAGACGGTCAGAACACGGTAATCGCGGCCCAGACGAAAGCGATCGATTTTGCCAAGCACCTTCGCCAGCTCGCCATTCATCGTCGGGCAGGTGCCGTCACAGCCGTAATACGAAAGCAACAGGATCAACGGCTTGCCAAACATCTGCGCCAAACTGAAAGCGCGCCCGTCGCTGTCTACCAACTCCACGGCACCATTCAGACGACTGCCGAGGAACTGCGGCTCGTCGATACGCATGACCGAGCTATCTGGCGTACTGTTCGGGGTGGGTTCACTGACAGCGAACGCCACCGCCGCAGACGTTACCAGAAGTAAACCTGAGAGACGACGAAGAACCAAATGATGTCCACGAAGTGCCAATAGAGGCTGGCCGTACGCCAGAAACTGCTCGAAATCTTCCCTTTGAGCGCGGGGAACAGTCCCGCGGTAAAGATCCCCAGACCGACGATCACGTGCGAACCATGCAGACCGGTGATCGAGTAGAAGACCGTGCCGAAACTATTGGTGGCGATGGTAAAACCCTCGTGGATCAGGTGGCTCCACTCGTAGATCGACATGCCAAGGAAGGTGAGACCCAGGGCCATGGTCAGCAGCAGCCATCTGGTGAACGCCGATCGGTTTCCGTCATGCATATGCTCTTCGGCCATGTGGATCGTGATCGACGAGCTGACCAGCACGATGGTCATGACAATGGGGTAAACCACGGGCAATGGGGGAGTCCCGGCCGGCGGCCACGACGGCGCCGAGAGGCGCATGTACCAGTAGTACGCGAAGAAACTCATGAAGATCATCGCTTCAGCGAGGATGAACCAGCCCATCGCTCCGTAGGCGAGACCTTCTCCCGTGCCCATCGCCTCGCCGGTCCAACCGGCGACGCCACCAAAGATCAGCGGGATGCCAATTCCGAAAGCGATCAACGCCATGAAGCTCTGGTGATAGACGAAATGCAAACTGAAGGCCAGACTCCAGGCCAGAATGCCGACGCTGATGATCGCCGGCCAGATACTGGTATCCCAGTGAGCATGACCAGCATGGTGGGCGTGGGCAGCATCGTGTTCGGACATCGCGAATCCTCCCTTCGGGGTCCTTGGTGGTTGGCAAATCTTGTTGCAGGCCCGGTTGCCAGCAGGCCAACGACTCTTCATAATACCGTGCCTGCGACAAATCGCCGCGGAAGTATGACAGATTGACCAGCACCGTGCAAAGTTAAATTTCCCTTCAGGGGAGGAAGGAAGAAACATGTTCAAGACCATGCCCATGCTCGGTGTGGCGTTTCTCGGAATCACGGGTGCCGCGCTCGCCGCGGGGGATCCAGAACTCGGGCAGGCGAAAGCGGCAGTGTGCGCGGCCTGTCACGGTCCCGATGGCAACAGCATTGCCTTGCCGCCGCCCGCAGACCCCTGGCCAAAACTTGCCGGTCAGTTGCCCGAATACATCGTCAAGCAAGTGTATGATTTCAAGGCGGGACGGCGGAAAAATGAGCAGATGCAGCCGCAGGCGCAGGCCGTCGCCGATGCTGACTTGCTGGACATTGCCGCCTATTTCGCGAAACAGAAGATCAAGGCGGACGAAGCCGTAAACCGAGAGCTTCTGGCTCAGGGAGAAAAACTCTTCCTGCGCGGCAAGGGCCGTCCCGAACCGGTACCAGCGTGTATCGGATGCCACGGACCCGCCGGCGAAGGCAATCGGGACTGGAACAAGGTGATGAGCAAGCCGCCGGTCGTGCTGGCGCCGGCAATTGGCGGCCAGCATGCGAACTACATCGAAAAGCAGCTCAAGGCGTACAAGGATGGCAGCCGAAGCAACGACCCCGGCAAGGTGATGCGTGACATCGCCGGGCGCCTGACGAATGAGGAGATCTCAGCTGTCGCCGAGTATGTGTCGACGCGTGCGCACTAGACTTCCGACATCGTAGATTGCCACGTGCGGTGGCCGCAATCGCCTCTCGGCTGCGGTCCCGGCCAGCCGTGTCATTACAGCAGCGCATGCCCGGCACCCCATCATGCTCACAGTGGAAGCCACCAAGACCGAACAAGAGCGGGATCTCCGCTTGGCGTTCAGCGGTAGGAGGTTAGGTGGCGCGATGAGCATGGACGCCGTCTCCAGGCGGCGTAACCCCTCCCTCATCTGGACCAGAGATTCGGCTCGCCTCGTTCCCCAGGATCACTCCGCAACGCAAGCGCCCGCACCCGGTCATTAACGGAACAGGCGCAGTACATAGTTCCCGGGAGCTTGCTGCCCGTGGAGTATCGCATCCTTAAGCCAGCCGCTCGCGCCTACAGCCGAGGTCATGCTGCTTCGTCGGCAGCCAAGGACCTTCTCTCTGCTCAGCGGCTGTCGGCGAGTGGTTCCAGGGCAGCACGCATTTTCTGCATCGCTTTCGCCTCGATCTGCCGAATTCGTTCGGCGGAAACGCCGAACTCGGCTGCAAGTTCGTGCAGAGTGGCGGCATGATCGTCAGTCAGCCAACGCGCTTCGACGATGCGGCGGCTACGCGGATCGAGAGTTGCCAGAGCGTTCTGCAAACCATCGTTGTGTAGATGCACACGGGCACGGCTTTCGATCACCTGCAGCGGCTCGCCCGAACGATCTGCCAAGTACGAGATCGGAGCAAACGCATCCTCCTCGTCGCCGTCGCCTTCGAGCGCCAGATCGTGGCCCGAAAGCCGGGTGTCCATTTCCGTCACTTCGTCAGGCCGGACGCTGAGACGGTGGGCAATGTCTGCCACTTGCAACGAGCTCAGACCATCGCTATTCGCTTTCATGCCGCGCAGGTTGAAGAACAGCTTGCGCTGCGCCTTGGTCGTGGCGACCTTGACCATGCGCCAGTTTCTGAGAACGTACTCGTGAATCTCGGCCTTGATCCAGTGGATGGCGAACGAAACCAGACGCACTCCCCGCGTCGGATCGAAGCGCTTCACCGCTTTCATCAGGCCGACGTTCCCTTCCTGGATCAGGTCGGCATGTGGCAGACCGTACCCTAGGTACCCTCGCGCAATGGAAATCACCAGACGAAGATGCGAGAGCACGAGTTGCCGCGCCGCATCGAGGTCTTCGTGCTCGCGAAAACGGCTTGCCAGGACAAACTCTTCCTCTTCCGTCAGTATGGGAAACTGTCTGGCCGCCTGAATGTACGCGTCGATATTGCCGACCGCAGAAACTGTCGGAAAAGCCAGGACTTGCGTCATTGGGATACGTCCTCCTCAAAGTAATATTGTTTATATTAGCACTCTCCGCCTCAGAGTGCTAATCGCGACGAAAGTTCGCTTCGCTGACCTGCGAGTGGAACGCCGCTTCCGAAGAATTCGTGCTCTCGGCAGAAGCCGACCTAGTGCAGAGCGACAGGCGCAGGCGAGCAAAGCGCTGCGAGCTTGAACTAACTCCTTGCGCGATCGGCGGCACGCCCGCGTGTAGGGCTCGCCGGCGGCCGGCTACCCAACTGCTAGTCGACGCGCTACCCGCCAGTGAAAAGTGCCGCATCTATTGGCCGACACAAAAAAATCCTGCTTTCTTGTAAGCATTTCTGCCGTGGACACGTCTAAGCAATGTCGGAGCACTGGCTAGCGGATTTCCAGCCCCGACTCAACCCATCCATCGAGAGGAGAAAACAATGTCAAATCAACTGTCTGGTGTCGCCATCGCCGCCGCTGCGGCGGCTCTGTTTACTGCCGGTAGCATCGTTGCTCCGACCGCACAGGCTGCCGAGGGATCTTCGGTGCACTGTGCCGGCATCAATTCGTGCAAGGGCCATTCCGAGTGCAAGACGGCCAAGAATGAATGCAAGGGACAGAATGCCTGCAAGGGCCAGGGCTGGGTGACCAAGTCCAGCGCCAAGGAATGCACCGACGCCGGCGGCAAGGTGGCCAAGTAGGCGCGAAACCCACGCGAGCGACCGAGTCGCCGAGCGGCGGCCCGGTCCAGCGCAACGCCAACCGTACGAGAGAGACGACATGGGTGGAAAACTCGAAAGCTTTGGCCTTGGCCTGCGAACCGAACACTATCGCGACTTCCTGGCTGCGCCGCAGGCGGTGGACTGGCTCGAGTTGATCTCCGAGAACTACCTCGTCGCCGGTGGCAAGCCGCTGTATTTCCTCGACCGAATCCGCCAAGACTATCCGATGGTGCTGCACGGCGTCTCCCTTTCGATTGGCAGCAGCGATCCGCTTGACGCTGGCTACCTGCGTGAATTGCGCGGGCTGGTCGACCGTGTCGAGCCAGCCTGGGTCTCGGACCATCTGTGCTGGACCGGAACCAGGTCGCTGAACCTTCACGATCTGCTGCCCCTCCCGTACACCGAAGAGACGCTGCGCCATCTCGTTCCGCGCGTGGCCCAGGTCCAGGATGCCCTTGGGCAGGCCCTGTTGCTGGAAAACGTTTCCAGTTACGTGCGTTATCTGGCGGACGAGATGAGCGAGTGGGAATTCATTCGGGAACTGGTCGGACGTACTGGCTGCGAGCTGCTGCTCGACGTGAATAACGTCTACGTGAGCAGCGTCAATCACGGCTTCGACCCGCGCGTTTTCATCGATGCGGTACCAGTCGAAGCCGTCCGCCAGATACACCTCGCAGGTCATGAGGATCATGGCGACTACCTGATCGATACCCATGATCATCCGGTCTGCACGGCAGTCTGGGATCTTTACGCCTACACCATCGGCCGGCTTGGCCCGGTGGCAACGATGATCGAGCGCGACGACCACATCCCGTCGCTCGCCGAACTCGTCGGCGAGCTCGACAGTGCACGCTCGCTCGCCCGGCGCGCTCTGGCCACGAGGAAGCAAGCAGCGTGAACAGCCTTCCCGAGCTGCAACAACGCTTTCAGACGGCTATCCTTGGCGGCGAACCGACCCCCGGCCTGTTCGCCGAGGAAACGCCGACGCGGGAGGGCGGCTTCGCCATATACCTGCAGGCCTACCGGGCGCGCCTGACGGCCGCACTGCGAGACAATTTCCCGGTCCTGGCGCGGGCTCTCGGCGACGACGCTTTCGCCGATATGGCGGACGCTTACATCGATCGACAGCCTTCGCACTTCCGCTCGATTCGCTGGTTCGGCGGGACCCTGGCGGACTTCCTCGCTGCCGCGCCGGAGCACCTGCCACACCCGGCACTGCTCGACTTGGCGCGCATGGACTGGGCAATGCGTTCCGCATTCGACGCCGCCGATGCCGAGCTCCTGACTTTCGACGAAGTCGCCGCGCTGCGGCCCGAGCACTGGCTAGGGCTGTCTTTCCGACTGATACCGTCGGTCCGGCTGGTCGATCTGCGCTGGCGGATCGAACCGACCTGGAAAGCGCTCAACGCCGATTCTGCAGCCGACAGCGAAGAGCCTGAAGAACTGCCGCACACTCTGCTTGTCTGGCGGCGCGACCTCGACTGTTACTGGCGCTCGGCCGACGCCTGCGAAGCGCGTGTCCTGCACGCCCTGACGCGATTGGCCAGCTTCGCCGACTGTTGTCTGCTGATTGCCGAAAGCGGCGACCAGCAGGCAGCACGGACGGCCGCTGCCTTCGTCCAGCGCTGGATCGCCGAGGGATTGCTGGCACGTGACTGATCAGCACGCCTTTCGACCACCTGGCGGCGCACCGACCGTGGCATGCGCCGGCTGCGGCGAGAGTTTCGTCTGCGGCGCTGCCGCTGGCCTTGCTGGCTGCTGGTGCATGGCGGTACCGCCGCCGATCTGCGCACCGGCAACAGGAGTTGGCTGCTACTGCCGGACGTGCCTGGAGAAGCTGCTCAGCGCCCCGCCAAGCGCTCCGGCAATATGAGAATCGCGTCACGGTTGCTCCACGAAAAGCACTTCGCGGCCGCTTCACCCCAAGGCAACCAACAGTATTCGCGGTGTTCTCCGGGCGCGATGGTAACCTGGCAAACTGCGGGCACCTGCAGCGAGAAGACATGCTCGGTGTTGTGCAGCACTCCCGGGGCATAGCGGTGGCGCCACTCGGCGAAGATCTCGTAGTGGTTGGTGATCTGCCAATCCTGCAACTCTTCGGGGCGTGCCAGAATTCCGGTTTCCTCGGCAACTTCACGGACGGCCGTGGCCGCTAACGACTCGTCCGCCTCCTGGCTGCCGGTGACCGACTGCCAGTAGCCGGGGTGTGCGGCGCGTTCGAGCAGCAGAACCTGCAAGTCCGGCGTATGAATCAGGACCAGCACCGACTCCGGCCGCTTGTAGTGAATCATGTGATGGTCGGAAAAGGAGCCAGTCCATCCGCACCAAGATCGTAGAACACCCACAGTGGAAGCTTCCGTGCCTGCCATTCGGCGATGGCCACGGCAAACACCGCGTTGAGCGCCTGCAAGGCAGCGGGGTCGGCCGCTTCCAGTGCCCGGGTACCGGAGACGATCAGCACATACCCTGGTGCTTCGCACCACGAGAAATCGCTCAGACAATCCTTCAGTGCATCGAAGTTATGCCCGTACCACGCGGGAAAGGCGAGGTCGTGCGCCAGCTGCACGAATACCGCGTCGATCCTGTCGGCGTCAGCGAGATTGACTTCGAAACAGGCGAAGCCGGCGCTTTCTGCAGCCGCCCTGACCGCCGTACGGTTACTCGACGGAAGGTGGTAAATTCCCGCGCGTGTCGAGTCTTTCAGCAGGGTCAGCACGTCGTTCTGGCGCATGGCTATTCACGTATCCGGCGGAAACTGCGGTAATGATCGTCAGTGTAATAGTACTCACCAGAAGTCGCGACGTTGCGCTCGACTCCCTCGCCAGCGATGATACGTCGCGCCCCGCGGTCTCGACTGCCAGGCGTCGGCACCGTGTATTCGCGGTAGTAGCCGCGCGGCTGCAGCGGCAGGCGCCTCTCGAAATTGCCAAAAACGACGCCATCGTTGCGCGGATACGGAAACGGCCCACCACGCTGGATCAGGCGCAGCGTCTGCCTCGCTTCCGGTGGCAAATCGACCACGGCAACGCTCGCCAGGTAGTGCACCTCGCGCGCTTGCGTCACGCCGGTGAGAACTCCGAGCGCTGCGACCAGCAGCAACGGGAACAGACAGGCAACGACTTTCCGCGCGCGCAATCGGATCTGGTGAAAAATCCACGCTGCGGCCACCCTGCCCCCTTGCTGGCCCTTACCTGATCGAGGCGATTTTCTCGACAGAGCTCTCAGCCCCGGCCAATCTCGCCTTGTGTTTCGACCTTCTGGCGAAGTCGGATATGCAATTCCCGCAATTGCCTTTCGTCGACCGTACTCGGTGCGTCAGTGAGCAGGCACTGTGCGCGCTGCGTTTTCGGGAAGGCAATGACGTCGCGGATCGACTCGGCGCCGGCCATCATGGTGACGATTCGGTCCAGACCGAATGCGAGACCACCGTGTGGCGGCGCGCCGTACTTGAGCGCATCGAGGAGAAAGCCGAACTTGGCCTGCGCCTCGTCGTCACCGATGCCCAGGGCCTGGAACACCTGCTCCTGTACGCTGGCGCGGTGAATCCGTACCGAACCACCGCCGAGTTCGGAACCGTTCAGCGCCAGATCGTAGGCCTTGGCCAGGCAGTTCCCGGGGTCGCTTGCCAGCAACGCCAGATGTTCGTCCTTCGGACTGGTAAAGGGATGATGACAGGCAGTCCAGCGCTTCTCCTCATCGTCGTAGTCGAACATCGGAAAATCGACGATCCACACCGGCTCCCAGGCGCTGCCGTTTACAAAACCCTTCTCATGGCCGATCCTGACGCGGAGAGCTCCCAACGCATCGTCGACCACCTTGCGTTTGTCGGCGCCGAAGAAGATCAGATCGCCGGATTGCGCTCGCGTCCGCTCGACAATGGCTTGCAGCGCGCGCGCGTGCAGATTCTTGACGATCGGCGATTGCAGACCGCTCTCGTTGAGCTGGGTCACGTCGTTGATCTTGATGTAGGCGAGTCCTCGAGCTCCGTAAATCCCGACGAATTGCGTATAGGCATCGATTTCGCCACGCGTCAGGCTGGCGCCGCCGGGAATGCGCAGGGCAGCGATGCGGCCACCTTCGCTGTTGGCGACTGCGGCAAAAACCTTGAAGGGAACGTCCTTCAGCACGTCGGCGACTTCGACGAGCTCGAGCGTCACCCGCAAGTCGGGCTTGTCGGAGCCGTAGCGCTCCATTGCCTCGGCGTAGCGGAGACGCGGGAATGGATTCGGCAGTTCGACCGCGATCACCTCCTGGAACACCGCCCGCACCAGTTCTTCCATCAAGCGGATGATTTCGTCTTCGCCCATGAACGAGGTTTCGATATCGACCTGGGTGAACTCGGGCTGTCGGTCGGCACGCAGATCCTCGTCGCGAAAACACTTGGTAATCTGATAGTAGCGGTCGAAACCGGCGATCATCAGCAACTGCTTGAAGAGCTGCGGCGACTGCGGAAGTGCGAAGAAATGCCCGGGGTGAACGCGCGAGGGCACCAGGTAGTCGCGAGCCCCTTCCGGGGTGCTGCGGGTAAGCATCGGAGTCTCGACGTCGATGAAACCTGCGGCGTCGAGGAAGCGGCGAAAAGCTCGCGCCGTCCGGTAGCGAAGTTGCAGATTCTTCTGCATCGACGGGCGACGCAGGTCGATCACTCGGTGCAAGAGGCGAATGTTCTCCGACAGGTTCTCTTCGTCGAGTTGAAACGGCGGGGTCAGCGACGGGTTCAGGACTTCCATCTCGTGACAGAGAATCTCGATCTCGCCGGTCGCGATGTTGGCGTTGACTGTCCCCGCCGGCCGCGCACGGACCCGTCCGCTGACACGCAGGCAGAACTCGTTGCGAACCGACTCTGCGGTCCTGAACATCAGCGGACGATCGGGGTCGCAAACGATCTGCGCCACGCCCTCGCGGTCGCGCAGGTCAACGAAGATGACGCCGCCGTGATCGCGGCGGCGATGGGCCCAGCCACAGAGCGTGACCTCCTGGCCAATGAGCCGTGAATCGACTTGTCCACAATAGTGAGTGCGCATGCTTTTTCCGGGTTACAGGGTTCGGTTCATGGTCTGCCGGGAGTGCTCGGCGCCCGCGGCGCCGGAGCGACGACCCCCATCGAGATCACGTACTTCAGCGCGGTATCCACGCTCATTTCCAGTTCGATCACTTCCGCCCTGGGCAGCATCAGGAAGAAGCCCGAGGTCGGGTTCGGCGTCGTCGGCACATAGACGCTGAGATACTCGCCATCGAGATGGCGAAGCACGTCACCGCCCGGCTTGCCGGTGAGGAAAGCGATCGTCCATGATCCGCGCCGGGGATATTCGATCAGCAGCGCCTTGCGAAAGGCATGACCGGACGACGAAAAGAGCGTGTCGGAAACCTGCTTGACGCTATGATAGATCGAGTTGACAACTGGAATACGCGCCAACAGACTTTCCCACCAGACGACCAAGCGCTGCCCGATGAAGTTGGCAGCGAGCAGACCGGTGCCGAAGAGGATCAGCAGTGTCAGAATCGCCCCTGCGCCAGGGATGTCGAATCCCAGAGCGTTGCGTGGATGCACCGCCTCCGGCAGCAGGCGCAACGACTGATCCATGGTGCCGACAATCAACACCAGCACCCAGGCAGTGATCGCCAGCGGAACCCAGATCAGCAGTCCGGTGATGAAGTAGCGCTTGATCAGTTGCCGCCGCACGCTGTGGCTCCGGAAGTGGCGGCGCTTGCTGCGCTCTCTGTACTCTTCGCCACTTCTGCGTTCTTGCCCGCCTCGGCGCCGTCGGCTGGTTTCGTTCCCGTCTTGCCGTCACTTTCGCCCGCCGGTGCTGCCGGCGCGCCGCCCTTGCCCTTGAAATCGGTGGCGTACCACCCCGTGCCTTTCAACTGAAAACCTGCGGCCGTTACCTGTTTGCGATACGTGGCCTGGCCGCAGTGCGGACAGATCTCGAACACCGGCTCGCCAAGCCTTTGCAGGTGGTCCTTTTCGAAACCGCAGGAAGCGCAACGATAGGCGTAAATCGGCATGACCAACCTTCGGGAAGCAAGCTAAAGCGCAAATTATACGCGAGCCGAGCGCCGCAGTTCCGCCGTCGTCCGGCGCAACCTCCGGAGCCTGTTCGCACGCTCACAGCAGACCGATGTAAGCGCGCGTCAGCTCCTTTCCCCAGAACAGAGCAAGCAGACCGGCGGCTGCCAGATACGGGCCGAACGGTATCGGCGCGCTGCGCCCGCGCTTGCTCGTCACGATCAGGGCGGTGCCGACGATTGCGCCGAGCAGCGACGAGAGCAATATGGTCAGCGGCAGCATCTGCCAACCGAGCCAGGCGCCGAGAGCGGCAAGGAGCTTGAAGTCTCCATACCCCATTCCTTCCTTGCCTGTCGTCAGCTTGAAGGCCCAGTAGACCGACCACAGACAAAGATAGCCGCCGACCGCCCCGATCACTGCCGATGGCAGGTCGGTGAAAGTAGCGAAGAGGTTGAACAGCAGTCCGGCCCAGAGCATAGGCAGGGTGATCGAGTCGGGCAGCAGATGCGCGTCGAGATCGATACAGGTCAGCGCCAGCAGGCACCAGATGAACAGCATGGCGCCTGCCGTCGCCCAGCCATAGGCAAAGTGGCAGGCGGCAAGGGCGCAGAGCACGCCGCTGGCAGTCTCGACCAGCGGGTAACGTGGCGATATCGGCGCCTGGCATGCAGAACAGCGTCCGCGAAGAAACATCCAGCTGAGGACGGGAACATTCTCGATTGCGGTAATGCCGTGACCACAGTTCGGACAGCGCGAGCGCGGCGAGAGCAGCGAGAGTGTCTCCTTCTCGGGCGCCGGCTTGCCGCCGCTGAGCTCGGCGCAATGGGCCCGCCAATCGCGCTCCATCATCTTCGGCAGCCGGTGGATCACGACGTTGAGGAAACTGCCAACCAACAGCCCGAAAACCCCACAGATGACAACGAAAACCGTCGGATCGACGTCGGCAACCCAGGCGGTCGGCATTATCCGATCACTGCCCCGAGCTTGAAAATCGGGAGATACATGGCGATCACCATGCCACCAATCAGCACCCCGAGAACGACCATGATCATCGGCTCCATCAGGCTGGCCAGAGCCGCGACCGCGTCGTCCACCTCGGCTTCATAGAAGTCCGCCACCTTGCCGAGCATGGCGTCGAGCGCTCCCGACTCTTCGCCAATCGCCACCATCTGATTCACCATGTTGGGAAAGAGCTGCGTGCTCTGCATCGCCGAGGTGAGACTGGTGCCGGTGCTCACCTCGCTCTGAATCTGCCGAGTCGCCGCCTTATAGACATAGTTGCCAGCGGCACCGCCGACCGACTCGAGCGATTCGACGAGCGGAACGCCGGCGGCAAACATGGTGGAAAGCGTGCGCGTCCAGCGCGCGATCACCGCCTTGCGAATGATGTCACCGAAAACCGGGACACGCAGGAACATGCGGTCGAAAGCAATCTGCATCTTTTCCGAACGCTTCCAGCTGTAGAAGAAGGCGAACACCGAGCCGCCGACGCCGCCGAAGATCGCCCACCAGTACGCGATGACAAAATCCGACATGGCGATCACCACCAGAGTCGGAGTCGGCAGGTCCGCACCGAAACTCTTGAACACTTCCTTGAACGCGGGAATGACGAAGATCATGATCACCGCCGTGATGATGAAGGCGACAACGATGATCGTCAGAGGATAGAAGAGCGCGGCCTTGATCTTGGACTTGATCGCGATCATCTTTTCCTTGTAGCTGGCAAGACGATCGAGAAGCGCCTCAAGGATACCTGCCTGTTCGCCGGCGGCAACCAGATTGCAGTACAAGGGATCGAAATACAGGGGATGTTTTCGGAATGCCTGCGAAAGCGAGCTGCCGGTCTCCACGTCCGACTTGATGTCCAGCAGCAGTTTGCCCACCGCCGGATTCTCGTGCCCGCGCCCAACGATTTCGAAAGTCTGCAGCAAGGGCACTCCGGCCCTCATCATCGTCGCCAGTTGGCGAGTGAACAGCGTGATGTCTTTCTCGGTGATCGTCCGACCAGCCTTGAAGCGTTGCCGGGAAATCTTGCTGACCAGAATGCCCTGACGCCGCAGGGTCGCCTGCACCACGGTCTGACTGGAGGCACGCTGCTCGCCGCGGACGATCTTGCCTGCCTTGTTCTTCCCTTCCCAGAGAAAAACGTGCTCCTTGACCTCCGATGCGAGCTTCCGGCCGGGTCTTGCTGCTGTCGCCATTCTTCCCTCTAACCCAGGCTCAAGCGTTGGTGCTGCCGAGAACTTCGTCAAGAGAGGTCAGCCCCTGCTTGACCTTGAGCAGGCCGGAACGACGCAGGTCATCGACGCCTTCCCTGCGCGCCTGGCTGGCAATGTCGAGCTCGCTGCCATTGGCCATGATGATTTGCTGGATCGCCTCGCTCACCGGCATCACCTCGTACAGCCCGACACGCCCCTTGTACCCCGTTCCCTTGCAGCGTTCGCATTCTCCCGGACCATAAAGCGTCCAGCTGCCATCGAGATCACTTTCGAGGAATCCGGCATTCAGCAGCGTTTCGGTCGGCGCATCGAGCTGCCGCTTGCACGAACACAAGCGGCGAACCAAGCGCTGTGCGGTGATCAGCAGAATGCTCGCAGCAAGGTTGAAAGTCGGGATGCCCATGTTCATCAGACGCGTCAAGGTAGCGGGGGCGTCATTGGTGTGCAGGGTCGATAGAACCATGTGACCAGTCTGCGCCGCCTTGATCGCAATCTCGGCCGTCTCCACGTCCCGGATCTCGCCGACCATGATGATGTCCGGGTCCTGACGAAGAAACGCTTTCAGGGCAATCGGAAAGGTCAGGCCGGCCTTCTCATCGACGTTGACCTGATTGATTCCAGGCAACGGTATTTCGGTGGGATCTTCCGCCGTCGCGATATTGACACCGGGGCGATTCAGGATGTTCAGACAGGTGTAGAGGGATACGGTCTTGCCGGAACCGGTCGGTCCGGTCACCAGAATCATTCCATACGGCCGATGAATCGCCTCCAGCAACAGGGCCTTCTGCTCGGGCTCGTAGCCGAGCGCGTCGATACCCAGGCTGGCGCTGGCCGGGTCGAGGATGCGCAGGACGATCTTCTCTCCATACATCGTCGGCAGCGTACTGACGCGGAAATCGATCGAACGGCTCTTGGAAAGCACCAGACGCATGCGACCGTCCTGCGGGACGCGCTTCTCGGCGATGTTCAGGCGCGAGATGACCTTGATGCGCGAGGCAATCTTGTCCTTGATGACCAATGGCGGCGCGGCCACCTCGCGCAAGATGCCGTCGGTCCGGAAACGGATGCGATAGTTCTTCTCGTACGGCTCGAAATGAATGTCGGACGCGCCCTCGCTGATCGCGTCCAGCATCATTTTCTGAATGAAGCGGACCACGGGCGCGTCGTCGACTTCGAGACTTGCCGCCTCCTCCGCCTTGTCGGGGCCCTGCTCATCGGTGAACTCGAGATTGATTTCCTCGCTGGTAAAGTTTCTCAGCGTCTCCTCGGCCGATTCGGCCAATTTCGTGACCAGCGGAGCGAGCTTGTTCTCTTCGACGACCACCGGGTCGACGGTCAATCCCGTCTGAAAACGTATTTCGTCCAACGCACGCAGATTGGTCGGATCGGCAATGGCGACCGCCAGGCGATTGCCACGCTTGTGCAGCGGGATGACCTGGTGGGTTGCAATCAGCTTGCGGTCGATCGCGTTCTTCTGGATATGCGCATCGTCGAAGGCGCTCAGATCCAGCAGCGGAAAACCGAACTTGTCCGCGGCGAACCGCGCCAGATCAAGAAAGCTGCCCTTCTTGGCTCCGACCAGCTGTTCGATCAGCGACGTCTTGCGAGCCGCAGCCTGAGCGAGCAGAGACTCGGCTTCGACTTCCTTGAGCCGGCCGGCCTGGACAAGCGCACGAGCGAGACCGCTTAGCGGCGATTGGTGCGGATTGGCTACCATCTATCTGCGACAGGACCTTACGATGCGAGGTGAAGCATCCCGGCCATACCGGCCAACCTGATGATGCATTGGCTGCGCCGGTTTGTAAAGGCAGACGCACCCCAGCGTTGTCCACACCGCCGACGTAGCCGGCGGCAGTCGGCGTTGGACGAAAGCCGCGCGCGAACTCGCCAGCCCCGTTGCGAGCGATTTCCTGCCGCCGCTGGCGGGCCTCCCCTACTTGCTTGCCGCGTCCACCACCACCAGAGCGGTCATGTTCACCACCCGGCGAACCGTAGAAGTCGGGCCGATCACGTGCACCGGGCGCGCCGCACCAAGCAGGATCGGACCGACCGCCATGCCGTCGCTGCCGGTCATCTTGAGCAGGTTATAGGAAATGTTCGCGGCATCCAGATTGGGCATCACCAGCAGGTTGGCCTCACCGATCAGTGGCGACTGCGGGTCGAACTGCTTGCGTATCTCGGCGGAAAGCGCGGTGTCGCTGCGCATCTCCCCGTCGACCTCGAGGTCAGGCGCCTTGGCGCGAATCAGCGCCACTGCCTCGGCCACCTTGCATGCGGAAACGCTCTGCCGCGATCCAAAATTGGAATGCGACAACATTGCCAGTTTCGGCCGAATCTTGAAACGCCGAACCGCGTCCGCCGCCATCAGCGCAATTTCGGCCAGCTGTTCGGCATCCGGATTCTCATTGACGTGCGTATCACAGATGAACAGGGCGCGACCGGGCAACACGAGATGCGCCATCGCTCCCATGGTCTTGCAGCCCGGCGCCTTGCCAATGATCTCGTCGACATGTCGCAAATGATGCGCGAAACGGCCGGTCAGGCCGCAGATCATGCCGTCGGCGTAGCCCAGCCTGACCATGATGGCGCCGATCACGGTATTGTCATTGCGCAGGCGCGACTTGGCGATGTCGATGGTCACCCCATGCCTTTTCCTGAGCTGATGGTAGGCAGTCCAGCACTCCTTGTAGCGTTGGTCGCTGCTCGGATCGACCACCTCGAAGTCGACACCAATGCGCAGCTTCGAGCCGATTCGCTCCATCCGGGCGCCAATGACATCCGGCCTGCCGATGACGATGGGACGAGTCAGACCTTCATTCAGAATGATCTGCAGCGCGCGCAACAGACGTTCGTCTTCGCCGTCCGGGTATACGATGCGCGTCCGCCGCCCGCGCTTGGCAGCAGAAAACACTGCGCGCATGCCCACTCCGGTTCGATAGACGAATTCGGCCAGCCGCTCCTTGTAGGCAACCATATCGGTAAGCGGCCTGGTGGCGATTCCGGAAGTCATCGCCGCTTGCGCCACCGCCGGAGCGATGGTGGTGATCAGACGCGGGTCAAAGGGCTTGGGAATCAGGTAGTCCGGCCCGAACGAGAGTTCTTCGCCGGGATACGCCATGCCGACTTCCGCACTCACCTCCTGCTGCGCCATGGCCGCCAGTGCCCTGACGCAGGCCATCTTCATCGCTTCGTTGATTCCCGTTGCACCGACATCGAGCGCACCGCGGAAAATGAAGGGAAAACAGAGAACGTTGTTGACCTGGTTCGGGTAGTCCGAGCGACCGGTAGCGATGATCACGTCGGGACGCACCTCCTTGGCTTGCTCCGGCATGATTTCCGGTGTCGGATTGGCAAGCGCGAAGACGATCGGACGCTCGGCCATGCGCTCGAGCATCTCCGGAGCGAGTACCCCGGCTGTGGAAAGTCCGAGGAAGACGTCTGCGCCGTCGATCGCGTCGGACAGCGTGCGCGCTTCGGTGTCCCGGGCATAACGCGCCTTGGTCGGCTCCATGTTCTCGTCACGGCCGCGATAGACGACCCCTTTCGAATCGCAGACGGTGATGTTCTCGCGCTGCACACCAAGGTCACACCACAGGTTGAGACAGGAAATCGCCGCCGCCCCCGCTCCGGAGCAGACGACCTTGACTTCGCCGATATTCTTGCCGGTCAACTGGAGCGCATTGAGGATCGCCGCCGACGAAATGATCGCGGTACCGTGCTGATCGTCGTGAAACACCGGAATCGACATCCGCTCCTTGAGCTTTGCCTCGATGTAGAAGCACTCCGGCGCCTTGATGTCTTCCAGGTTGATGCCGCCAAGAGTCGGTTCCATGGCGGCGATCATGTCGATCAGACGATCCGGGTCGCTTTCGGCAAGTTCAATGTCAAACACATCGATACCGGCAAACTTCTTGAACAGGCAGCCCTTGCCTTCCATGACCGGCTTGGCGGCCAGCGGGCCGATGTTGCCGAGGCCGAGCACGGCCGTGCCGTTGGTGATGACGCCCACCAGGTTTGCGCGCGAAGTGTACAGACTGGTCGTGCCCGGGTCATCGACGATGGCATGACAGGCATACGCCACTCCCGGAGAATACGCGAGTGCGAGATCGAACTGGTTGCTGAGCCCCTTGGTCGGCTGCACGGCAATCTTGCCCGCAGTGGGATAACGGTGATATTCGAGGGCTGCCTCGCGAAGGTCGGCCCGACGCGGATCGTTTTCCATGTTGCCTCCTGACGCAGGATTCGTCGACGTGAAAACGTGTAACTTTAGCCGACTCGCGCAGTTAACACAAAACTGATGTTCTTTCGATATTCCGTGGGTATCCGACCGGCGCGCCGACGGACTGCGATGAACAGGCTCCACGTGCCACCGGGACACGACAGGCGAGCGCGGCAACGGTCGCGGGGGTAGAATGCCGGACGCACGCGCAGCGATGATGCCTGGGGGCTGTTCCCGCTGCTGCGGCTTGCCTTCGACTTCAATGGGAGATGATGAATGGGCCAGACCGCCACCACTAACCTTCGCACTGTCGCTCTCGTCGGCCACGGCGCTGCCGGCAAGACGACGCTCGCCGAAAGCCTGCTCGCTGCCGCGGGGGCCATCAGCAGCCGCGGCGCCGTCGAGCGGGGCAGCACCGTTTGCGATTTCGATCCGCAGGAGAAGGAGTTCGGTCACTCGCTTTATTCGGCGCTGGCGAGCTTTTCCTGGCAAAGTGTGCAGGTGCATCTGGTCGACACTCCCGGCTTTCCCGACTTCGCCGGTCAGGCCATCGCTGCCCTCGCCGCGGTTGACACGGCGCTGGTGGTGATCAATGCGCAGAACGGCATCGAACTGTCGAGCGAGCGCATGATGAAACTGGCGGCAGCACGTGGCGTCTGCCGGATGATCGTGATCAACAAGATCGACGCCGAGAACGTCAACCTGCCGGCACTGGTCGGCGAGATCCGCGAGCGTTTCGGTCGCGAGTGCATGCTGCTCGATCTCCCGGCCAAGCATGCCAGCGAGGTCGTCGAACTGCTCGGCCACGATGATGGCGAGAGCGACTTCGAGTCGGTAGCGGCTGCGCACCGCGCGTTGATCGACCAGATCGTCGAGGAAGACGAAGATCTGCTGGCAAGATACCTCGATGATGGGGTCGATCCGAGCCCGGAAGAATTGCACCTGCCATTCGAGAAAGCGCTGCGTGCCGGCCACCTGATTCCGATTCTCTTCGTTTCGGCAAGGACCGGGGCCGGGATCCCGCAGTTGCTCGACGTGCTCGCCAAGCTGGCGCCCAATCCGGCGGAGGGCAACCCGCCGCCGTTTTATCGCGGCGAGCCCGGCGGGCCGGCGGAGGCTTTCGCAGCCGAACCCGATCCGCAGAAGCACGTTCTGGCGCACGTCTTCAAGGTGATCAGCGATCCCTTCATCGGCAAGGTGGGCGTTTTCCGCGTGCATCAGGGAACGATCCGGAAGGATTCGCAGCTCTTCGTGGGCGACAGCAAGCGCCCGTTCAAGGTCGGCCACGCCTATCGTCTGCAGGGCAAGGAATATGTCGAAGCCGAGACGCTGGTACCGGGTGACCTGGGGGCGATCGCCAAGGTCGAGGAGATAGAGTTCGACTGCGTTCTGCACGACTCGCACGACGAGGATCACATTCACCTGAAGCCGCTCGAGTTCCCGCAACCGATGCAGGGCCTGGCGGTTCACGCACGGCGCAAGGCGGACGAGCAGCGGCTGTTCGAAATCCTGCACAAGCTCGAGGTCGAGGATCCGTGCTTCATCGTTGAACGTCATCCGACGACCAACGAGACGGTGATTCGCGGTATCGGCGAGATGCACCTGCGCGCCAAGCTCACGCGCCTGGCGCAGCAGTACAAGCTCGAACTCGACACCAAACCACCGCAGATCGCCTATCGGGAAGCGATTACCGCGGCCGCCGAAGGGCATTGCCGGCACAAGAAGCAGAGCGGTGGCGCCGGTCAGTTCGGGGAAGTGATGCTGCGCGTCGAACCACTCGAACGGGGCGCCGGATTCGAATTCGTCGACATCGTCAAGGGGGGCGTCATCCCCGGAGTGTTCATGGCGGCGGTCGAAAAGGGTGTCCGCCAGGCGCTTGCCGACGGCGTCGTCGCCGGCTTCCCGGTCGAGGACCTGCGAGTGACCGTGCATGACGGCAAATCGCACCCCGTCGATGGCAAGGACATCGCCTTTTTCACCGCTGCCCGCAAGGCCACGGTTGAAGCGATTCGCGCCGCCAAACCAATCGTTCTCGAACCGGTGGTCGATATCGAAATCCTGGCACCGGATGCCACGACAGGCGATCTCACCGGCGACCTTTCCAGCAAGCGCGGTCACCTGACCGGCACCCAGCCGCGCGGCCCGGGCACCATGGCGATCACCGGTCAGGTACCGCTGGCCGAGCTGGAAGGCTACCAGTCACGCCTCAAGTCACTGACCGGCGGCCAGGGCTCCTACAGCATCGCTTTCTCGCACTACGCGCAGGTGCCGCCAGCGACACAGCAACAGCTGGCCTCGCAGCACAAGGTCGTCGAAGAGGAATAAGCGGCCAAAGACCGGCGTTGCGGCCATGGCGGAGAGGCTACGGGTGTCCGGCTGGTTTCTCCCGATGGCTCGCCGCCTGCTGTACACCTGGGTGCGGACCACGGTTTTTCCCGTGGACCGCCAGGACCTTGGCCTCGACCCCGCAAAGCCGGTCTGCTACGTGTTGCAGGATCGGCACCTCTCCAACCTGCTGGTCCTCCTGGAAGAATCGCGACGCTGCGGGCTGCCACGCGCCGAAGCGCCGCTGGTCCTCGGCGGACAACGTCTGCCCCGCTCCTTTTTCTTCCTGAATCGCGACCGCAGCGTCGCCGGCCGGGCGCGCGCAGGCGTCTACTCGCCTCTGCTGCGCAGCGTGATGCAGCAGGCGGTGGCAGACGCGACGATCGACGTGCAGCTCGTGCCGGTGCTCATTCTCTGGGGGCGCAGCCCGGACAAGCAGGAGTCGGTGCTCAAGGCGCTGTTTTCCGAGACCTGGAGCGCCACCGGCCCATGGCGGCAGTTGCTGGCGATTCTGCTGCACGGCCGCAATGTCCTGGTACGCTACAACTCGCCGATCCTGCTCAGCGATCTGCTGCACGGAGGACTTGGCGAGGAAGCAGCACTGCGCAAGCTCGTGCGCGTGCTGCGCGTGCACTTTCGCCGCCAGCGACAGATGGCGATCGGCCCCGACATCTCGCACCGCAATACGCAGGTGGACGCAGTGCTCGCTGGCGAGTCGGTACGCGCTGCGATCGCTGCGGAAGCGGCTTCGCACGGAATTCCGCCAAGCGAAGCCCGGGCCCGGGCCCACCGCTTTGCGCTGGAGATCGCTTCCGACTATTCCTACGGCGTCCTGCGCGCCATGGAGCTGTTCCT
>NZ_JAMTDV010000036.1 GCF_023806565.1 Accumulibacter sp. | reverse complement strand
CGTCGATGATGCCGAACGCCGACGCAGTTGCGATCGGCACCGGCAGCGCGGCGATACTGACATCGGCACCGCGGCTCATGTGAAAAACGATCATCTGGCGCACGTCCATGCGATAGATGTGGTCGGCACCAAAAACCACGACAAGATCCGGCGCATGTTTCTCGATCAGCCCCAGGTTCTGATAGACCGCGTCGGAGGTTCCCTGGAACCATTCCGGACCCTCGCGCATTTGCGGCGGAACCACGGTGATGAACTGCTGCGAGAAGATCGGCGAGAGCACCCACGACCGCCGGATGTGCTCGATCAGTGACTGCGACTTGTACTGGACCAGCAGGTAGATCGCGAAGATCTTGGAATTGACCAGGTTCGACAGGACGAAGTCGACGATGCGGAAGCGGCCGCCGAAAGGAACCGAGGGTTTGGAACGATGCTGCGTCAGCGGATGCAGACGCGAACCCTCGCCGCCTGCCAGTACCACGGCAAGAATGTTGGGGGCGATCGTCATTTCCTCGCTCCTCGTCAATAAACCGACTGACTGCGCCGAGGCAACGCGATCCCGCGGACCTGGCGCTGCTCGTATCGCCTTCGCCCCGCGCACCCCGCTTTTCCCGGGCCCGGCAAGGCACCAGACCAAGGGAACTTGGACAAGCGTAACGCAGCCAGGTTCTTCGCGCTGCGCGCGTGGCAGGCCGGCATCGCTACCTTCGCTCCGAGTTTCTGCAAGGCCAAGAGACTGGCGCCGGGTCCGACACCTCGGCGAGCGAACTCCCCTTGCGAACGATTGGGCGAAAGTATTGCCGGAAACGGCCGTTTCTCGCGAAAATGGCACGAGCGTCACGGTGGCAGCGGGCCTGCCAGCGTTCCCTCGTGACGTAGTCATGGCGATTTCCGTTTATAGTGAGTACACAGTAACCGTGGATCTCCAGGTACAGGCCCGCAACCACCGTCTGCCAGGGAAACGAGAAATGTTTTCGGTACTGCGACCATGAGCCGATCGCCCGTCGGGCGTCAACGCCGCGATCACCACCGTCCCTTGGGCGAAGCCGGCACCAATGGGCAAGCCAGCCGCAGCGTGGAAGATGCGCTGCGCGAAAGCGAAGATCGTTTCCGCGTGATCGCCGAATCCGCTTCCGACTGGTTTTGGGAAATGGATGCGTCGCTCCGCTTCGTCTACATCTCCGAACGGTTTTTCGAAGTGACCGGACAGCCGCCGAGCCGCTTCCTTGGCAAGACCCGGCAGGAGGTGGCCGCGCAGTTCGGCGGCGACCTGACGCAGACACAATGGCGTCGTCACCTGGACGATCTGGTCAATCACCGTGCCTTTCGCGACTTTGAGTACGAAATCGCCAACCCGGACGGACGCCGGATCACGATTCACCTGAACGGCAAGCCGAGGTTCGCACCCGATGGCGCATTTCTCGGCTTCATCGGTACGGGAACCGACGTCACCCGACTGCGTCTGGCCGAGGAGGCGCAACGGCAGGCACTCCGGGAACTGCAGGCGATCTTCACCAACGCTTCCGTCGGCATCGTCTACTCGCAGGGAAATCAGCTGCGGCGCTGCAATCATCGGGTCGAAGCAATTCTCGGCTATGCGCCGAACGAACTCGCCGGCATGCACGGCGTATCCCTATTTCCCGACGTAGCCGCCTACCGCGCTTTCGTCAAGGCGTCGGCGCCATTGCTGGAAAGCGGCCTGACGTATTCGGCGGAAAGTCGCCTGCGGCGCAAGGACGGCAGCCTGGTGTGGTGCCACTACTTCGCGCAGCCGCTGGATCTCGAGCGCGCCGAAAGTGGGGTCGTGTGGATCGTCGAGGACATCGAGCAGGAGCGGAACTCGCGCGAGCAACTCCGGATCGCGATGCGCGAACTGGAAGCGATGATGGCCAACGCCCCGGTTGGCATCCTGCTCACCCGCGACCGCATGATCGCGCACCACAACCGCAAGTTCGCCGAAACCTTCGGTTTTGTCGGGGATGAAGCCATTGGCAGGCCGGCACGTCTGTTGTGCCGATCGGACGCGGAATACGAGGAGGTGGTGCGCGTGGCGGCGCCATTGTTGTCGGCCGCACAGCCTTTCCAGACCGAGATGTACCTGCGCCGGCAGGATGGCAGCGATCTGTGGATGAACGTCATCGGCTACGTCAGCGATCCCGTTCATCCCACGCAGGGAACGGTGTGGATCCTCGACGACCGAACCGCCTTCAAGCGGGCCGATGAAGCGCTGCGCCGCAGCCACGAGGAACTGGAGGCACGAGTCGCAGAGCGAACGGCGGAACTGTCGCAGCAGCTGCACCTGCTCAACCAGTTGATCGGTGCAATTCCAGGGCCAGTGTTCTACAAGGACGCAGAATGTCGTTACCTGGGCTGCAACCGGGCGTTCGAGGCCGTCGTCGGCAAGTCACGGAGCGAATTGATCGGCAGGCGGCCGCACGACGTTGCTCCGCCCGAACTGGCCGAACAATATCTCGCCGCGGACCGCGAACTCCTCGCGAGGACCGGCTTCCAGATCTATGAAAGCCAGGTCCGCTACGCCAACGGTGAGGTACGCGACGTGATGTTCCACAAGGCCACTTTCAGCCAGCCCGACGGCACCGTTGGCGGGCTGGTTGGCGTCATGCTCGACATCACCGAACGCAAGCGCATGGAAGACCATCTGCGCCAGGCCGCCACCGTATTCGAGAGTGCTGCCGAGGGCGTCATCATTACCCAGCCGGACGGCAGCATCATCGCGGTCAATCGCGCCTTCAGCGAAATCACCGGCTACGACGCGAGCGAGGTCATCGGGCGCAATCCGCGCATGCTGCAGTCCGGCCATCAGGACAGGGGTTTCTATCGGGACATGTGGGACAGCATTGTCCACAGCGGGCGCTGGCAGGGCGAAATCTGGAACCGGCGCAAAAGTGGCGAGATCTTTCCGGAATGGATTTCCATCGCCGCCGTGAAGGACGCACAAGGCCGTCTGAGCAACTACGTCGCCATCTTTTCGGATCTCACCCTGCCCAAACAAAGCGAAGAGAGAATCCAGCAACTGGCCTTTTCCGATCCCCTGACCAATCTGCCCAACCGTCGCCTTCTGCTGGAGAGGCTGCAGCACGCGCTGGCGACCAGTTGCCGCAACAAGCGCCTGGGTGCTCTGTTCTTCATCGACCTGGACGACTTCAAGGATCTCAACGATACACTCGGCCACGACAAGGGCGATCTGCTCCTGCAGCAGGTTGCACAGCGTCTGCGGGACTGCGTCCGCGAAAGCGACACCGTCGCCCGTCTGGGCGGTGACGAATTCGTGGTGATGCTCGAAGACCTGAGCGAAACGCCGTTGGAGGCCAGCAAACAGGCCGAAACGGTCGGCGAGAAGATTCTGGCAGCACTCAACCAGGTCTATCTGCTCGGCGAGCACGCGCACCACAGCACTCCGAGCATCGGCGTCACCATCTTCGGCGACAGGCCAAGTTCCGTGGACGAACTGCTGAAACAGACCGATCTCGCCATGTATCAGGCCAAGGGCGCAGGTCGCAACGCCCTGCGCTTCTTCGACGCGGAAATGCAGACGGTCGTCGCTGCACGCGTGGCGATGGAAGCCGATCTGCGCAAGAGCCTCGAGGAAGGCCACTTCGTGCTCCACTATCAGCCGCAGGTGGATCACCTCGGGCGCGTCTTCGGAGCGGAGGCACTGGTGCGCTGGCAACATCCGCTACGCGGAATGGTTTCCCCCGCCGAGTTCATTCCGCTTGCGGAAGAAACCGGCCTGATCATTCCGCTCGGCCTCTGGGTACTGGAAACCGCCTGCGCGCAGCTGAGCGCGTGGGCGAAGAAGCCCGAATTCGCGCACCTCACGCTGGCTGTCAACGTCAGTGCCCGCCAGTTTCGACAGGCAGATTTCGTCGACCAGCTGTTGGCGGTACTCGAAAACAGCGAAGCCGACCCCAGGCGACTGAAGCTCGAACTCACCGAAAGCATGCTGCTGAAGGACGTCGAGGAAATCATCACCCGGATGACCCTGCTGCGAAGCAGAGGGGTCGGCTTTTCGCTCGACGATTTCGGCACCGGCTATTCGTCGCTCGCCTACCTCAAGCGCCTGCCGTTCGACCAGTTGAAGATCGACCGGTCATTCGTCCGTGACGTGCTCACCGATCCCAATGATGCCGTGATCGCCCGCACCATCGTCTCCCTCGCGCACAGCCTCGGACTCAACGTCATCGCCGAAGGGGTGGAAACCAAGGAGCAGCGGACCTTCCTCGCGGCGCACAACTGCCATGCCTACCAAGGCTATCTGTTCGGCAAGCCTGAGCCGGAGATTTCGCTCGAGGGTTCGCTCCCCTTCCCCACCTGAGCGCCACAGCGGCGCCCGCCGCTGCGTGATCGGAAGCTGTCGACTGCGGCGCACCTGCGCCCTCCTCGGCCGCAGGTCCTGCCTCGCTCAGGGGAGGAGTCTACCAGGCGGCAGACCTTGCGGCGCACCCCCCGATCAGGCGGCGCGCTGGTAAAGCGTCACGACACAGGCGCCACCGAGACCGAGGTTGTGTTGCAGGGCGGTGCGCGCGCCGGCGACCTGGCGTGCGCCGGCTTCGCCGCGCAGCTGTTCGACGAGTTCCGCACACTGCGCAAGACCGGTTGCCCCCAGCGGGTGACCCTTGCAGAGCAGGCCCCCCGACGGATTCGTGACCACCCGCCCGCCATAGGTGTTGTCGCCGTCGGCGACGAACTTCTCGGCGCCGCCTTCGGGACACAGGCGCAGCGCCTCGTAGGTGAGCACTTCGTTCTGCGCGAAGCAATCGTGCAGTTCAACGACATCGACATCGCCAGGCCCGATGCCCGCCTGCTCGTAGACCAGATCGGCTGCCTCGCGGCTCATGTCGGCGCCGACCAGGGCGATCATGCTGCGCTTCTCGAAGGTTCCAGGACGGTCGGTAGTCATCGCCTGCGCGGCGATGAAAACGCGGCGGTCAAGATTCCTCTGCTCGGCAAAGCGCTGCGA
>NZ_JAMTDV010000035.1 GCF_023806565.1 Accumulibacter sp. | reverse complement strand
CCCGCCGGATGCGCCCGGTGCGTCTCGCGGATCATGCCGAACAGCGTTTCGCTGCGCGGCTCGCCATCGATCTGCCAGGAAGCGTTGAAAATCTTGTGCCGGCAGTGCTCGGAGTTGGCCTGCGCGAACATCATCAGCTCCACGTCGGTCGGATTGCGCCCTGCCGTGGCGAACAGATCGAGCAGGTAATCGACCTCGTCGTCGGAAAGCGCCAGCCCCAGCCGCGAATTGGCTTCGACCAGCGCCGAACGACCGCCGGTCAGCAAGTCGACGCTGTCCAGGGCACGTGGTGCGAAGTGGCGGAAGAGATTGGCGGTCGACGCGAAGTCGTCGAGCACGGTTTCCAGCATGCGATCGTGGAGCAGCGCGGCGAGGCGCTCCCTTTCGCTGGTGGAGAGCCTGCGCCTGCCCACGTCGAGGCGATGGGCGATGCCGCGCTCGATGCGCTCGACGGTCTGCAGGCCGCTGATCCGCGCGATGTCGGTGGCTTTCGACGACCAGGGCGAGATCGTGCCGATGCGCGGCGTCACCAGGAACAGCTCGCCGCTGTCGTCGCCCCGGTCGGGAAGCTCTTCGAGCAGGGCACCGAGCTGGCGGCGCTCGGCTGCTGTCGGTTCCTCGCGGATGGCGACGAAGTGCCAGTAGTCGGCGGCGACGATGCGCACTCCCGGCACGGCCGCTGCCATTTGTTGCTGCAGGCGTTGCAGGCGAAACGACGAAAATGCGGGAGCACCGCGGAGAAACAGGAGCGTGGCCATGGCGGGGGGCAGAGAAGGGCAGGCGGAGCTGCGTTGCGGGAAGGAACAGCGCGATTATAGCCGAGCGCGCGGCAGCTCCCGTCTGCGGAGGCGGGGCCGCCGTTGGCCGAACGCCTGGCCGCGTGCTCACGCAATGCCCCGGGCAGGTCGGAGGTGGACTAGAATCGGGCCCGCTTCCTGCCACCGTGACTCGTGAAACTGTTCTATACCGACATTTTCGTTCTGCCCTTGCCCGCCGGCCACCGCTTTCCGATGGAGAAGTACGCGCGCCTGCGGGAACGGCTGCGAGCCTGTGGCGAATTTGCGGACGACGATTTCCAGACGCCGCTCGCTGCCAGCAGCGACGAGCTGTGCCTGGCGCACGACGGGGGCTATGTGGCGCGGGTGATCCGGGGCGAGCTCAGCGCCGACGAGCAGCGCTGCATCGGTTTTCCCTGGAGCGCGGCGATGGTCGAACGGTCGCGGCGCTCGGCGGGAGCGACCATCGCCGCCTGTCGTACGGCGCTGCTCGACGGCTGCGCGGTGAATCTGGCGGGCGGCACGCATCACGCGCACGCCGCGCACGGCGAGGGCTTCTGCGTGTTCAACGATGCCGCGGTGGCGGCGCGCGTGCTGCAGGCGGAAGGGCTGGTGCGGCGCGTCGCAGTGGTCGATTGCGACGTGCATCAGGGCAACGGCACGGCCCGCATCTGCGCCGATGATGCGCGCACTTTCACCTGCTCGCTGCACGCGGCGGGCAACTTTCCGTTCGTCAAGGCGAGCAGCGATCTCGACGTCGAGCTGCCCGACGGCACCGGCGATGCCGCGTATCTGCAGCAACTGGCGGAGGCGATCGAGCAGGTATTCCGGCGGGCGCGGCCGGACCTGGTGATCTACCTGGCTGGCGCCGATCCCTATCACGACGATCGCCTCGGGCGGCTGGCGCTGACTTTCGACGGCCTCGCGGCGCGCGACGAGATGGTGCTCGCAGCCTGCCGCCAGCGGCGCGTGCCGGTGGCCGTGACGATGGCCGGTGGCTACGCGCGCCGGATCGACGATACGGTAAGCATCCACAGCCGAACGGTGCGCAGCGCGAAGCGAATTTTCGATCGACCTTTGGACTAGGATCCGCCAATGAAGACAGGCACCCGTTCACAAGCACTGTATTGCGCCGCGGACCTGCGCAGCATCGAGAGGACTGCCGCCGAGCAACCGCTGATGGAGCGCGCCGGGCTGGCCGCCGCCGAACTGGCGACTTCCCTCTGCCGCCTGCAGGGAGGCGCGCTGCTGATTCTTGCCGGGCCCGGCAACAACGGCGGCGACGCGTTCGTCGCCGCGCGTCATCTGCGCGACCGGCGGTTTGCGGTCAGCCTGGTTTTCGCCGGCGAGCCCAGCCGCCTGCCGAAGGACGCGGCGGCCGCCTGCAAGCGCTACCTCGACGAGGGCGGCAGCGTGCTGGACAGCATTCCGTCCGGTCAGCGCTGGGCGCTGATCATCGATGGCCTCTTCGGCATCGGCTTGCAGCGGCCAGTCAGTGGCCACTACGGCGAACTCGTGCTGGCTGCCAACGCGCTCGCCGCGCGCGATCGCTGCCCGCTGCTCGCGCTCGACTGTCCGAGCGGACTCGACGCGGATACCGGCAAACTCTGTGGCACGACGATACACGCCAGCCACACCATCACCTTTCTCGCCGCCAAGCCGGGGATGCACACCGCCGACGGTCCCGACCACTGCGGCCTGATTTCGGTCGCCCCGCTCGACCTCGACGCCGAGCGACTGGCGAAGCCGACTGCGCGCACGGTCGGCAGCGACCTGTTCGTCGATTGGCTGCGTCCGCGTGCGCGCAACTCGCACAAGGGAAGCCACGGCAGCGCCGGCATCGTCGGCGGCGCGAGCAGCATGGTCGGCGCACTGTTCCTCGCTGGCCGCGCCGCGCTGCACCTGGGCAGCGGGCGCGTCTATCTCGGTCTGCTCGATCGGCAGGCGCCCGCGATCGACCCGGTCCAGCCCGAGTTGATGCTGCGCCAGCCCGAGGCGCTGTTCGCCGCCGCGCTGACGGCGCTTGCCTGCGGGCCCGGGATGGGCGCCGGCGAAGAAGCGGCGGCGCTACTGACGCGCGCGATCGCACTCGACCTGCCGCTCGTGCTCGATGCCGACGCGCTCAACCTGCTCGCGCGCGAAAGCCGCCTGCAGCAGGCCGTGGCCGCGCGCCACGACCGCCAGGTGGCGACCTTGCTCACGCCGCATCCGAGCGAAGCGGCGCGTCTGCTCGCCAGCGATACCGCTCTGGTGCAGGCCGACCGCGCTGGCGCTGCCCGCGAAATGGCCGCCCGGTATCGCGCGCTGGTGGTGCTCAAGGGTTGCGGCAGCGTCATCGCCACGCCCGACGGTCGCTGGTTCGTGAATACCACCGGCAATCCCGGCCTCGCCTCGGCCGGAACCGGCGACGTGCTCAGCGGCCTCATCGTCGCGCTTCTGGCACAGGGCTGGCCGGCGCTCGAAGCCCTGTTGGCAGCGGTGCATGTGCACGGTGCGGCGGCGGATCAGCGCGTCGCCGACGGTTGCGGGCCGATCGGGCTGACCGCCGGCGAGATCATCGACAGCGCCCGCGCCTGCTTCAATCGCTGGGTTGCCTATGGCCGATAGCCAGGACGCCGCGCCGCTGCGCGGCGTCCTGCTCTGCCTGACGGCGCTGCTCCTGTTCTCGCTGCTGGACGCGACGGCGAAGCATCTGAGCGTCTTTCTGGCGGTGCCGCTGCTGGTCTGGGCGCGCTATCTCGTGCACTTGCTGATCATGCTGGCGACGATCGCGCCCAGCCTCGGGCGCGAGCTCGTCGTCACCCGGCGGCCGTGGCTGATGAGCCTGCGCGGCCTGACGCTGGCCGGCGTCACGCTGCTCGGGCAACTGGCGCTGCGCGTGCTGCCGCTCGCCGAGGCGACCGCACTGTTTTTCGTCGCGCCTCTGCTGGTGGCCTTGTTGGCCGGGCCGCTGCTCGGCGAAAGGGTCCGCCGGCGAGCCTGGCTGGCGACCTTCGCGGGTTTCGCCGGAGTGCTGCTGATTGCCCGCCCCGGCAACGCGCTGACCGGCCCGGGTGTCGCCTACGCGCTGGCGGCGGCGCTGTGCTACGCCGCGTACCAGATTCTGACGCGCAAGCTGGTGGCGAGCGAGTCGCCGCTGCGCCTGCTGTTCTACACGGCTCTGATCGGGACTCTCGTGCTGTCGCCGGCCGTGCCGATCTCCTGGGATGGCCGACTGCCAACCCTGGGGCAGGGGCTGCAGATCGTTTCGCTCGGCGTATATGGCGGTCTTGGCCATTTCCTGCTGATCCGTGCTTTCCGCGAAACGCCCGCCTCGCTGCTCTCGCCGCTGCTCTACGTCCAGCTCGTATGGGCGACATTGCTCGGCTGGCTGGTCTTCGACCAGTTGCCGGATCTGGTGGCGACGGTCGGGATGGCGGTGATCGCGGCATCCGGCCTGAGCCTGGCGTTGCGCCGGCGGGGATGACTCGTCGGCCTCGTGGCGCTCTTGCGGGCCGCTGCCAAGTCCCGCTCGGCGACAATGGTTCAGTCATGCCCACGCAGTTCCCAACTGCGCGCGCGAATGAAGTGGGCGAGGCATCTTTGACTGACGCCACAAAACCAGATCGCTCGGTCGCGCTCGCCGGCTGCTCCTCTATTGCCGATGAAAACCGAGTGACGTTGACCACAAGTGTATGAGGCTTCGGTCGGCGCTTGCGCTTCGCGGACTTGCGCAAGATCAACCAGCAACCTTTGTGGCGCGCCAGTAGATCTTCACGTCCTCTCCTCACTCGAGCCCGGCGGCTCGGACTGCCGCCGGGAGGATTCTACGCATCCGTTCGCGGTTCAGGTTGGTATCCACATACCAACCTTCCATCAGCGTCCGGCTATAGCGCTGTGCCCACGCCATTGGCTGGCCAGGGAACAACTCGGCAACCGTTTTGGCGACGTAGGTACGAGTGGTGCCGAAGCGACCAATGGCCTTCGCCATTGCACCTCGACGCTCCGGGAACTCAGCCCACAACCGCCGCAGAAGGTCGATGTGGATGTCGATATAGTGCCAGTGCACGGACATTTGCCCTCGATACTCGAGTCCCGATCCTATCCACTTCGGTTGCACATTCGCGAGCACGGGCTGGGGGCGTGTGATGCGCTCCAACTCTGCGGTCAGTGCCGCCCGGCGCCCATTAAGGAAACTCTGATTAAGACGTATGCATGTCAACGGCCGGTCGGGGTGGGCGT
>NZ_JAMTDV010000034.1 GCF_023806565.1 Accumulibacter sp. | reverse complement strand
AACTGCGTCGCGGCGCCGGCGCTGCTGGCTTCCCAGGCTTCGACGAATCGATGGATCGGCTGCGCTTCTGCTTTCTGCACGCGCATGCGGGCGAGGAAGTCGGCCATCGGCGTCAACCTGCGCAGGCGCAGGAAGGGCGTGCCGATCGGCTCGCCGGCAGCATGGCAGGCGAAGGACGTTCCGATCGGCTCGATCAACTCCTCGATTCCCGACGGCAGACCTTCCGCTGCGAACAGCGAATGACAAACCACTTCCTGCAGTTCCTCGATCTCGATCTGCACGAAGTCGGTGGCGCCGGACCCCGTGGCGGCGACGAAATAGTGCGTTCGACCGGTAAGGCGCGTCGCCCGCAGTCCCCGCCCGGCGTGGTCGTCGCAGAGCGCAGCCATGTCGTCGTCGTGCGCGGCCAGTTCCTGCTCGGCCCAGGTCTGGATGTTGTCCGAAAGATGGGCGTTGCTCGCATCGACGACGCCGCCCAGGCGATACCAGCCGCCGCGCGACAGGACCTGGCGAAACGTCAGCTCCGGAGCCAGCGCCGCCAGATCCCTGGCGAGCACCGCCGGTCCGGCGCTGGCAGGGACGCGCACGCAGAGTTCGGCGACCTGGCACGACAGATGCTGCCAATGGGAGTCACTATTCATCGCCGGCAGCCATCATGCCTCCCCGGTGGCGAGAGCGGCGGCGAAGGGCGCGAGCGAGCCGGCTTCGACCCCCATGATGCGGGCCAGCCATGGCGGCGGATGGCGCAAGGCCTGCTGCAACTGGGCCAGCGCCTGCCGTGCTTCGCCGCCCGGGTCTCCGCGGTTGGCGACCTTGACCGGATGGACGCCGGCGCGCACGACCTTGGCCGTCGCCGGGCCGCCGATCGACTGGACGTAGACGATCTGGCAGTCATCGATCAGCGCCGCACGTGCGACGTTGCGATCCTCGGCGTGGTCGGCGGCGAGCGTCGGTCGCACGTCGATCAGCCGCACTTCCTCCGGCGACACCTGGTAGACCAGGAAGCGCTCGCAGGACCCGAAGTGACCGTCGAGCCATTGCTCGCGGTTCGAGGCGCAGGCGACGCGGATCGAACCGGGCATGTCGCCTTCGGCGTAGCTTGCCACCGGCGGCAGATCGCGGTTGGCGATGCCTTCGCCCCAGAGCAGGCGAACCGCCTGCTTGAGCTGCTCGCGCGAAACCTCGCTCTCGATCACGTCGTCCCCCTGCAGCAGGAGTTGCAGGTCGGCCACCGTGATGGTGGCGAGTTTCGCCTCGGTCAGTGGCAGCTCCAGTCGCTCGACCAGGGCCGAGACCAGTTCCCGTACCCGCAGGCCACCCAGTTCGCGGGCGGCAAGGGCAACGCGCAGCGCCGCTTCGCGGCTGATCGACTGTGCCATCAGAGCCACCCCGGAAGCTAGAGAAAGACGATGCAGGATTCGCCTGCCGGACAGGCATCGAGGCAGCGCGGCGAATCGAACTCGCCTTCGCATTCGGTGCAGGTGTCGACGTTGATCTTGTACATGCCCGCCTTGCTGGTGATCGAGCTGGTCGGGCAGACCGGCTTGCAGTCGCCACAGGATGTGCATTCGGCCTGGATGATTTTCATTGCCATGAGCTAATTCTCCGTTGCAGGTCCTACTCTGCTGCATCCAGTCGCCTGGCGCGCAGCGAGATCGGGAAACGTGCAGGCAGGGCCTGCGGTTCAATGTAGTAGATGCCACCGTTGTTGAGCCGGATCTCGCCGCCCCACTTGTCGGCACTGTCGTATTCCATCGCAACGATGGCGTCCTCCAGATCGCGTTTCGGCAGGTAGAACGAGTAGGCACCGACGCCCGTCTTGCGGACCATGATGTTGGCCATGGGACTTTCCCTTGCAGTTGGCGACGGGAACGGCGAACGTCCCCGTCTGGCCGGTTCAGCGCACTCAGCGCACCAGATCGAAGTTGTAGTCGGTGGTGGCCATGCCCATCGTTTCGGCGTCAAGATGCTCGAGCACCGCATTGACCAGGGTGGTGACCACCTGCATCGCGCCTTCGTAGCCGAGTGTCGTCTGGCGATGCAGATGGTGACGGTCGAACAGCGGGAATCCGATGCGGATCAGCGGCACCTCGAAGTCCTTGCCCTTGTGCAGGGTGTCACGCTGGATGAACTTGCCGTAGCTGTTGCCGATCAGGAAATCCGGCTTGTCGGTGAAGCACAGTGACCGCAGGTGCCAGAGGTCGAGGCCGATGTAGGCCTTGGCGCTGCCGCCGAAGGGGCTTTCGGCGATCATCTTCTCCATCGCCTTCAGCCAGCGTTTGCTGCCGTTGTGGCTGAGCACGTGTGTCGGCTCGGCGCCGCACTCGAAGAGGATTTTGACCATTCCCATGACGAAGTCTGGATCGCCGTAGAGGGCGAACTTCTTGCCGTGCAGCCAGGCGTGCGAATCGGACATCATGTCGACCAGGCGCCCACGCTCCCTGGCCAGCGATTCTGGAATCGGCTTGCCGGTCAGTTCCGAGACCTTCATCAGCAACTCGTCTGTCCAGTCGACGCCCATCGGGATGTTGAGCCTGGGCACCTCATGGTTCCAGGTGTTCTCGACCAGCTTTTTCGTCTTTTCGAGCTGGTAGGGCTGCAGCAGCACGGTGCTGATCGCGTTCGGCGCATCCTTGATTTCGTCCTGCGTTGTACCGCCGGCGTACATCCGGAACTCGCCGTCGGCGGGCGTGTCGAGAATCTCGGTCGGGTCCGAGAGCAGTGTCGCCTCGACACCCATTTCCGCCATCATCCGCTTGACGACCCGAAAATTGCCCAGGTAGGTCTCGAAGCCGGGAACAAAGTTGAGCTTGCCGTTCTTGCCTGGCGCCTTGTCGGCCATGTGGTTCAGCGTGAACGAGCGCATGATGCCCTCGAACATGTTGTCCCAGCCGGTGACGTGCGAACCGACGAAGGACGGCGTGTGCGCGAAGGGCACCGGGAACTCGTCCGGTACGTGCCCTTCCTTCTTGGCGTTGTTGATGAAGGCATTGAGGTCGTCGCCGATCACCTCGGCCATGCAGGTCGTCGATACCGCGATCATTTCCGGCTTGTAGATGGTGCGCGCGTTCTCGAGGCCGTCGAACATGTTCTTCTGGCCGCCGAAGACCGCGGCGTCTTCGGTCATCGAATCCGAGACGCAGCAGATCGGTTCCTTGAAGTGGCGGTTGAAATAGGTCCGGAAATACGAGACACAGCCTTGCGAGCCATGCACGTAGGGCAGCGTCTTCTCGAAGCCCAGCGCACACAGCACGGCACCGAGGGGCTGGCAGGCCTTGGCCGGATCGACGGTCAGCGCCTCGCGTTTGAAGTTGAGATCCTGATATTCCTGCGTCGTCGTCCAGAGGAAGACCTCCTGCACCTTCTCTGGTGAATGGCGCTCTTCGAACAGTTCCTGCTTGTGCTTCAGCGACGCCCGGTAGTCGTCGTCGCCGAAGAGCGGGTAGCAGGGCTTGATGTCATCTACGGCTTGCATCTTCATCTCCTTTGCCCGCGCCACCCATCTGTGGACGCGGACACAAGTTGAGGGAATCTTCTCTCAGGCGACTTTCTTCAGCTCGCCCGCTTCGGCCGGCCTGACGGCCCCCGGCTGCTTCTTCCACGGCGGCGTCTGCTTGCTCCAGCAGGGGTTGGAAATCGCCATGTCCATGTCGCGGGCGAAGATGGCAAAGCCGTCGTAACCGTGGTACGGACCCGAGTAGTCCCACGAGTGCATCTGGCGAAACGGGATGCCCATCTTCTGGAAGACGTATTTTTCCTTGATGCCGGAACCGACCAGGTCGGGCTTCATGCGCTTGATGAACTCCTCCAGCTCGAAGCCGGTGGCGTCGTCGTAGAGTAGCGTGGCGTTCCCCATTTCCTTGATCGTGCGGTCATAATCGTCGTTGTGAGCGAACTCGTAGCCGGTGCCGATGACCTGCATGCCGAGATCCTCGTAAGCGCCGATGACATGCCGCGGGCGCAGGCCGCCGACGTAGAGCATGACCGTCTTGCCCTGCAGGCGCGGCTTGTACTTGGCGATCACCGCCTCCATCATCGGCTGGTACCTGGCGATCACGCGCTCGGCGCCTTCCTTGATGTGGTCGTCGAACTGCGCGGCGATCGCGCGCAGCGACTCGGCAATCTTGGTCGGGCCGAAGAAGTTGTACTCCAGCCAGGGAATGCCGTACTTCTCCTCCATGTGACGGCTGATGTAGTTCATCGAGCGGTAGCAGTGCAGAAGGTTGAGCTTGACCTTCGGCGTCTTTTCGATTTCTGCCAGGGTGCCGTCGCCGGACCACTGCGAAACCACCCGCAGTCCCATTTCCTCGAGCAGGATGCGCGATGACCAGGCATCACCGCCGATGTTGTAGTCGCCGATGATCGAAACGTCGTAGGGTGTCGCTTCGAAGGCCTGACCGTCGCGATTGTCGAGGACCCAGTCGCGGATCGAATCGTTGGCGATGTGGTGCCCGAGCGACTGCGAAACGCCGCGGAAGCCTTCGCAGCGCACTGGCACGATCGGCTTGTTCATTTCCTTTCCGGCTTTCTTGGCGACCGCTTCGATGTCGTCGCCGATCAGCCCGATCGGGCACTCCGATTGCACGGAAATCCCCTTGTGCAGCGGAAACAGCATCCCGATTTCGCCGATCAGCTTGGCCAGTTTCTTGTCGCCGCCGAAGACGATGTCCTTCTCCTGGAAATCCGAGGTGAAGTTCATGGTGCCGAAAGTGTCCACGCCCGTGGTGCCGACGTAGTAGTTGCGGCGACCGGCGCGCGAATACTGGCCGCAGCCGATCGGGCCGTGCGAGACATGGATCATGTCCTTGATCGGACCCCACACCACGCCCTTGGAACCGGCGTAGGCACAGCCGCGGACGGTCATCACGCCGGGCAGCGACTTGCGGTTGGAAGTGATGCACTTCTTCGATTGTTCGACCGACTGGTCGTTGACCGCCAGGTGCTTGGCGCGGTCCTTGCGGGCCTTGTCGGGATACACCTCGAGCACTTCCTGAATCAGGGCCTCGGTTTCTTCACGTGTCAATTCAGACATCCTGCTTCTCCTT
>NZ_JAMTDV010000033.1 GCF_023806565.1 Accumulibacter sp. | reverse complement strand
GCGGGGGATAGCCGTCGAGCGCGCGCCGCGTGCGGTGATCATTCACGAGCTCCGCTTGCTTGATTTCTCGGGCGACCACTTCCGCTTGCGGATCGCTTGCAGCAAGGGCATCTATATTCGCAGCCTGGCCGAGGATCTCGGCAGCACGCTCGCTTGCGGCGCCCATTTGACTGCTCTGCGCCGGGTCGCCGTCGGCCCGCTGCGGATTGCCGACGCGGTGACGCTCGACCGGTTGGCGGCGCTTGCCGAAGAGCAGCGCGAAACCTGGCTACTGGCGCCTGATGCCCTGCTGCAGAGCCTGCCGCCGGTGTACCTGGACGACGCGGCAGCGCAGCGCTTCATGCATGGCAACCCGGTGATGGTGGATGGTCTGTCCGGGCGGTGCCGAGTCCACGCTGAAAGCCATCTGCTTGGTCCTGGCGCTCTCGATGGCGCCGGGAAGCTGCAGCTGCGGCGGGTGCTTGGCGCGCCGCAGGGATCCAACTGATCGGCGCGGCAATGGCGACCTTTCGAAGGGAAAAAACTTACCGTGCGGAGAGCGGAAGGAGTGCCGTGATTCTTGCTATGATGGATATTCCCTTTCCCTGAATGAGGAGTCAATGCCATGTTTGCCACGTTTTCAAGAACCATCGCCGTTACCGCTCTTTGCCTGGTTACCGCTGGTGCTGGCGCTGCCGAGCCTGCGAAGAAGGCTCCTGTGCCCGATGCGACGATCCAATTTTCCGGTGGTTCTATCGGGGTAGGGATTGGCTTTACCTGGGGCAGCGGCGACGTAGTGTTCCACGGCAAGACGTACAAGATCAAGATTGATGGTCTCTCGGCCGCCGAGGTGGGAGGTACCGGCCTCAAGGCGAAGGGCAAGGTCTACAATCTGAAGCATATCGAGGATATCGAAGGGACCTTCCTTTCTGGCGCCGCCGGCGGCACCCTGTACGGCGGCGGCACGAGCGCCGTCATGAAGAACGAGAAGGGCGTGGAAATGAAGGTCGAGACGATGACCAAGGGGCTGAGCCTCAAGCTGGCAGCCGAGGGGGTGAAGGTCTCGCTCGAGAAGTAAGGCGCGGTACGGGGGAGGTGGAGATGCGGAAGGTTCAGACGACGATCTGACCGCCTGCCAGATCCAGACGTCGCACGTCGGGCAGTTCGATGACGTCGCGATCATGGCAGGCGATTACCGTCGTCGTGCGTGCGCTGCCGAATCCGCGCAGCAGCTCGATGGTTTGTCGCCGCGACTCGGCGTCGAGACTGGCCGTCGGCTCGTCGAGCAGGAGAACCGCGGGCGCCAGTACCCAGGCGCGGGCGAGTGCGACGCGCTGCCTTTCTCCGCCGGACAGTTTCTGCGGGGGCGTCGCCAGCAGATGCTCCAGGCGTGCCCAGGCGATCGCCCCGGCGACCAGGCTTTCCCGTCGGCGGCGATCGATGCGGCGGGCGCAGAGGCCGTAAGCGATGTTCTGGGCGATGCTGGTATGGAACAGATACGGTTGCTGATGCACGTAAATCACTTCCCGTCGCAGCCAGTCGGGGTACGGCTGCCAGTCGAAGCGGCGCGAGCGGTAGTGACCGACGCCGCCGTCGGGTGTTTCGAGACCGGCCATGATGCGCAGCAGGGTGGTCTTGCCGCTGCCGTTTTCGCCGGTCAGCACGTAGCTCGCGCCGGCCAGGAGTGTCAGCTCGTCGATCGCGAACAGCCGCCGGGCGCCGAAGGACTTGGCGAGCGCCGACACGCGCAACAGGCTCATCGCCGCGATTCTCCCTGGAAAAAGGCAAAAGCCGAGTTGATTCCGAGCGCGACGAGCAGGAGAACGATGCCGAGGGCGATTCCCTGCGCAAACTCGCCCTTGCTCGTTTCGAGCGCGATCGCCGTCGGAATGTTGCGCGTCACCCCGGCGATGTTGCCGCCGACCATCAGCGAGCAGCCGATCTCCGAAACGACCCGGCCGAAGGCGCTGCAGACAGCGGCCATCAGGGCGAAGCGCACTTCGACGAGCAGCGTCCAGGCGATGCGCGCGTCCGCCGCGCCCAGCGCGATCGCCGTCTCGCGGGCGCGCGGGTCGGCGCTCTGAATCGCCGCCAGCGAGAAAGCGATGAGCACCGGCAGAGCGATCAGCACCTGACCGATGACCATCGCCGTCTGGGTGAACAACAGTTGCAGTTGGCCGAAGACGCCCTGACGGGAGAGCAGCAGGTAGAGGATCAGGCCGACGACGACCGTCGGCGATGCCAGCAGCCCCTGCGTCACGACGATCAGCATTCGCCGTCCGGGAAAATCGACGGTCGCCAACAGATAGCCGATGCCGATGCCGATGGGCATCGCCAGCAGCATCGCGCGCAGGCTGACCGACAGCGAAACCGCCACGATCCCCCAGAGCTCCGGGTCGCCCGAGAAGAGCAGGCGCAGGGCAGCCTCGCTGGCGTCGACGAGTGCCAAGCCGGGGAATCCTAGCGATCTGCCGTGACGAAGAACAACTGCTCGCCGTCGGGTCGGAAGGAGCGGATGGCCGCGCGTCCAGCGGCACTGGTCAGCCAGTCGATCAGCGCGGTCGCGCCGGCAAAATTGCGTTCCGGGTACTTCGCAGGATTGACGGCGATGATGCCGTAGGGGTTGAACATCCGCTGGTCGCCCTGCACCAGGATTTCGAGGCCCGTGCGGCTCCGGTAGCTGGCGTAGGTGGCTCGGTCGGCCAGCGTATACGCCTGCATCTCACCGGCCATCGTCAGCACCTCGCCCATCCCGAGTCCGGCCGAGACATGCCACGGGGCGCCCTTGGCGGCAATTCCGAGTTGCTGCCAGTAGCGGAGCTCCATGCGCTCGGTCCCCGAATCGTCTCCGCGCGAGACGAAACGCGCCCGTTTGGCGGCGATCTGGCGAAAAGCGTCGAGCACGTCGCTGCGACCGCGTATTTGCGCCGGATCGCCGGCCGGCCCGACGAGGACGAAGTCGTTGTACATCACGTCGCGGCGGCCGACCCCGTGCCCGGCAGCGACAAAGGCATCCTCGGCCTGCCGGTCATGCACCAGGACGACATCGACGTCACCGTTCTCGGCCAGCTTGAGCGCCTTGCCGGTGCCGACCGCAATGACCTGCACGCGCATGCCTTGTTGTCGTTCGAACTGCGGCAGGATGGCGCGCAGCAGGCCGGAGTTGTCCGTGCTGGTCGTCGTCGCCAGGCGCAACAGTCCCTCGGCGAGCACCGGGAATGAAAGACCGAAAAGCAGGCAAATTGCCGCAAACAGGCGGAAGGGGCCAAAGAATTTATCGTGCATGGCGATCGGACTGCGCAAAAAGCGTATGATTTAAGGCTACTACTGCCTGCCCTAAGGCGCATTCTTCGGGCTGCGGGCGGGCGGATGCATTTCGCAAGACAGGAGATGGGATACATGCGCGCTTCCGACCCATTCTCTCGTCCGCTGCCGGCTGCCGGCAAGCGTCGGGACTTGCCAGGAGGAGTCCTCGTGGCGCCGCGTGCGGTCGAAGCGGGCGGAGGCGTACCGCGTACCGCTTCCGCTGGCCCGCTTGCAGCCGGAACGCTTCCTCTGTTGCTGACGACCCGTCAGAGACTGCCCAGGCAAGGCGAGTGTAGCGAGAAAATCGACGCGCACCAAGCCGTTTTCGCACGGCTGCGCCGGGTGTGCAAAGAGGTGGCCGATTTGCTCCCGGCTGCCCGAATCGCTTGCCAAGGGTAACGGACGCCCGCCATGCTTCCCGAACCAGGCCTCGCCGATCCTGCCGCAAGCGGCTGCGATGCCGGTGGCCGCGATCACCCAGGCGAGCCGGAGCACGCCGTTCTGCGCGCCGCCGAAGAAAGGCTGCGACTGCACGACAAGATCTTCGCGCGCAACAACGAGGCGGTGCTGGTGGCCGATGCCGGCGAGACCATCGTCTCGGTCAATCGGGCATTTTCGAACATTACCGGTTACCGCGAAAGCGAAGTCCTCGGTCAGCCGGCGGGGCTGCTGCTCCGACAGGAAGGCCAGTCGCTGCTGCGAGCGAAGATTTGCGACAGTGTCGTTGACGACGGCGAGTGGTCCGGCGAGCTTCTGCTGCAGCGCAAGAACGGCGACACCTTTACCGCCTGGACGGCAATCGGTTCACTGAGCGATGCCGATGGCGAACTCCGCCATTACTTCGTCGTCTTTTCCGACACCACCGAGCGCAAGGAGGCCGAGCGCCAGATCCACCGCCTTGCCTATTACGATTCGCTGACCTCGCTGCCGAATCGCAATCTCTTCTACTCGCTGCTCGAAAAGGCGCTGAGTGCAGCGCAGCGCCAGCGGACTCACGGCGCCTTGCTGTTTCTCGATCTCAATCGTTTCAAGCACGTCAACGATTCCTTCGGGCACACGCAGGCCGACTGCATTCTCCGTGAGGTGAGTCGCCGCCTGTCGACGACTCTGCGCGAGGGGGACATCGTCGCCCGACTGGGCGGCGACGAGTTCGTCATCGCCTTGCCCGAGATCAACCGCCGCGAGCACGCCGGGCAGGTGGCGCGAAAGGTGCTTGCCGCACTGGCTGAACCGTTTTTCCTGGAAAGACACGAGATCCTGCTGTCCGCCAGCATCGGCATCAGCATTTTTCCCGATGATGGCCGCGATGCCGAAACCTTGCTGAGGAATGCGGACGTCGCCATGTTCCGAGCCAAGAAACGTGGCAGCAATTCACATGTTTTCTATTCGCAGGAAATGAACCAGCGGTCGTTCGAGCAGTTCAAGCTCGAGGGCGGCTTGCGTCGCGCCAGCGAGCGCGGCGAATTGCATCTGCTCTACCAGCCGCAACTCGATCTGGCCAGCGGACGAATCGCCGGGGCAGAAGCCCTGTTACGCTGGCAGCACCCGGAACACGGTCTGATTCCACCCGCGAGATTCATTCCGGTGGCCGAGGAAACCGGGCTGATCAACCAGATCGGTGACTGGGTGCTCGATGCCGCCTGTCTGCAGGTGCGCGACTGGCTCGATCAGGGGCTGTCGCACGTGCGGGTGGCGGTCAATCTGTCGGCGCGCCAGTTCACTGCCTCGCTGCCGAAGAAGATCGTCGGCTTCCTCATGCGCCATGCCGTCCC